>NZ_JAFCLR010000018.1:0-148146 GCF_018131065.1 Bradyrhizobium sp. AUGA SZCCT0431 | reverse complement strand
GCCCTCCAATGAGAGGGCGCAGGGAAGACCGGGTGCGCGCTGCACCCGCGGTCTCGCGTGCGGTTTGCACAAAACAAAATGCACACGAGCATACAGGTCCAGCGGAGAACACCCGGCCTTCCCTGCGCAATGGCTTTACGGCTTATATCGTGCTCTCCCTGGTGAACGGGCTTTCTTGCCACCATTGCCCGCAAGAAGCGTTTGGCTCCTCACGAACGTGACGCCAGCAACGGGGCGCCAGGACCACACGACTTCGCCGTACGCTATCCGCCACGTTCGTCGTCGCGACATCAGCGTCCACCGCAACCCGTCCAACGTCCGTGACGACGGCCGACGCCCTCTGAGTGGGACGGGATGGCCAAACATATGCCCCTGATTTGCCCTTCTGGTAAACAGAAATATTTTCTATTTCAGGGCTTGACACGATTTCCGAAAATCGGAATTGATTTGCCCGTCGGGCTAATTTGTCGCACCCGACGATCCAACTTCGTCATTGCCAGCGAAGCGACGCAATCTACCGCGCCGCGTTCAACAACAAGAAGTGACGATTTTGAGGGTTCCGGAGATACAATCGGCCCATTCGGCGAATTTGGCTGGCCTTTGGCTGGAATTAGCCATTCTGCGGTCTATATTCCATTCCGACCACGGATTGTGATAGAATCTGCACATGCGCAAAGCGAACCACAGATGGGGATTTTTGGCGGCAATGATCTGCATGATCGTGCTGTTTGCCGTCCCATCGCGTGCCGATGCACATGCCGGTCACGGCGGACAGACCCCGGTCGTCAGTAATTCCGTCCCGGCCTCTGAACCGCTTGCGTCTTCGGAAGTATCAGAACCTGCCGCCGCCACTCTGGAGCTTTTCGCATCGGCAGCCACTCCCGCCTCGGGCAAATCGAAATCGGGCTGCGTTGGCGGCTGTTGCGACGGTGTATCGCATGCCTGTTGCGCCTTTACCTTGGCGGATGCCCCGAGCGATGACGGCCCTGTTTGGATTCGCGCGCAGGCCTATAGCGCCACCGTGCCTGCGCCGGCTGGCCGCGACCCCACGGCGCTGCGCAAGCCCCCCAGAACCTTCGCCTGATCTGACCGCATCCCATGCGTTCTCGCTGCGCTATCGCGTGGCAACGCGTGCACCGATGCGATTTATGTTCAAGGCGAAGGATACGTTCATGCGTTTTCTATTTGCGGCAGCCTTAAGCGCTTCCGTCTTCATCGGCTTCCAAGCTGCGCCCCTGCGCGCGCATGAGGGGCACGACCACGCGCAGCCGAAACTCACCACGGGGACATCGACGAACGCACGCGGCGAGGCCACATCGGAGGCGTTTGAACTCGTTGCTGTGGCGCGCGGTGATGTGCTGGCGGTTTATCTAAACCGGTTCGCGACCAACGAACCCGTCGAACGCGCAACGATCAACGTTGAGACGCCCGCTGGCCCCGCTGTTGCCAAGGAAATACCGGGCGACGCCTATACGTTGCCCGCGCCTTGGCTTCCAAAGGCGGGTGCCGTCGATCTGATTTTTACCGTCACGGCGGGAGACGCCACTGATATTCTGCCGGTTACGCTTACCGTCCCCGGTGCAGCGCATGACGACCAGCCGCAGGCTAGCGGACTTTCCTGGTTCAACAATCCTCTTCCCATCATCGGGGCAGCGCTCGCCGGGTTGCTTATCGGTGCGAGCCTTATGGCTTCGTGGCGCCGGGCCATTGCGGCGGTGCTTTTGAGCCTGATTGTTCTGGGCACCGCGCCTTCCTTTGCCCATGAAGGTGAGGACCACGGCGACCAAGCGAAGTCACCGGCCGCGCCAACGAGTGATTTGGCACAACGCCTGCCCGATGGCCGTGTGTACGTGCCCAAGGCCGCGCAGCGGATTTTTGCGGTGCGCACGGTCGTGACTGAATCCGCGGTTCACCACCGCACCACCGAATTACCGGGGCGCGTCATTCCTGATCCCAATGCCAGCGGCTTCGTACAAGCTGCCATCGGCGGCCGATTGTCCCCACCCCCAGGCGGATTCCCGCGTCTGGGAACGCCGGTCAAGGCCGGCGATGTCCTGGCCTATGTCACGCCGCCCATGCAGGCGATCGATGTTTCCGATATGCGCCAGAGGCAGGGCGAGCTTGATCAACAGATTGCCATCGCCGAACGCAAGCTCGCGCGAACTGAAACACTGGCGCCCTCGGGCGCGGTTGCGCGCTTTCAGCTTGAAGATTCGCGCAGCGAAGTGGCGGGCTTGAAAGAACGCCGCGCGATGCTGGATAAATCAAGGCGTGAGGCGGAAGCGCTCATCGCGCCGGTCTCGGGCGTCGTCGCGGACGGCAACGCCGTGGCGGGACAAATCGCCCAACCGAACGCCATCGTCTTTCACATCATCGATCCTGAAAAACTCTGGATCGAAGCGTTGAGCTTCGAGGTCATTCGGGATGCGCGAGGCGCGTATGCGAAAACGGCCGCCGGAAAAATCTTCAACGTGAGCCATCGCGGCTCGGGGTTTGCCGACCGCAGCCAATCCATCCCGGTGCATTTCGCGATCGAGAGCGGCGATCTTTCGGAGCTTCGCGCCGGGCAGTTTGTCAGCGTGATCGTGCGCACCGAAGCTGAAGTGCCGGGCATTGCGATTCCGCGCAGTGCCCTCGTGCGCGCGGCGAACGGGCAGGACATTGTATTCGAGCATGTCACAGCCGAGATTTTCGCCCCCCGCGCGGTGCGGACTGCGCCGCTCGACGGTGAGCGCGTGCTGATATCGGCCGGTGTGGAGCCGGGCAAGCGCATCGTGACGCAAGCCGCCGAACTTCTCGATCACGTGCGCTAGGGGGAAGATCATGTTCACATTCCTCGTCACTCAGTCCCTGCGCAACCGCCTGCTGGTCCTCGCACTGGCTGGTGTTCTGATCGTTTTTGGCGCTTACAGCGTGACGAAATTGCCGGTTGACGTTTTCCCGGACCTTAACAAGCCGACCGTCACCATCATGACGGAATCGGAAGGCCTCGCGCCGCCCGAGATCGAACAACTGGTTTCATTCCCGATCGAAACGCAAATGAACGGCGTGCCGGGCGTTTCGCGCGTGCGCTCGGTTTCAGGCATTGGCCTTTCCATCGTCTATGTCGAATTCGAATGGGGCACCGATATCTACCGCAACCGCCAGCAGGTGATTGAGCGGCTGGCCCTGGTCCGCGACCAGCTGCCACCCAACACCGTGCCGCAACTCGGGCCGGTCAGTTCGATCATGGGGCAGATAGTTCTCATCGCGCTCTCAAGCGAGAGCGCAAGCCCCATGGCCCTGCGAGAGGTAGCGGATTTTACCGTGCGGCCACGGCTTCTGTCCATTCCGGGAGTGGCGCAGGTGATTCCAATTGGCGGCGAGGTCCGCCAGTTCCGGGTGGCGCCGCAACCGGCAGCGGTGCGGGCACTCGGCGTCAGCTATGAGCAAATCGAAAAGGCCCTTGGCCAATTCGGCGTCAACACCGGCGGCGGCTTCACCGACCAGCACGCGCGCGAGTATCTGATACGCAATATCGCGCGCACAACCAATCTCGACGATTTGCGCAGCGTCGTGGTGACGACGATCAACAACCGCCCCGTCTATCTGCATCAGGTGGCCGATGTCTCGTTCACGCCCCGCTTCAAGCGCGGGGACGGCGGCTATATGGGCAAGCCTGCGGTGATCGTGTCCGTCGAGAAGCAGCCGAATGTCGATACGGTCACGCTCACGCGCAAGATCGAGACGGCGCTGGAGGACATGAGCGCGAGCCTGCCGCAGGGCGTCAAGGCCAATCAAATCCTGTTCCGGCAGGCGGATTTTATCGAAGCCTCGATCAACAACGTGCAGCGGGTGCTGATCGAAGCCGCCATCGTGGTGGCGGTCATTCTGTTTGCTTTTCTACTCAACTGGCGCACCACGGCGATTTCGCTGACCGCTATTCCCGTCTCCATTCTGGCCACGGCGGTCGTGTTCTACTTTGCCGGATTGTCGATCAACACCATGACGCTCGGCGGCATCGCCATCGCCATCGGCGAACTGGTCGATGACGCGGTGGTCGATGTCGAAAACATTTTCCGCCGCTTGCGAGAAAACCGTGCCGCCGATAATCCCCGCCCGGTCTTTGACGTCATCGTGTCGGCCTCGCAGGAGGTCCGCTCCGGCATCGTCTACGCCACAATGATTATTGTGCTGGTCTTCGCGCCACTCTTCGCGCTCTCGGGCATCGAGGGGCGGTTATTCGCTCCACTCGGAGAGGCCTATATTATTTCCATTCTGGCCAGCCTCGTGGTGTCGATCACGCTCACCCCGGTCATGGCCTATTACCTGTTGCCACAGCTCAAGCGCCTTGATGGTCATGAAAGCCCGCTGGTGCGGTTTTTGAAACGCGTCAACCGCACCTCCCTGATCCGCGCCCTTGCGGCCCAGCGCCTAGTGCTTGGAAGCGCCTCGCTGCTGGTGGTTCTGGCCGGGGCTTCAGCGTTTGCTCTGCCGCGCGCGTTCCTACCGCCCTTCAACGAGGGCTCGTTTACGATAAATCTTCTCTTCAATCCCGGTGTGTCGCTGACGGAGTCGAACCGGGTGGGTTTGATTGCGGAGCGTCTCATCCTTGGTGTGCCGGAAGTCAAATCGGTCGGCCGCCGCACCGGGCGTGCCGAACTTGATGAACATGCCGAAGGCGTTCATTCCTCCGAAATCGAGGTCGATCTCAAGACGAATTCGCGCAGCAAGTCCGATATTGTCGCCGATATCCGCGCGCGGCTCGCGGTCTTGCCGCTGTCCACCAATATCGGTCAACCGATCTCGCACCGGCTCGATCATATGCTCTCCGGCGTGCGCGCCGAGATCGCGCTCAAGATTTTCGGGGAAGATCTTGAAGCGCTACGCATGACGGCAGGCACCCTGCGCACGAGGCTCGCCAGCATCCCGGGCCTGACTGATCTTCAGGTGGAGAAACAAGTCCTCATCCCGCAGCTTGAAATCCGCGTTGATTACCAGCGCGCCGCCCTTTACGGCGTTCAGCCCGGGGCCGTGGTCGAACAATTAAGCCGCCTCTCGAACGGCCGCGTGGTCTCGCGCATCGCCGACGGATACCGGCGCTTTGACGTGATGATGCGCCTGCCGGATAGTCTGCGTACCACGCAGCGGCTTGGCGACCTTCTCATAGAGACGCCTTCGGGCTGGGTGCCCGCGCGACAAATCGCAGATATCCGCGAGACCGAGGGCCCCAATCAGATATTGCGGGAGAACGGACGGCGGCGCGTCGTGGTGCTGGCCAATACCGATGGCCGCACCGACACCGCGCAGATCATCGAAGCCATACGGCAGGACCTCAAAGGCGCGGCGTTACCTGAAGGCGTCTCCACGAGTCTTGAGGGAACGTTCCAGGCACAGGAACAGGCCAGCCGTACCATCGGCTTGCTGTCCTTGCTATCGCTGTCGCTGATCTTCGCGATTCTTTACAGCCGCTACCGCTCAAGCGTTTTGGCGCTGATCATCATGGGATCGGTGCCGCTGGCTTTGATCGGATCAGTCGCGGCGCTGTGGCTTGCCGGGCAACCGTTGTCGGTTGCCAGCATGATCGGTTTCATCACGCTGACCGGCATCACCGCACGCAACGGCATCCTCAAGATCAGTCACTACGTCAATCTCGCCATTCACGAGAATATCCCCTTCGGGCCGGATCTCATTATCCGCGGCAGTCTTGAGCGGATGACGCCGGTCCTAATGACGGCGCTCTCGGCGGCCGTGGCGCTGGTGCCGCTGCTGATCGATGCCGCAACGCCCGGCAAGGAAATCCTGCATCCGGTCGCGGTCACGATTTTCGGCGGTCTCGTCTCTGCGACGTTGCTCGATGCGTTCGTCACGCCGATCCTGTTCTTGCGCTTTGGCCGCAAACCGCTCGACCGCTTGCGCTCGCTCAGCCTTGGGGCTGAGGGCGGCCGTGCAGGAGCCGCACAACCTCAAGCGTATTAGTCCCTCAAAAATCTTCTAATCGCTCACAAAAAGGAGAGACTCCCATGAGACAATTGAAGCGAATGCTTCTCGCAACCATGTTCCTGGCAGCGGTCCCCGCCGGGGCGCACGAAGTCAAGGGTCCGCATGGCGGGCGCGTTGTCGATGCAGGAGACTATCATATCGAGCTGGTCGTTGGCGGCAGCGACGTCGCGTTGTTTGTGACCGATGGGAGCGAGAAGCCGGTCACATCAACGGGCTTCAAGGCCGTGGCGATTGTGAATGCAGGCGGCAAGGCGCAGCGCATCGCGCTGGAGCCGGGGGATGCGACCAAGCTCAGCGGCAAGGCCGAGACGGCTTTGCCGGCCGATGTCAAAGGCGTAGTGCAGCTCACCGCGCCGGACGGCAAAGTTCGCCAAGGGCAATTCAAGTAAACCGAAATGAAGAATCAAACCTCATAACCGTGAAAGAGAAGGGAAACTCAGATGGCCAAACTGACCCACATCGTGCTTACCGCTACGCTGACTTTAGGCCTGGCTGGATTCGCCGTGGCGCAAGGCATGGATAAGGCCAAGTCACCGCATAGCGCGGCGATGCAGCCGCAATCGAATGACGCGCCCTCAACGAGGGCGTTCAAGGAAGTGCACATGAAAATGATGCACGGCATGGAGGTCACTTACACCGGCAATGCCGATGTCGATTTCGTGCGCGGCATGATTCCCCATCATCAGGGCGCCATCGACGCGGCTAAGGTCGAACTGGCGCACGGCAAGGACCCGGCCATGCGCAAATTGGCTGAAAGCATCATCGCAGATCAGGAAAAAGAAATCGCGCTGATGAATGCGTGGCTGAAGAAAAACGCGCCTTAGGCAGAGAGTTGGTGCACGCCCACGCGTCAGGGTTTCGGGATTGTCAGGATTGCCGGCACCGGCGCGGGGTTATCGCTGTTGGGCACAACGTTTGTAATCAGGAAGGCCTTCTTCGGCAGGGTTCGTCTCAAAAGGAACCGAGCGTCCATAGCGCCGTTTCTTTCCGTGGAGGATGGCCATGAGCAATCTGACGAAAAAAGAACGACCCGACCGGTCCAAGATCAACATGCACGATCCGCGTGAGGTCAAATACTGGGCCAAGGCGCTTCGCGTATCCGAGGAGGAGCTTCAGAAGGCCGTGGAGAAGGTCGGCAATTCCGCTGCCACGGTACGGAAGGAGCTCGGGCTCATCGGCAGTTGGCACTAGGAACCGATGAAGTGGTCGCTTGAGAACTGATCTCCGGCTGTGTCGGTCTCAATGGGGCGTGTGAAATCATCCGCACCGCGCGTGGACCATCAAGGGCCGCAGTGACTGCAAGTGCGGGCGAGATCCGTGTGAATTTGTCCGGACGAACTCAAACAGCAAAAAAGCGCACTCGCCGGGAACGGGTTAGATGTCAGCGCGTACCGATGCGTTGGTGTCGAAGGCAGAAACCGGAAAAATGCCTCCGTCCATCATTCTCCGTTGCGTCCGGTTGACACCCGGCAAGTGCATTTCTCAACGCTGCTTGATCGATTTGGTTCTCCGGTAGAGCGATCGGTTGACGGATGCGTGAAATTATCTCTCCTTGCGCCTTGCCGCATCGCAGCGGGCGGACGTTGCAGAAAGAACAGAGTGGCCAAACCGCACATCGGATAATTTCGCGGTTCTGAAGGCAAAAAGCGCGGCCAAACCCGCTTTGACCGGCCCCCACCCGGGCCTATAATGGCGACTGCCCAGGGACGGTCCGCAATGGACACCTCCCCAAAAGGATCACCATGCTTCACGTCTGCTCGCTCGCCGCCCTTCCCCAGACCGTCAAGGCCACCGGCGCCAGCCATATCCTCACCGTGATGGCCAACGTCGATCAGGTGCAGCGGCCGGCCTCGGTGCTCGAGGCCAACCATTTGCGCGTGTCGATGGACGACATCACCGAGGTGATGGACGGCTTTCTGGCGCCGTCGGACGCGCATATCGAGAAGGTCTTGAACTTCGTGCGCGGCTGGGACCGCAGCGCGCCGATGGTGGTGCATTGCTATGCCGGCATCAGCCGTTCGACCGCCAGCGCCTTTGCCGCCGCCTGCATGCTCAATCCGCACCGCGACGAGATTTCGATCGCCCGGCAGATCCGCGCCGCCTCGCCGATCGCCCAGCCCAACCGGCTGATCGTCAGCCTCGCCGATAAGGCGCTGGGGCGCGAGGGGCGAATGCTGCGGGCGCTCGATGAGATGGGCCCGGGCAGCATGACCGTCGAGGGCCGCCCCTTCCGCGTGGATCTCGAATAATCTTGACCGAATAGTGTGCTAAAATGCCGCCGCCCAGGGGGGCGGTTTGAACTTTTTGCCGGCAGAGTTGCACTCACAGCATTGCGACGGGCCGCATAGAGGCGGTCAACGTTTCTGCGTGCCCGCCTGGAGGCCTGATGCTCGACGAGTTTGTAATTCTTCCGTTCCTGTTCGCCATTGTCGCCGTTATCATTGCCGTCAAGGCGATGAACGAGATCGGGGAGTTGCGAAGGCGGCTGGACAGGATGGAAGCGGCCGCAGCGCTCGCCAGGCCCGTCCCGCCACCGCTTCCCCAGATGTTCGAGCAAGGCACCACGCCCACCTCTCCCGGCGTCGTGGCCGAACCGCCGCCGATCGCGCCCGAGGCTGAATGGACCCCTCCCGCCGCCGGGCCGCAAACCGAAGCGCCGACCGAGACGACAGCGGAAACGGCTGACGGCCCGCCCGCCGCGCCGCCGCCCTTGCCGCAACCCGATCGCGGTTTTGAGGAAACCATCGGTACCCGCTGGGTGGTGTGGATCGGCGGCCTGACGCTGGCGCTCGGCGGCTTCTTCATGGTGCGCTATTCGATCGAGGCCGGCCTGCTCGGCCCCGGGGTGCGTGTGCTGCTCGGCGGCCTGTTCGCGCTGGCGCTGCTCGCTGCCGGCGAATGGACCCGCCGCAAGGAAAGCATCTCCACGATCGAAGCGACGCCGATCGCCAACATCCCGGCGATCCTGACCGCCGCCGGCACGGCGGTGGCCTTTGCGACCGTCTACGCGGCCTATGCGCTGTACGGCTTCCTGGTGCCCGCCACCGCGTTCATCCTGCTTGGGCTGGTGGCGATGGGCACGCTGGCCGCGGCACTGCTGCACGGGCCGGCGCTGGCCGGGCTCGGCATCGCCGGAGCCTTCGTGACTCCTGTCCTGGTCTCCTCCGGCAAGCCGGACTTCTGGGCGCTCTATGTCTACCTCGCGATCGTTACCGCGGCCGCCTTCGGCCTGGCGCGCGTGCGGATGTGGCGCTGGCTTGCGGTCACCACCATCGTGTTCGCGCTGCTCTGGACGCTGCCCTGCCTGCAATGCGGCCCGTCGATGGTCGCGCCGCATGTGTTCCATGTGATCGCCGGCTTCGTCCTCGCCGCATTGCTTGTCGTGTGCGGCTTCATGTTCGGGCCTTCAGCGCAAGACGGCGAGATCGAACCGATTTCGTCCGGCTCGCTCGCGGCCTATCTGCTCGGCGCGACCCTGATTGTGCTGAACAGTTCTCATGCCGACGTCGCGATGGTCACGTTCGGCCTGCTGGTAGCCGGCAGCTTGTTTGTGGCCTGGCGCACCGACGCCGCGGTCGGCGCGGTCGGCGCCGCCGCCGGTCTCGTCTTCATCGTGTTCGCCGAATGGGCGATCCGCGCCAATCCTGACATGCTGGTGCTGCCCGGCGGGCCGATCGCGGGCATCGGGCCGAGCGCCACGGACGGATCGGTGTCGTTGCACCTGATCTCCGCCGCGATCTTCGCCGCCGGATTTGGCGTCGCGGGGTTCCTGGCGCAGGGCCGCTCGGCCAGCGCCGTCATCCCTGTGATCTGGTCGGCGGCCGCCGTGTTCACGCCGCTCGCGCTATTGGTCGCGCTCTATGCCCGGATCGCGAATCTCGACCGCTCGATCCCGTTCGCGATCCTCGCGGTGATCCTTGCCGCCGCCTATGCTGCGGCGACCGAGATCCTGACCAAGCGCGAGGACCGTCCGGGCCTGCAGGCCTCGATCGCGCTGTTTGCGACCGGCGCGCTCGCAGCGCTGGCGCTGGCGCTGACATTCGCGCTGGAAAAAGGCTGGCTCACGATCGCGCTGGCACTGATGTCGGCAGGCACCGCCTGGATCTCGATGCAGCGGCCGATCCCGTTCCTGCGTTCGCTGGCCGCGATCCTCGCCGCCATCGTGGTGCTGCGGATCGGCTACGAGCCGCGTATCGTCGGTGACGTCGTCGGCACCACGCCGATCTTCAACTGGCTGCTGTGGGGTTACGGCATTCCGGCGCTATCGTTCTGGGCCGGCAGCATTTTCCTGCGCCGCGGCGGCGACGATGCGCCGCTGCGCATCGTCGAATCCGCTGCCATCCTGTTCACGGTGCTGCTGGCGTTCATGGAAATCCGCCATGCCGTCAATAATGGCGACGTCTATCGCCCGAGCGCCGGGCTCACCGAAGTCGCGCTGCAGGTCTGTGTCGTGCTGGCGATGGCGATCGGGCTGGAGCGCCTGCACCTCCGCACCGGAAGTGTCGTTCACAATGCCGGCGCGATCCTGCTCACCGTCTTTGCAGGCCTGGCTTCCGTGTTCGGGCTGCTGGTGCTGGAGAACCCGATGCTATGGTCGATCGATGTCGGCGGCGTCGTCATCAACCTGCTGCTGCTCGGCTATGCCCTGCCCGCGGTGCTGGCGCTTCTGTTGTCCTATGCGGTGGCGGGGCGGCGTCCGGTCGAATACGCCAACACGATCGCGGCAGGCGCGCTCATTCTGGCGCTGGCCTATGTGACGTTTGAAATCCGCAGGATCTATCACGGTCCGGTCATGGCCATCGGCCCGACCACTGGCGCCGAGCAATACACCTACTCGATCGCCTATCTGGCGTTCGGCGTCGTCATGCTCGGGATCGGCATCCTCTTCAACTCGCAACGCGCGCGGCTGGCGTCAGCGGTCGTGATCGCGTTGACGATCCTGAAAGCCTTCCTGATCGACATGTCGACGCTGACCGGGGTCTATCGCGCGCTGTCCTTTATGTGCCTGGGCCTGGTGCTGGTGGCGATCGGCTGGCTGTATCAGCGGATCCTGTTCCGCAGGCGGGCGGCGGTGGCGCCTGCGGTGCCGACGGAGAGTTGATCGGTCAGGCCGCGCGCACCGAACGGAGGAACTTGCCGATCGAAAAATCAGGTGACGGATTCCGCCACGAGGCGGATCCTGAACACCGGCTTCTTGGATTCGTCCAGCATTTCCATCTGCCATTCGGCATTCTGCTTCATGCTGCGCGAAATGCTGCCGAGCAGGTTGCCGGACACCTTGGTCATCTCGGCCCAGGCGGCTTCGCGGCTTTCGAATTCGGAGCCCTGGTCGGATGCGCCAGCGTAGTGACCGTTGCTAATCCGGAAAAAATACAGCGGCATAGTTGATCTCATGTATGAGCCGCCCCCAAGCCGTCATTGGCCGTCACGGTGGGGCTAGACTCGCTACCAAGACGTGAAAACGCCAGCCCGTATGACTACGGGCACACTTTCCCAACTTTGGGCTTCATTTCGCCGGAAATCACTCGGTGGAACGGCGCAGCTCCGGCGCGCTTTCGACCTTCGCCGGCTCCGCCTTCACCGGCTCGAGCTTTGCGGCCTCAACCGCCGGCGTCTCGACGCGAGCCGAGACTTCCGTGCGCGAGGCGTCGGCCGAGCGTGTCTGCGCCGGCGCATGCAGCGAACGCGGCCGCGCCACCGAGCGGGCCATCAGCATCTGCTGCGCGCCCTGGTGGCGGAAATCGCAATAGGCGAAGCCCATGCCCGACACCGACCCCCGGAAGGAGCGGTCATCGCGCTTGTCGAGATTGAAGCACGGCTCGAACGGAAGACCCTTGATGGAAGCGCAAACCGCCTGGCCGCGGATCTGCAGCGTGTTGCCGGGCAGGCGCACATGGCGGGTCGGCCCCGCGCCGCTGAATTGAATGGAGCCGGCCGCCCCGAGATCGTCGAGCACGCGGCCTGCGCCGCGGGTGCCGTCGAAACAGGTGAAGGCGAAAACCTTGCCGCTCACAAACTTACGGGCCTCATCGGCATTCATCATCCCGGCCAGCGCCGGCACCACCATCGACGTGGCCGTGACGGCCCCCAACACCAAACGCGCAAGCATGCAGCAACTCCACCCTACTGAGCGCGGGCACCCGCCTTGCTAGACATGACCTCCGCGGAAAACCGGTATCCCGTTTTCCGGATCATGCAGGCCTCTTTACCCGCTGCTTACCATACGAACCGTGGCAACATTGGAGCAGCATGGTTGGTAAAGTCTGAACGCCGTTAGAGAATTTTTACCACGATTCGACCGCGGACCTCGCCGGCGAGGATTTTGGCGCCGGCGCCGATGACTTGGTCCAGGCCGATTTCATGAGTAATATCAGCGAGTTTTCCGTGATCCAAATCGCTGGCGAGGCGGCTCCAGGCAAGCTTGCGCTGCTCGATCGGGCTCATCACGGAATCGATGCCGAGAAGGCACACTCCGCGCAAAATGAACGGCGCCACCGAAGACGGCAGGTCCATGCCCGCCGCAAGGCCGCACGCGGCGATAGCGCCGCCATATTTCGTCATCGAAAGGATGTTGGCGAGCGTGCTCGACCCGACGCTGTCGATGCCCCCGGCCCAGCGCTCCTTGGCCAGCGGTTTTGCGGGGCCTGACAATTCGTTGCGGTCGATCACTTCGGCGGCGCCGAGACCTTTCAAATAATCGGTCTCCGACACCCGCCCGGTGGAAGCGATGACGTGATAGCCGAGTTTCGACAGCACGGCGGTCGCGACCGAACCGACGCCGCCCGCAGCTCCTGTCACGACGACGGGGCCGCTTTTGGGCGTCAGGCCGTGCTTCTCCAGCGCCAGCACGGACAGCATCGCGGTATAGCCGGCGGTGCCGATCGCCATCGCGTCGCGGGTGGAGATATTATCGGGCAGCCGCACCAGCCAGTCGCCCTTGACGCGGGCCTTCTCGGCGTAGCTGCCGAGATGGGTCTCGCCCATGCCCCAGCCGTTGCAGACCACCCTGTCGCCGGCCTTCCATTGCGGATGGGTGGATTGTTCGACGATGCCTGCGAAGTCGATGCCGGCGATCATCGGGAAGCGCCGCACCACCGGGGCCTTGCCGGTGAGGGCCAGACCGTCCTTGTAGTTCAGTGTCGACCATTCGACGCGGACGGTGACGTCGCCTTCCATCAATTCGGCTTCGTCGAACTGCGTTACCGCGGCGGTGGTGCCTTTTTCCGCCTTGTCGATCCTGATGGCCTTGAACGTTCCCACGATGACTCTCCCGAACTTTGTCAGTTGGAAGAGTGTTTAGAGCATGATCCGGAAAAGTGGAAACCGGTTTTCCCTCGGGACAAACGCGGAACGCGTTTGCCCGGAGATCATGCCACTTCGATGAGTATCAGGCGGGCTGCGCAACCGGGCGCGCGACCGGCTGTTCCACGATCGGCAAATTGATCAGCGCCGACAGCACGCCGAACAGTACCGAAAGCCACCAGATCGGCGTGTACGAGCCATATTGCTCGAACACGATGCCGCCGAGCCAGACGCCGAGGAAACCGCCGACCTGATGGCTGACGAAAGCAAAGCCATACAGCGTCGCGAACCAGCGGGTGCCGAACATCAGCGCCACCAGCGCCGAGGTCGGCGGCACCGTCGAAAGCCAGGCCAGGCCGGTAACGGCGCCGAACATGATGGCGGAAAACGGCGTGATCGGGAACGAGATGAACGCAACGATCGCCATCGCTCGCACGAAGTATAGAAACGAAAGAATATAGCGCTTCGGAAACTTGTTCTGCAGCACGCCGACGCTGAGCGAGCCGATGATGTTGAACAGGCCGACCGCGGCGATCACCCAACCGCCGGTCTGCGCAGATATGCCGCGATCGGCCAGATAGGCCGGCAGATGCACGGTGATGAAGGCGAGTTGGAAGCCGCAAGTAAAGAAACCGAGCACCAGCAGCACGTAGGATGGGTGGCCGAACGCTTCCGCCAGCGCCGTCTTGAACGATTGCTGGTCCGCGACCGGCACATTTTCCGACGTCGCGGGCGGCGTTGCGAGCGCCAGTGACAGCGGCACGATCAGGAGCATCAGCAGCGCGAATACGGTGAGCGCAGATTGCCAGCCAAAATTGTCGATCAGCGCCACGCCAAAGGGCGCGAACAGGAACTGGCCGAACGAGCCGGCGGCGGTGCCGGCGCCGAGCGCCATGCCGCGCTTCTCCGGCGGCAACAGCTTACTGAACGCAGACAGCACCAGATTGAATGAACAGCCGGAAAGTCCGAAACCGATCAGAACACCAGCGCCAAGATCGAGCGAGCCAGGCGTCGACGCGTAGCGCATCACCAGCAGCCCGCCGGCGTAGAGCAGCGCCCCCACCACCATCACGCGCAGGAGTCCAAAACGGTCGGCGATCGCGCCTGCGATCGGCTGGCCCAATCCCCACAACAGGTTCTGCAGCGCCAGCGCCAGGCCGAAGACGTCGCGGCCCCAGGTAAATTCCTTGCTCATGGGCTGGATGAAGAAACCAAGGCTCGATCGCGGCCCGAAACTCAACAGCGCAATCGCGCATCCGCAGATGATGATCACCAATGGCGTCCGCCAGCTGGCTTTGGCCGGGCGAAGATTGTCTGCGGTTACAGCCATGCGTTTCCTCGATGCTTGGCGCCCGGGCCGGAAGCGACCGGGCGGGTGCGCCGGGAGGAGTTAATGCATTCGCATGGAAATCCCAAGAGCGGCGGAGAAAATTTCTCTGCTGCAGGGCAGCCCTGCAAAATCGTCGAGTGCAATTTGGGGGGGTGGGAGGCAACTCGGGCCCGAGCGCGAACCGAGAACTCAGCTCGTCGTCCCGGCGAACGCCGGGAGCCATAACCACAGGGCGCTGTTGCTGGAAGAAGGCGTCAACCACCGCATCTCATCATGAGGGCCGCGGCGTATGGGTCCCGGCGTTCGCCGGGACGACAATCACTACCTTCTGACGCTCGCCTGCTCCGCTGAGCTCTTTGCGGCTTCGGCGAGCTTGGCGGAAATTTGCGCCGTCTCCGCCGCGGTGCCCCAGCTTGGCGCGTCGCTGCCGTCGCCCCAGTTGCGGGGCCGGTAGAAGGTGTGCACGCCGGTCTTGTACATCTTCTTCATCTCGCTGACCCAGGACGGGCGCACCCAATAGGCATGGTAGTGTGTCGACTTGTCGACCTCGGGCAGCCAGAGCTGGCCGTCCAGCATCGCCTTTGCGATCCGTTGCGCGCGGTCCCACATGTCGGGCTCTTTGACGACGTCCTTGTTGTTGTCGCAGGCGAAGGTGAACTGGCAGGCCAGATGGCGGTGCTTGTTCTGGTAGACCACGCCACACACCGTATCCGGATATTTGCCGGAGAAGGCGCGGTTCAATACCACTTGCGCCACCGCGATCTGGCCGCGCACCGCTTCGCCGCGGGCTTCGAAATAGACAACTTCAGTCAGACATTTTTCCGACTTGGCGCGCGACTTCTCGTCGAACAGGCCGAGCCGCTCAGCCGGGGTCTTGGCACGCTGGTTGTCGGAATTGACCTCGCCCTTCGGCGCGACGCTGACGCCCATCTCGCCGGCCTTGACCGGGCCGTCGGCATCGACCGGCAGCGAGGCCATGATCTTCAGGTCGGGATCGGCAACCACCGCACTCGGCAGCATGACGATGGGCTCTTCGCCCGGCCGCCAGCGCTCGATGGTTTCGGGCGCGCCGAGCGAAGAGCCAAAAAACAGGCTTGAGGTCTTGAAGGAGAAATTGTCGCGCGGCGGCGCGGGCGCGAGCGCCACTTCCGGTGCTGCCGAGACGTCCTTTGGCTTACCGAGCGGCTTGTCGTCGAGCGGTTTGGCTTCGAGTGACATCGACACATCGAATTGCGGCAGCGGCGGCGCGCGCAGCGCGGCCTGAAGTTCGGGATCGAGCGGCGCGGGCTCACCTGAAGGCGGCGTGGCAGCGGTCTTTTGGCCTTTGACGGAAGCGTTTGAGGACGAAGGATCTTCGATGGCCGGCGCGCTGCCGGCGGGGATCGAGCTCTCCGCAGGCGTGGACGGAGCGATGACGAGGCGGTCGCCCTTCATGGTGCGATCGACCTTGGGGAAATCGGCGGCATGATAACGCGGCGGCGGGGCGATGATCGGGTTGCGCGTCACTGCACCGGTGATGTCGATGCCCTGATTGTCGAGGCTGGCGAGCCGAAAGGTTGCGGTCTGCGGCGAAGCGGTTCCGATCGGACGGCCGAAGCTGAAGGTCGCGACGTGGATATTGCCGGCGGTGGAGAACACCCGCTTCTGCCAGCGTTCGGCGACGCCCGGCTGCCGGGCCAGCAGTGACGCGATATCCTGATATCCGATCTCGGTCGGCATCAATGCGAAGATGCAAAGACCGAGACCGAAGGACGCGAACCGCGCGCCCTTCGGCTGGTTACGCAACACATTCATCGATACGCTCTACGCAACGCTTACAAAAAACGACCGAACGTCAGTACATCCGTGCAATTCGATCTTTATTGTTGGTATCGAATTTAGGTTGCCGGGGAGTTAATCGGCGTGGCCTGCGTGCACCACGCAAGACGTCGCGCGCATTTGCCGTGGCACTTGAGAAAGCTTGGTAAACGGGAGCGCGATGAAAGTGGTAAACATCCCGTCAACGAAGATGATGAAGAAAATGTTGCGGGTTCCCGGTGTCACTACGGGGCGATGCGGTGCTGTGTCGTGCATTGCGATGGAAGCCGAGGACCGTAGTTTTCACGTCATTGCGAGGAGCGAAGCGACGAAGCAATCCATCTTTCCAGCCGCGCGATGGATTGCTTCGCTTCGCTCGCAATGACGAGAGGTCCAAAAACGTGGATGCCCGGGACAAGCCCGGGCATGACGCCGATTTCTGATTACTAGCGCAGTGAAGAACTACGCCTGGCTCGCAACTGTCTTGCCGAGCGCGGCTTGCGCCGCGGCGAGCCGCGCGATCGGGACGCGATAGGGCGAGCACGAGACGTAGTCGAGGCCGATCTCGTGGCAGAACGCCACCGAGGCAGGATCGCCGCCATGCTCGCCGCAAATCCCGACCTTGAGATCGGGCCGCGTCTTGCGTCCACGCGCAACGCCGATCTTGACGAGTTCGCCGACGCCATCGCGGTCGACCGAGATGAACGGATCGATCTCGAGGATGCCCTTCGCCACATAGGTGCCAAGGAAGCTCGCGGCGTCGTCGCGGCTGATGCCGTAGGTGGTCTGCGTCAAATCGTTGGTGCCGAAGGAGAAGAACTCGGCGGTGTTCGCGATGTCGCCAGCCATCAGGCACGCGCGCGGCAACTCGATCATGGTGCCGACCTGATAGGCGAGTTTCTTGCCGGTCTCCTTCATCACCGACTGCGCGGTGGCGTCGATGCGCGCCTTGACCAGGTCGAACTCGGCCTTGGTCGCGATCAGCGGCACCATCACCTCGAGGCCGACGGCCTTGCTGGTGCGCTTTTCGGCCTCGACCGCGGCTTCGAAGATCGCGCGCGCCTGCATCTCGGCGATCTCAGGATAGGCGATCGCAAGACGGCAGCCGCGGAAGCCCAGCATCGGGTTGAACTCGGCAAGATCGCGGGCGCGATCGGCGAGCTTGCGCGGATCGGTGTTCATCGCACGCGCGACTTCCTCGATCTCGGCCTGGGTGTGCGGCAGGAACTCGTGCAGCGGCGGATCGAGCAGACGGATCGTGACGGGAAGCCCCTTCATGATCTCGAACAGCTCGACGAAATCCGCGCGCTGCATCGGCAGCAGTTTTGACAGCGCCGCACGGCGTGACTGTTCGTCCTCGGAAAGGATCATCTCCCGCACGGTGCGGATGCGGGTTTCCTCGAAGAACATGTGCTCGGTACGGCAAAGGCCGATGCCCTCGCCGCCGAACTTGATCGCGGTGCGCGCGTCTTCCGGCGTGTCGGCGTTGACGCGAACGCCGAGCTTGCGAACGGCATCGGCCCAGCCCATCAGCGTGCCGAATTCGCCCGACAGTTTCGGCTCGATCATCGGCATCCGTCCGGCCAGCACCTGGCCGACCGATCCGTCGATGGTGATGACGTCGCCGGTCTTGAAAGTGCGGGTGCCGATGCTCATGGTGCCGCGGCCGTAATCGACGCGAATGGTGCCGCAGCCGGAGACGCAGGGCTTGCCCATGCCGCGCGCGACCACGGCGGCGTGCGAGGTCATGCCGCCACGGGTGGTGAGAATGCCCTCAGCGGCGTGCATGCCGTGAATGTCTTCCGGGCTGGTCTCGACCCGCACCAGAATGACCTTGCGGCCATCGGCCTGCAGTTTCGCCGCTTCATCGGACGAGAACACGATTTCGCCGGAGGCGGCGCCGGGCGAGGCCGGCAGGCCGGTGGCGATGACGTCGCGCTTGGCCGAGGGATCGATGGTCGGATGCAGCAACTGGTCGAGCGAGGCGGGATCGATCCGCATCACCGCGTCCTTTTTCGAGATCAGTCCTTCGTTGGCGAGTTCGACCGCAATCCGCAGCGCCGCCTTGGCGGTGCGCTTGCCGCCACGGGTCTGCAGCATCCACAATTTGCCCTGCTCGACCGTGAACTCCATGTCCTGCATGTCGCGGTAGTGCTTTTCGAGCAGCGTGTAGATCCGCGTCAGTTCCTTGAACGCGTCGGGCATCGCGACTTCCATCGATGCCTTGTCGGAGCCGGATTCCTGGCGCGCATATTCGGTGATGTCCTGCGGCGTGCGGATACCCGCCACCACGTCCTCGCCCTGCGCGTTGATCAGGAATTCGCCGTACAGCTTGCTCTCGCCGGTCGAGGGATTGCGTGTGAACGCAACGCCGGTCGCCGAGGTCTCGCCCATATTGCCGAACACCATGGCCTGCACGTTCACAGCGGTGCCCCAGGATTCCGGAATATCGTGCAGGCGGCGGTAGGTCACCGCGCGCGCGTTCATCCAGGATGAGAACACAGCACCGATCGCGCCCCACAATTGCGCGTGCGGATCCTGCGGGAAATCGTGACCGGTCTCGCGCGCCACCGCATCCTTGTAACGGCCGACCAGTTCGACCCAGTCGTCGCCGGTCAGATCGGTGTCGAGCGTGTAGCCCTGGCCGTCCTTGAAGGTGTCGAGGATGTCCTCGAAATGATGATGCTCGAAGCCGAGCACGACATCCGAATACATCGTGATGAAACGCCGATAGCTGTCATAGGCGAAGCGGCGGTCGCCGGACAATTCGGCGAGCGCTTCGACGGTCTCATCGTTGAGGCCGAGATTGAGCACGGTATCCATCATGCCCGGCATCGACGCGCGGCCGCCCGAGCGCACAGACACCAGCAGCGGATTCCGGGAATCGCCGAACGACTTGCCGGCGAGCTTGCCGACATGCTCCAGCGCCTTCTCGACCTGCGCCTTCAGCGCAGCCGGATAGGATTTGTCGTGGGCGTAGAAGTAAGTGCAGACCGAGGTCGGAATCGTGAAGCCCGGAGGCACCGGCAGGCCGAGATTGGCCATTTCGGCGAGATTGGCGCCCTTGCCGCCGAGCAGATCGCGCAAGCCCGCTTTGCCCTCGGCCTTGCCGTCGCCAAACGTGTAAACCCACTTGCCGGATTTTACCGCTTCGACGGCCGGCTTGCTCACCTTCTTCGCCGTCTTGCTGGCAGGCTTGTTCGGAGCCTTCGCAGCTGTCTTGGCAACTGGCTTGGCAATTGGCTTCGTAACCGCCTTGGGTGCCGGCTTCGCAACGGCCTTCGGTGCCGGAGCCTTCGTTAGCGTCTTGCGCGCCGAGGCCGCCGGCGCGGCTTTGCCCGGCGCCGATGACTTTGATTTCGCTACGATTTTCAGAAGGTTTTTCTTGGACTTCGCAACCGCTTTGGCCATGGCAGATGACAATCCGAAAAGAGAGGAGAAGATGCGCGCCTTACACCACTTTGAGGGGTTCCGCGCAAGCCGCGAAAGCCCGCTTGCCTGACTAGAAGCGCAGCATCTTGAACACGCCGAGCCCGGCCAGACCGACGATGATCAGGTAGATCGCGACGATGAAATTCAGGAACCGCGGCATGATCAGGATCAGGACTCCCGCAATCAGGGCGACGATCGGGGAAATATGCGCGGCGGTGATGGTCATTTGAAATTTCTCCGGATGATGAGGGGAAGCTCGAATCGAGGGCGGCAACTTAACCGCTGGCGCGGTTCCGGAATAGGAGACGCCTGTCGCCTCAACCGGTTCCGACGTTCGCAAAAATTGCCCGAAATTGCCGCGTTTGAGGCAGCCATTTTTCCGGAACTATGCCGCCCGCGATGAATTGGCTCACATTGTACGCTGGCTAGCCGGCGTCATAGCGTTTTCAAGCGAAGTGGACGCCGGTTCGCGTCAAGAAAACGCGTCAAACCAATAGAGCGCACGAGGGAGTACACTATGCAGAACAGACTACTTGCCATCGCAGCTGTCGCCGGCGTGATGGCTGCCCCGATCGCAGCACAGGCGCAGAGCGGTACCGTGGGCGTCGTTGGCGGCGGCAGCGTGGTCGTCGGCGAGCATGAGGGCATCACCATCGAACAACGCCCGGCGTTCCGGGAATATGTCGTGCGTGAGCGCGTGCCGACTTTCACCATTCCGGAGCGCGTGACCGTGGGCGGCGTGCTGCCGGACGCCGGCATCACCTATTACGACGTACCGCAGACCTATGCGGCAACGCCCTATCGCTACACCGTGGTGAACGGCCAGACGGTCCTGGTCGAACCGCGTTCGCGTCGCATCGTTCAGGTGGTCGATTAATCCCGCCAGCCTGAACGATAGTCCGGGCGCCGCGCAAGCGGATGTGCGCGAGATACGACCGGACAAGAAAGCCCCGCCCGGTTTCCCCCCTGGGCGGGGCTTTTCGTTGGCGCTCTATTCCCTGATCTCCAGACCCGGCTTCTTGGCGACGAGGCGGTGAATCTTCTTGCCCGAGGAGGCGCTGACGACCTCTTCATCGAGCAGCAGCGCGGTTGCTTTCAGTTCCGCCAGCACCAGCGCGGTATCGAACGCACAGTAAAGCCGCCCCTGCGAATCGCGCAGGTCGGCATTGTCGGTGATCCGCCAGCTCAGATAGAGAATCCCGCTGGGCTTGACGGCGTTGAGCAGCCGGCGGACGGCAGGGGCGATCTGCGCGCGATTCAGATGCATGATCACGGTCTCGCACAGCACGTTGTCGTAGGTGCCGATGCCCTTCAGCTCGGGCAATTCGGCATGCGCGAACTTCAGACCGGGATAACGCTGCCGCGCCTCCGTCAGCAGGCCTTGCGAGGCGTCGAAACCGGTGGCGGAAAAGCCGTTGGCGTTGAGCCAGGCCACCTCGCGGCCGCAGCCGCAGCCGATATCGGCTGAATTGCCGCCGCGCACGAAGAAGCGCTCGACGACTTCGTGCAAATCAACGGGTGCCGGCTGCTCGTGCCAGTCTTTGGCGAACGCCGCCGCATCCGAATCGTAAGCGGCCAGCGTCATGCGATCCACGTGTCAGCCCTCGATCTTCGAAAAGTCCGCCACCGCGCGCGTCGCCGCGCGGATTTCGTTCAAGAGCTTCAGTCTGTTTTCGCGCACGTTTGGTTCATCGTCGTTGACCTTGACCTTGTCAAAGAACGCATCGACCGCCGGCCGCAGCTTCGCCATCGCGCTCATCGCGGCGGCAAAGTCTTCCTTGGCCACCGCAGCACCGGCCTCGCTCTTCACCTGATCGATCGCCTTTGCCAGCGCCTTCTCCTCGTCGAGCTTGTAAAGGCCAATATCCGGTGCGCCGTCGAAGGCGCGCTTGTCCTTTTTCTCTTCGATCGAGAGGATGTTGCTGGCGCGTTTTGTCCCCGCGAGCAGATTCTTGCCATCATCGGTGTCGAGGAACTTGCCGAGCGCCTCGACGCGGCGGACCACCATGAGCAGATCGTCCTGGCCGCCGAGCGCGAACACGGCATCGACGAGATCGTGTCGCGCGCCCTGGTCGCGGAGCTGGACTTTCAAGCGGTCGGCGAAGAAGGAGAGGAGATCGCCCGGAAGCTTTTGCGCATCGGCGGCCGGATGCTTGGCCCCCTTTTCGGGGAGACCGAGAATAGCCGATTTTGCAGCTTTCAGGATTGGAAGCCTGATCGTGTTCTCCACGATGAGCCGGATCACCCCCAACGCCGCTCTTCGCAGCGCATACGGATCCTTGCTTCCAGTTGGCTTCTCATCGATGGCCCAGAAACCAACCAGCGTATCCATCTTGTCAGCCAATGCGACGGCGACGCTCAAGCGATCGGTCGGCACCCGATCGGCTGGCCCCTGCGGCTTGTAATGCTCTTCGCTCGCGGCAGCGACGGAGGCATCTTCGCCCTGCGCCAGCGCGTAGTATTTTCCCATCAAGCCCTGCAGCTCCGGGAATTCACCGACCACTTCGGTCAGCAAATCCGACTTCGCCAGATGGGCGGCGCGTTTTGCCTTTTCGACATCGGCGCCGACCAGCGGCGCGATTTCCGCCGACAAACGCTCGATGCGCTTGATGCGTTCGCCCTGCGTGCCGAGCTTCTCGTGAAAAACAATGTTCTCGAATTTCGACAGGCGCTCTTCGAGCTTGGTCTTCAGGTCGGTCTCATAGAAGAATTTCGCATCGCTCAACCGCGCGCGGATCACGCGCTCGTTGCCGGCGATGATGGCCTTGCCGCCGTCCGTCGCCTCGATGTTGGCGGTGAGGATGAACTTGTTGGTGAGCTTTCCGGTTTTGGGATCGCTGACCACAAAGCATTTCTGGTTGTTGCGGATGGTGGCGCGGATCACCTCGCCGGGGATCGACAAAAACTCCTGGTCGAACGATCCCATCAGCACAACAGGCCATTCGACGAGGCCTGACACCTCGTCGAGCAGCACTTGGTCTTCCACCAGCTCAAAGCCTTGCGCGAACGCCAACTGCTTGGCGTCGGCCAGAATGATGTCCTTGCGCGCCTGCGGGTCGAGCACGACCTTGGCGGCCTTCAGCTTTGCCTCGTAATCCTCGAAGCGCCGCACGGAGATCGCGGATGGCGCCAGGAAGCGGTGACCAAAAGTGGTTTGCCCGGCCTCGATGCCGTCAATGGAGAATTTTACGACGTCAGGCTCTTCGGTCTCCGGACCGAAGGTCGCGATGATCGAATGCAGCGGCCGCACCCAGGTCAGCGCGCCTGATTTTGCCGAGCGCTCGCCCCAGCGCATCGATTTCGGCCACGGGAAGGTGCGCACGATCACGGGCAGTATTTCCGCGAGCACGTCGATCGCGGCGCGGCCGGGCTTCTCGATCAGCGCGATGTAGAAGTCGCCCTTCGGGTCGCGCTGGATCTTTGCCTCGTCGAGCGAATTGAGGCCGGTCGCTTTCAGAAAACCCTGCACGGCCGCATCGGGCGCACCGATTTTCGGACCCTTGCGTTCGGTCTTGAGATCCGGCTGCCGCGCCGGAATCCCGTGCACCGTCAGCGCCAGCCGCCGCGGCGTCACGAACGCCTTGGCGCCCTCATAGACCAGGCCTTCGGCAACCAGCTTGTCGGTGACCATACGGCGCAGATCGTCGGCCGCCTTCGCCTGCATGCGCGCCGGGATTTCTTCGGAAAACAATTCGAGCAAAAGATCAGGCATTGGCTTTACTCCCCTCCCCCCGCTTGCGGCGGGGAGGGGTCGGGGGTGGGGGGTCTATCGGCGTTGACTACTGTATCAATCGTCAAAAGAACGCCAGACATGTTCTCCAAAACGTCGTTGTTCCAGAAGCGCAATACACGATAGCCATTTGCTTCGAGATAGTTCGTGCGCACCTCATCAGAGGCGCTGCCAGCGTGCTGACCGCCATCGACCTCAATGACAATTTTGGCCTGATGACTGGCAAAATCGGCGAAGTAAGCACCGATCGTCGCTTGACGCCGAAAGTGATGCTGCTTGAACGGAGGCTGGCGCAAATGTTGCCACAGCTTCTTTTCAGCTTCTGTCGCGTCACGACGCAAGGCTCGAGCGCGTGGGACGCGCCGGTCGATTCGACGCTGCGTTCTTTCCTGCATCTGGCACCCCCCACCCCCGACCCCTCCCCGCCACGCGCTTCGCGCGCGGAGGGAGGGGAGCAGGTTCGTGCTCGCGGAATGACTCAATTCCAAAACGCTTATCAAGACGCCCTGCCCGCTTCGGTGTGGACCCAGGCGTCGCCGCAGGCTTTTGCGAGGTCGCGCACGCGTCCGATGTAGCTTTGCCGTTCGGTCACCGAGATCACGCCGCGGGCATCGAGCAGGTTGAAGACATGGCTTGCCTTGATGCACTGGTCATAGGCCGGCAGCGCCATCAGATGTTCTTTCTGGTTGCTGCCGGATTTCCAGCCCGCCGCGAGATATTTCTTGCAGGCCTCTTCCGCCATCACGAACTGCTTGAACAGCATTTCGGAATCGGAGTGCTCGAAATTATGCAGGGAGTATTCCTGCTCGGCCTGCAGGAACACGTCGCCATAGGTCACCTTGTCGGCGCCTTCGCGGCCGTTGAAGTTGAGGTCCATGACGTGGTCGACGCCCTGCAGGTAGCAGGCGAGCCGCTCCATTCCGTAGGTGAGTTCGCCGGCGACCGGCGCGCATTCGACGCCCGCGACTTGCTGGAAATAGGTGAACTGGCTGACTTCCATGCCGTCGCACCAGCATTCCCAGCCGAGACCCCAGGCGCCGAGCGTCGGGCTTTCCCAGTCGTCCTCGACAAAACGGATGTCGTGCAGGCTGGAATCGAGGCCGATCGCGGCGAGCGACTTCAGGTACAGTTCCTGAAGGTTCGGCGGCGATGGCTTCATGATCACCTGATACTGGTAATAATGCTGCATCCGGTTCGGGTTCTTGCCGTAGCGGCCATCCTTGGGCCGGCGCGAGGGCTGCACATAGGCGGCCCGCCACGGCTTCGGCCCGAGCGCGCGCAAGGTCGTCGCCGGATGAAACGTGCCCGCGCCCATTTCCATGTCGTAGGGCTGCAGGATCACGCAGCCCTGTTCGGCCCAGAACCGCTGCAGAGCGAGAATGAAGCCCTGGAACGAACGTTCCGGGCGCATGTGGGCAGGCAATTCGTCCATCGGCAGAATCGGTCTCGCGAGGGGGTTTTGGGCGCGCGGGACCGTATCGGCGGTGGCGAGGGGAATCAAGGCGATGGGACCTGCGATCCCATCGCGTCATGCCGGGATGGTCCGAAGGACCAGACCCGGAATCTCGAGATTCCGGGTTCGATGCTTCGCATCGCCCCGGAATGACGGTGAGTTACCCCGGCCGATAGGCCCCGGTGACGGGATCCCGGCGCAGGGTTGGAATCTCGCTGGTTTGAGCGGATTCCGAGACGCGGGCCAGCCGCGCTTCTTCCAGCTCCCGGTTGATCCGGACGGCGGTCTTGTAAGCCCAGCGGACCACGGCAAGCCCACCCAGGGCCCCTGCGAATGCGATCAACGGTGGCATCGGTCGATCCTTGTCGTTCACGTCGGTCACGCCCCCAATAGCTGCATTCTCGCGCAAGCCGGGCTGCGCCGCAATTCCCGCCTTTAGGACTAAATGGCGCGGCGGCGTCCAGCCCTAGAACCCGAATTTGGCCCAAATTGCCCTGGTTTCGAGCGCGGAGATCAGCTCATCCGGCAGGCCCCCAAAACCGTCGAGCGCGCCCATGGAGCCCGCCCCCGGGGACCGCCGCCCGAGCAAGCCGGACAGCATGCCGCTGGCGGGCGCGATCACGGGGGTCAGCACCTTGTCGCCGTAGCGGGTGCGCAGCGTCGAACGCAGATCGCCGACCGCATCCGCAAGGCCCAGCGACACCGAGGTTTCGCCGGCCCAATATTCGCCGGTGAACAGCGTGTCGTCCGCGCCCTTGAGGCGGCTGCCGCGGCTCTGTTTGACCAACGCAATGAAGATGGCGTGGATCTCGCGCTGGAGCGCCTTGATGCGCGCCACGTCATCGGGGTTTTCGGGGAGGAACGGATCGAGTGTCGCCTTGTGGACGCCCGCCGTATAGAGCCGTCGCTCGACGCCGATTTTCTTGATCAGCTCCTGGAAGCCGAAAGTGCCGCCGACCACGCCGATCGAACCGAGGATCGAGGACGGATCGCAAAAGATCTCGTCGCCGGCACAGGCGATCATGTAGCCGCCGGATGCGGCGACGTCCTCGACGAACACCAGCACCGGCAAATTCTTTTCGGCGGCGAGTTGCCTGATCCGCAAATAGATCTGGCGCGATTGCACCGGCGAGCCGCCGGGCGAATTGATCACAAGCGCAACCGCCTTGGCATTCTTGGTACCGAAGGCGCGCTCCAGCGTCTTGGCGACACCGGCGAGCGACATGCCCGGCCGCAGCGGCGTCACCGCGCCGATCACGCCGGACAACCGCACCACCGGCACCACCGCGACCCCGCGCCGGAATTTGGCCGGGACCAATCCCTTCAGCCGCTCGATAAGGCCCGGCAATCCCACACGATCACTTATTTGTTCACTCATGCCGTTACCTCGAATTAACCATTTTTTATCACGCCACTGTCATTGGAAGGGCTGGAACGAATTAAGGCTGGAAGGCCTTTTGCAACGTGGCCGTTACGGCTGCAATGGCGCAGCGGAGAGTGACATGAAAATCTACCTGCTGATATTGTTGATCGGCACCATCCTGACCGCGGTTCACTTCACCAACACTCCGAAACGGCAGTCGGAAACCCTTCCGCAATAGGCTTTTCCGCTTCGTCTCGCGTTCGAGACATCAGTTCCTCGGCCACCTCTAGGGGGTGGTTAACGGCAACATCCCCCTCCCCGCTAAAATCTCCTGCACTTCTTTATTGGGCACCCCTCGCTCATCATTGAGCATCAGTCCGGCATGAATTCGAGTCGGCGCGCGACCGCCCTTGGTGGCGCGAACCAGGATTCGATTCGCAGGCGCCTTCACATCGCCGTGAATGGGCAAAATTTCCAGACTGCCAAAACCGTGATCGAGCGCCGCCAGCACCTCGGCAATCCCGTCGGCGCGCCAGATCAGCGTCAGCATGCCCCTGGATTTGAGGATGCGGCGGGTTGCGTGAATCCAGTTCGAAAGCGTGGTGGATGTCGCGACATGCGCGATCCCGCGCGCGCGGTCGGGCGAGACTCGATGCCGCACAGAATCGTTGAACGGCGGATTCATCAACACGACATCGACGCTATCAGGGTGCAAATTGACCGCGGCGTAGGCGTCGGCGGCCGCTTCGACATCGAGCACGATCACCTCGGCGGCAATCATATTCGCCTCGGCATTGGCGCGCGCGAGGCTTGCGAGATCGGCATCGATCTCGACCAGCACGAGATCGATATCCCCGACGCGCCTGGCCACCGCCAGCCCTGCCGCACCCACACCGGCGCCAAGATCGACCACACGATTGCCTGAACGTGCCGGCGTCGCCGCCGCCAGCAGCATGGCATCGTGACCGGCGCGGTGCCCCGATCTCAGTTGCCGCAGGCGCAAGGCCCCACCGAGAAACGCGTCCTCGGTGACATCCAGATTAGTCATCTAGATTACTCATCGGCCCGCAATTCATGGGCAAGCCCGGCATCGGTCAGAAGCTGGCGCGCCTCGCGGTTGTCGTCCTCATGGACCAGGATCCGGCGTGGCAGCACGCCGAGCGATCCCTCGATGATGCTCATGTTCTGGTCGAGCACCAGATGATGGATATTGGCGCCGTCGAGCAGCGCGCCGACCGCGGAAACCAGCACAATATCGTTGGTCCGAACCAATTCCCGCAATTTGCGCCCTCCCTGGCTGGCCCGGTCCGAGGGCCGGCCGGTACCTGTCAACCGCTTCGTGCCCTTGCCGCTTCAGCCTGCACTTTCTATTGTAGATAAGGATAGTGCGAATTGGCCAGATTTGGAGACCCGCGTGGCGGTTATTGTACCCTTCGAAAGCCCAAACGCTTCGATTGATGAGCTGGTCGGGCTCGTCGCCGCCGACATGGAGCGGGTCAACGCCACGATTCTGTCGCGGACCGGTTCCGAAGTCACCATGATTCCCGAGGTCGCCAATCACCTGATCTCCTCCGGGGGAAAACGGCTGCGCCCGATGCTGACGCTGGCGATGGCCGGCCTCACCGGCTATTCCGGCGACGGCCATATCAAGCTCGCGGCCTCGGTCGAGTTCATGCACACCGCGACGCTGCTCCATGACGACGTGGTCGACGAGAGCGAATTACGGCGCGGCAAATTGTCCGCGCGGATGCTGTGGGGCAATGAGGCCAGCGTGCTGGTCGGCGACTTCCTGCTCGGCCAGGCCTTCCGCATGATGGTCGAGGTCGGCTCGTTGCGGGCGCTCGACATCCTGTCTTCGGCGGCCGCCACCATCGCCGAGGGCGAGGTGATGCAGCTCGCCGCGGCAAAAAACACCGCGACCACCGAGGACGAATATCTCGCTGTGATCCGCGGCAAGACCGCGGAATTGTTCGCAGCCGCCTGCGAGGTCGGCCCCGTCATCGCCAACCGGCCGAAGGCCGAGCAGACCGCGTGCCGCTCCGTCGGCATGAATCTCGGCATTGCGTTCCAGCTCGTGGACGACGTGCTGGACTACGGCGGCAAATCCGCAAAACTCGGCAAGAACGTCGGCGACGATTTCCGCGAGGGCAAGATCACGCTGCCGGTGGTGCTGGCGTTCCGCCGCGGCAACGCCTCTGAGCGCGCGTTCTGGGTCAAGGCGCTGGAGCGCGGCGAGATCGGCGCCCATGATCTCGATCACGCCATCGGGTTGATGACCAAGCATCGCGCGCTGGAGGACACGATCAGCCGCGCCCATCATTACGGCGCGATGGCCGTCGATGCGCTGGCGTTGTTTCCGGCCTCGCCGATGAAGACCGCGCTCGAGCAGGTCGTGGCGTTCTGCCTGGCAAGGTCGCATTGAAGGCTTCGTAGGGTGGGCAAAGGCGCAACTGCGCCGTGCCCACCATCCATCCACACCGTCATTTTGAATGGTGGGCACGTTGCGCTTTGCCCACCCTACGAAGGGGTCGCATGAGCGGCACACAATTTTCGCTCTTTCTCGCCGCCGCACTGATCATCGCCTTCGTGCCTGGTCCCGGGATATTCTATGTCGCCGCCAGGACGCTGTCGGGCGGCCGGAAGACCGGTATCGCCTCGACATTGGGGACCGCGCTTGGCGGGCTCGTGCATGTGATCGCAGGCGCGCTGGGGGTGTCCGCGATCATCCTGGCCAGCGCCGAACTTTTCACGGTGCTCAAACTTGCCGGCGCGCTCTATCTGATCTGGCTTGGCATCCGGACGTTTCGCGAGGGTCGACACGCGATGGTGGAGGCGATCAGCCCGGCCGGCGCGCGACAGGCGTTTCGCGAGGGCGTGCTGGTCGAAGCCCTGAACCCGAAAACCGCGGCGTTCTTTCTGGCGTTCATTCCGCAGTTCATCGATCCCGCCGGCGGTCACCCTGCGCTGCAGTTCATCGCGCTCGGCCTGATCTCGGTATTGCTGAACACGCTCGCTGATGTCGTCGTGGTGATGATGGCCGCCACCGCGCGCGCGGGCCTGGTGCGGCGGCCATTTATCGTTCAACGGCTGCGGCAGGGTTCGGGGCTGTTCATTGCCGGGCTTGGCGTGTCGCTGGCGCTGGTGCGACGGCCCGCAGCAAGTTAGCTCAACGTTCCCGCGTGTACCCACCAGCCGGGGTGCTCGCGCCGGATCTTCTCCGCGGCGCGGCCGGCGTCGGCCGTGTTTTCATAGATCGCAAAGCAGGTCGCGCCCGAGCCCGACATCCGCGCCAGCCAGGCGCCGTTGGTGGCGTTGAGCGCGGCGATCACGTCACCGATGACCGGCTGAATGCGCATCGCCGGGGCTTCCAGATCGTTGGCACTGGCCGCCAGGACTTCGACCCAGTCTTCGACCGAGGCGCCGGCTTCCGGCCAGTCGATGCCCCGGAAAACGTCGGTGACGCCGACCAGCAATTCGCCGCTGCGCAGGCCGAGTGCCTTGAATACGTCCTTGGTCGGAACGGGAACGCAGGGGTTGATCATCACGCACGGCATGATCGGCAGGCTGAGCGGCGTCAGGGTATCGCCGACCCCGGTCATGTCGCAGGCGCGCGAGGCCAGGCAGACCGGCACGTCGGCGCCGGTCGCAAGTGCTACCTCGCGCAGCCGTTCGTCATCGAGCGACAGCCCGTTCAATTTTGCCAGCAGCCGAAGCGCGGCAGCCGCATCCGCCGAACCACCGCCGATGCCCGCCGCGACCGGCAGCACCTTGTCGAGCGTGAAACTGCCGGACTTCAGGCCCGGCACCCGCTCTGCCAGCAGGCGCGTCGCCTTCAGCACCAGATTGTCCGACGTCTCGCCGCAGGCCTGCGCCAGCGGTCCGGACATTTGCAATGTCAGATCGGAACCCGGCGTCAGCGTCAGCCGATCGGCGCAGTCGGCAAACGCCACCACGCTTTCCAGATCATGAAAACCGTCGGTGCGGCGGCCGACCACCCTCAAGGTCAGGTTGACCTTGGCACGCCCCTCATCAATCAACGCCGGCATTGCCGAACAAGCCCCCCAATGCCTTCGATCTAGCCGCCCCTGCCGTCTTCTTTTTTCTTGTCGGCGGAAGCCGCAGACGACGTGTCCTCGGGCAGACCGTTGGCGATCTTGGCCTCGATCTTCGGCAGTTCTTCCGCCTCGGGCTTCAGGTCGCGGGCGTGCGCCCACTGGAACTTGGCTTCCAGCGTGCGGCCGACGCGCCAATAGGCGTCACCGAGGTGGTCATTGATGGTCGGATCCTCGGGCTTCAGATCGATCGCGCGCTCGAGGTTCTTCACCGCGTCCTCGAAATTGCCGATGCGGTAGAACGCCCAGCCCAGCGAGTCCACGATATAGCCGTCGTCGGGACGCTGATCGACGGCGCGCCGGATCATCTTCATGCCTTCGTCGAGATTGATGCCCTGATCGATCCAGGAATAGCCGAGATAGTTCAGCACATGCGGCTGTTCCGGCTGCAGCTCGAGCGCCTTGCGCATGTCGGCCTCCGCCTTGCTCCACTGCTTGGAGCGCTCCTGGCAAATGCCGCGATAGTAATAGGTGACCCAGGTGTTCTTGTCGGTCACGCCGGGCATCACGTCGATCGCCCTGGAATAGGTCGTCGCGCAATCGGCGAACTTCTTGCGGCCGCGCTCGATATTGCCGAGCGCCATGATGGCTTCGATGTCCTTGGGGTCTTCGGCGGTGACGTCCTTGAGGATCTTGATCGCCTGCTCGCTGCGATCGGCGGCGTCGAGATTGGTGGCGAGCTGAATCTGCGCGTTGCGCTTCAGCGGCGAACTCGCCGGCATGCGCTCATAGACCTTGATCGCCATCGGCGGCTTCTTCACCGACTCATAGAGATCGGCCAGCGAGAGCAGCGCCAGCGGATGGTTGGGCTGCAGATAAAGCGACAGCTGCAGATAGACCAGCGCCAGATCCTCGCCGCCGCGGCGGGTCAGCGTGGCCCCGATGCCGTACAGCGCCTCGGCCGCACCTGCCTGCGCCGATTCGATCAGCGGCGGCATCTTCTTGCCGGCCCGCGTCTCGCGCAGCGCCTCCTGTACCAGGGGATGCCGTGGCAGCTTCTTGTCGAACGCCTCGTAGATGCCGATTGCCGCTGCCGAGTCCTTGTTGCGCGACAGCCAGCGCCCATAGGCGTCGGACACCCGCAGCATCGAATCGTCGAGCTTGTAGGCGCGTTCGAAGCGGGCGCCGGCGTCCTTTTCCTTGTTCGCGAGTTCCAGGATCATGCCGGTGTGCAGATCCTTGAAGATCGGATACCATTCCGGCCCGGTCAGCTTGTCAATATTGGCGACCGCCGCCTTGGAATCACCCGCGCCGAAGCTGGCCCAGCCCGACAACAGCGTCGCGACCAGATCGGTGATCGGTCCGCGGATCGACTGATTGATGTTGATCTGCGCGGTCGCGTATTTCTTCTGCTTCAGGTCGCGGACGCCGACGACCAGCCGGGCCACGCGATTGGATTTGTCCTGCGTCAGAATGCGGTCGGCGAGCTTGACGGCCTCGTCGATGTCGCCATCCGCGAGCGAGGAGATGAAGGCGCGGTCGAGCAGCTCGTTGTTCTTGGGATCGGTACGCAGCGCCGAACGATAGAACGCCGCGGCCGAGCTGGCGTCGCGTTCGACGCTGGCATGACGCGCGGCCAGATAGCTGCCGGACGTGGTCAGCGATTTCAGATCGCTCTTGCTCGGAAACTGCGCCGAATTGTCGCCGGTATGCTCGGGCGTCTGCGCCAGCAGCGAGCCGGGCGCAGCAAGCGCGGCGACGGTGACAGCGGCGATGGTCCAGCGATTGAAACGAGTGGAAAGCATCACGGTTCGCCTAGCTCCAGGATTTATGGCGGAATCTTTTCGAGCGCTCTCGAATGCGGACATACGCGGCGGCATCAAGGCCCAGCGACAATGCCGCTTTTGGCGTTCAACCGCAAGGATACGGGGTGGCGAATCGAGCGGCAGCAGGATCCCCAAGATCTCCCCGTCCGCCGCCCATTCCACCCATTTTGGCCAGCAGCCCCCGAAGACGCTTGTACTGTGGCGGTATCGTGGCCGGTGCCGGGGTTACCCGGCCAACCTGTGCACCCTCGCCCACCAACTCACGTAATCGTGGTCACATCCCCTGGTAATTGGGCCCGCCGCCGCCTTCCGGCGGAACCCAGGTGATATTGCCGTTCGGGTCTTTGACGTCGCAGGTTTTGCAGTGGACGCAGTTCTGGGCGTTGATCTGAAAGCGCGGACCGGAGGCCTCCTCGACCCATTCGTAGACGCCGGCCGGGCAATAGCGGTTGGACGGACCGGCAAAGACGTCGTGCTCGGAGGTCTTCTGCAGGTTCATGTCGGCGACCTTGAGGTGGACCGGCTGGTCTTCCTCATGGTTGGTGTTGGACAGGAATACCGACGACAGCTTGTCGAAGGTCAGTTTGCCGTCCGGCTTCACCGGCGCGATCGGCGTGTGCGCCTTGGCTGGATCCAGCGTCTTGCGGTCCGGTTTGGCGTGCGACAGGGTTCCGAACAGCGAGAAGCCGAACAGCGTGTTGGTCCACATGTCGAGGCCGCCGAGCGGTACGCCGATCAGGGTGCCGAACTTCGACCACAGGGGTTTGACGTTGCGGATCGGGTAGAGGTCCTTGCCGACCTGCGAACCGCGCCACGCATTCTCGTATTCGGCCAGTTCATCATTGGCGCGGCCGGCGCCGAGCGCGGCCACGAGGTGTTCGGCGGCAAGCATGCCGCTGCCCATCGCGTTGTGCACGCCCTTGATGCGCGGCACATTCACAAAACCCGCCGCGCAACCGATCAGCGCGCCGCCCGGAAAGCTCAGCCGTGGCACCGACTGGTAGCCGCCCTCGGTGATCGCGCGCGCGCCATAGGCCAGCCGCTTGCCGCCTTCGAACACGGTGCGTATCGAAGGATGAGTCTTGAAACGCTGGAACTCATCGAACGGCGACAGATACGGATCGTCGTAATTGAGATGCAGGACGAAACCGACCGCCACCTTGTTGTCGTCGTAGTGATAAAGGAACGAGCCGCCGCCGGTCTTGTTGTTCAGCGGCCAGCCGAACGAATGCTGGATCAGGCCCTTCTGGTGTTTGGCCGGGTCGATCTCCCAGACTTCCTTGAGGCCGATGCCGAATTTCGGCGGCTCACTGTTGGCGTCGAGCGAGAATTTCGCGATCAGTTGCTTGGAGAGGCTGCCGCGCGCGCCTTCGGCGAACAGCGTGTATTTGCCGAGCAGTTCCATGCCGCGGGTGAACGAATCCTTGTGGCTGCCGTCCCTGGCGATGCCCATGTCGCCGGTCGCAATGCCGCGCACCGCGCCCTGTTCGTCGTAGAGCACTTCGGTAGCGGCAAAGCCCGGATAGATCTCGACGCCGAGCGCTTCGGCTTTCGGCGCCAGCCAGCGGCAGACATCACCGAGCGAGCCGATATAACAGTGATGGTTGTTCATCAGCGGCGGCATCGCGAAGCTCGGCAGCCGGATCGCGCTTCCTCCGGTCAGCCAGTGGAAGCGGTCGTCCTTGACCTGCGTCTTCAGCGGGCAATCGGCGTCCTCGCGCCAGTCCGGAATCAGTTTGTCAAGCGAGACCGGATCGATCACCGCACCCGACAGAATATGTGCGCCGACTTCGGAACCCTTTTCCACCACGACGATGTTGAGATCGGCATTGAGTTGCTTGAGACGGATCGCAGCCGCCAGGCCGGACGGCCCGGCGCCGACGATCACGACGTCAAATTCCATGGACTCACGCGGCGGAAGCTCTTCGGTGCTCATGTTCTGGTCTCAGCCCAATTGAGAACGGCTCTAAGGTTTGTTTGTTTCCGATTTTTGCGTCGAGAACAACCATGGAAATGAAATCTCAGGCGTTTCGCGGCAGCCGAATACATCCTAGATTGACCCAATGTCCATCGCGCCCGAACCCTCCCCTACCGTTCAGCAGTTGCTGGCCTTTTATCTCGAGGCCGGGGTCGATTGCGCGTTGGCCGATGAGCCGCTTGACCGGCTTGCCGAGCCCGACAGCGCTACCATCGCCGCGCCGCGCGAAACCATGCCGCAAAAACTGGTGCGGGAAATGCCCGCGGCGGCGCCGGCAGTTTCGCGCAGCGAAATAGCGCCGGCGCCGGAAGCCGCGATCGCCTCGGCGCGGGAAGCGGCGCGAACCGCGCCGTCACTGGAGGCGCTACGCGCGCTTCTGGAGAATTTCGACGGCTGCGCGCTCAAGCACACCGCGACACGGCTAGTGTTCTGCGACGGCAATCCGAAAGCGCGAATCATGTTCGTCGGCGAAGCCCCCGGACGCGACGAGGATATCGAGGGGCTGCCGTTCGTCGGGCGCTCCGGCAAATTGCTCGACCGCATGATCGCGGCGATCGGCCTCGACCGCAGCAAAGCTTATATTGCCAACGTGATCCCATGGCGGCCGCCCGGCAACCGCACGCCGACGCCGCAGGAAACACAAATCTGCCTGCCGTTCATCCAGCGGCAGATCGAACTGGTCAATCCGGACGTGCTGGTGACGCTCGGCAATCCCTCGACGCAGACGTTGCTGTCGACCCGCGAGGGCATCATGAAGACCCGCGGCAAGTGGTTCGATTACGACACCGGCACCCGCTCCATCCGCGCCATGGCGACGTTCCACCCGGCCTATCTGCTGCGTTCACCGTCGTACAAGCGGATGTCGTGGCAGGATCTGCGCGCCATCGCGAAGGAATTGGAGAAGGCCGCTTCGTAGGGTGGGCAAAGGCGCTCGCGCCGTGCCCACCATCTATTGGAATCCGTGGTCTTGAATTGGTGGGCACGCTTCGCTTTGCCCACCCTACGGACCGGAGCTACGGCGCCTTCGGCCGCACGATGGCCCAGCCGACGCGCAGCAGCGGCTGCCTTCCGTTCACCATCCATTCGAACGCACGCGGCACTTCCGGCACGAGGCCCGGAAACCGCCGCGCGATGTCAGGAGGCGGCGCGCCTGATGTATCCGATGCGCGCCAGACCACGACGCCGCCGGTTTCATTGAACTTCGCGAGCGAAAGCCACGGCGTGCGTTCCGGCGTGGCGTCGAGCAACAGATGCGGCCGGCCTTTATCCATCGCAACGAAGCTCGCCAGCTGCGGATCGCCGGCCACCGCGCGCAGCCGCTGGTTGGTGCGCCGCTCAAAACTGTCGCCGAAGAAATGCGCGATCGTCCGCGCCGGCAGCGAGGTCGGCACTTCGGCGCCGCTGGTCCAGGGCAGGAACAGCGTGGCCGCGATGGCCACGAAAGCCGGGGCTGCGACCGCCGCGGCCCAGACCGTGCGGAGCAGCCGCTGGCGCCGCAGATACACGAGATCGCCGGTCGCCACGATCACGGCCAGCCCCGACATCAGCAAGGCAACGCCGGCGCCGCCGGTAACGCGCTCGAGATTGAACACGCCGGCAATCAGGCTGCCGAACAGCGCCGGACCGATGGCGAACGTATAGACGAATTGGCGCGCCAGGGGATCGATCTGCGGCCGGTAGATGATCGGCGCTTCCTCGGCCTTGCGGACAAACGCGCCGGAGTTGAGGATCACCAGCAGCACGATGCCGGCCGTCGCCAGCAACAGGCCGCCGAGCAACCCGCCCCAGTGCATCGCCCTGCCCGAGAGATCATCGATGGCCGGCAAGGGCGGCATCGCCAGCACGTCGGCGCGAACGACCCAGATCAGGTAGGGCAGCACCAGTACGACGATCACCAGAAGTGCGTAGAGCGGATCGAGCGACATCAAAGTGCGCCGCCCGCGGGCGGTGGCGACGGCAAATCCGGCGATCAGCAGCAACAGCCCGAGCGCGGCCGACGTCGTCAGCAGCAACAGGCCCGCTTCGATCGACCAGGCGAACCAGGCGCTGCGCCGGTTCTGGCCGACCAATCGCCAGGAATGCAGCAGCAACAGCGCCCACAGCGGCCGCGCCAGCACCAGCGGGCCGAACTCGACGCCGGGCGAGCTGAAGGCGACCACCGTCATGCTCAAGAGCACCGCGAGCACCGCCTGCTGACCGCCGACAATGGCGCGCGCGAGCTGATAGAAGCCCCAGAAAGTGACGACCGCGCAGATCTGCGCCAGCAGGTAGACCCCGAACACATGATTGCCGGCCGCGCGGAAAGCGATGTCGGCAAGCCAGAACGCCAGCGGCGGACCAAAATAGGTTCCGACCTGATATTCCCTGCCGAATGCCAGAACCGTGGCGATATCGCCGGGTGGGCTGCGATAGAGCAGCATCGGCAGGATCAGCCACATTGCCGCCTGCAGCAGCACCACGAGCCAGACCACCAGCCGCGGCCGGGCGCGGATCAGTTCGACAACCAGGGAGGTGAAACGCATGAAACGTCCGAAATGCCCCAGCCGATCCCATCGGTCCGGCCTATTCGAGCCCATTTGATAGAGCGCGCCAGCCGCCGAGGCAACTATCGCGTTTTCAAGCGAGGTGGATACCGGCGCGCGTCAGAAAACGCGTCAATGCAAGGTGCGTTAGAGAGCCGCCGTCACATCCGCGCTGATTTGTGTTTCCACCGTGAACAGATCGGGCTCGACGGTGCCGGGCTGATGTTTTTCGCGCGCGGCGATGACGGGCGCGAAGAAACGGCGGTGGTGGACGCTGGGGCCCAAGCGGTCGAGCGCCTCGCGATGTTCCGGCACCGCGTAGCCCTTGTGGCTCTCGAACCCGTAGCCCGGGCAATCCAGCGCCAGCGCACACATCAGGCGGTCGCGCGTCACCTTGGCGATGATCGAAGCGGCCGCGATCGACATCACGATGCCATCGCCGCCGATCACGGCGTCGCAGTCGCATGGCGCCTCGATCCGGTCGCGGCCGTCGACGAACACATGTTTGGGGATTTCCGGTAAGCCCCGCACGGCCCGCGTCAGCGCCCACAGCGAGGCGCGCAGGATATTGTCGCGATCTATACGCGCCGGCGAGGCAAAGGCGACCGCAAACGACGAGGTCGCGCAAATCTCTTCGAACAGTTCCTCACGGCGCTCCGCCGTCAGCCGCTTCGAATCGTCGATGCCTTTGGGGATTCGCTTGGGATCGAGAATCACGGCGGCGGCCACCACCGGGCCGGCCAGGGGACCACGTCCGGCCTCGTCGCAACCGGCGATCGGCCAGACGCCGCGCTTGATCAGCGCGCGCTCGCGGCGAAAGCTCGGCGGCGCCACCGCGATCACGCCGTTCGGCAGTTTTGCCTGTTTGGCGACCGGCTTGGCCGCTGGCTTCTTGGACGACTTATCCCGAATCATGCCGGGATGGTGGGCAAGCACGCGCCAGCGCGCAACCGGGAACCGGGTGCAATTCCCGTTATTCAGTCACGACAGGTTGGCACTGACCCCTAATCCGCCAAATGCACCCGCCGGTCTTCGCCGACCTCGATGCCGGGGGCGACCACGACTTCCCAGGGATGATTGTCGGGATCGGCGAAATATCCGGAGTAGCCGCCATACGCCGTCTCATGCGCGGCCTTGAGCAGCGACGCGCCCTTGGCGATCGCGAAATCCAGTACGGTGTCGACTTCCTCGCGTGAGGCGCAATTCCACGCCAGCGTCACGCCGCGGAAGGTCTTGGGCCGCGGATGGTCCGGCAGCGTCGCGTCCTCTGCCAGCTGATCCCACGGAAACAGCCCGATCACGGGGCCGCCGGTGTCGAAGAAGGCGACCGCCTCGCCGGTCGAGCGAATTCTTCGCGCAAAACCCAGCGCTTCATAAAAAGCGATGCTGGCGCGCATGTTGCTGACGCCGAGCGTGATGACGGTCAGTCGCGGGATTGGGGTCTTCAACTCGTTACTCATCCTGCCGCTCCCTGGCACTCATTCGTAGCCCGGATGGAGCGCAGCGCAATCCGGGATAAGTCTCTCTACCGATGCCCCGGATTACGCTGCGCTCCATCCGGGCTACCAATCAAAACAAACTCAACTGCTGACCGTTTCGCTTCGGCTTGACGAAATGGTCGGTGGTCAGTTTCAGGCGCCGCTTGTTCAGTCCAAGCTTCTCGCAGGCGATTTCGAAGCGGCGTCCGATCATCCAGGCCATCGGCCCGGTTCCCTTCATCCGGGTTCCCCATTGCGAGTCGTAGTCGCGGCCGCCGCGCATGTCGCGGATCAGGGTGAAGACGTGGCGATAGCGGTCGGGATAATTCGCCATCAGCCATTCGCGGAAGAGATCGCGCACTTCCAGCGGCAGCCGCAGCAGGACATAACTAGCTTCTTTCGCGCCGGCATGCGCCGCGGCATCGAGGATGCGCTCGATCTCGGAATCGTTCAGCGCGGGGATCACGGGCGCGACCATCACGGTTGCCGGAATGCCGGCCTCCGCCAGTTGCCGTATCGCCTCCAGCCGCTTCGGCGGCGTCGAGGCCCGCGGCTCCATGGTGCGCGCGAGTTTGGCATCGAGCGTCGTCACTGACAGTGCGACCTTGACCAGATTGCGTTTTGCCATCCGCTGGAGGATGTCGATGTCGCGCGTCACCAGCGCCGATTTGGTGACGATGCCGACCGGATGGCCGGCACGCTCCAGCACCTCCAGAATGCCGCGCATGATCTTGTATTTGCGCTCGATCGGTTGATAGGGATCGGTGTTGGTGCCGATCGCGATCATGCGCGGTTCGTAGCCCGCCGCCGCCAGTTCCTTTTCCAGCAACTCCGGCGCATCGGGCTTGGCGAGCAGCTGAGTTTCAAAATCAAGTCCGGGCGACAGCCCGAGATAGGCGTGGGTCGGCCGCGCGAAGCAGTAGACGCAGCCGTGCTCGCAGCCACGATAGGGATTGATCGAGCGGTCGAAGCCGATATCGGGCGAGTCGTTGCGGGTGATGACCTTGCGCGAGGTGTCGAGCCCGACCGTGGTCTTGAACGGCGGCAGGTCTTCGAGGCTCTGCCAGCCGTCGTCGAAGGCGACGCGGGCCTCGGCCTCGAAGCGGCCGCTGTCGTTGGACTGGGCGCCGCGGCCGCGCCGCCGGTCGCGCTCGATCGCGACCGCCAGCTCAGGAAAAGGATTAGCACCCGCCGGTTCGGAGGGCGCCGTGACCGGCGGGTGCTTGAGGGCATGAGAGGATGCTCGGCTCATGCTTGGAACGTAACAGGTCTTTAGAACAAAGCAAGAACATCGATCGACAAATCCACACGAGAGCTGCCGCAAAAATCCGCATGCCAACGGATGTTTTGAATGTGACAAGGTGATAACAAACGGCGTTTTTCACCGTTTGAGCCAACGAAGCCTCTTTATGCTGAGCGTGATCATCCCCACTGAAGGCGTTGAACAGCCCGCCGTCGCCACCCTGGCGGCGCTGGTGCCGGGCGCCGCTGCCGGTTTGATCCGCGAAGTGGTGCTGGTCGACCGTTCCGCAAGCAGCGTGATCGAGCGGGTGGCCGACGTAGCCGGCTGCCGCTTCATGGCCTTCGAGGGGACCCGCGCCGCGGCGCTCGCCGCCGGCGCCCGCCAGGCGCGTTCACCCTGGCTGATGTTCCTGCACGCCGGCGCCGTGCTCGACTCGGGCTGGATCGAAGAGACCGCGCAATTCATACAGGGTGTAGCGGCCAGCGGCCGGCCCCGCGCCGGGATCTTCCGCTATGCCCGCTCGCCTTATTCCGATGCCAGTTTCCGCGATGGCCTCAAATTCATCGCCCGCATGGTTACGGGGCCCTCGGCGGAACAGGGTCTTCTCATTGCGCACGATCATTACGACCGGCTCGGCGGCTACCGGCCGGACGTCCGCCGTTCCGAAGCCCGGCTGCTGCGCCGGCTCGGCCGGCGCTCCCGCACCATGCTGCGCAGCCGGATCATGGTGGTAGCCTAGGCGCCTCCGGCGCGATGCACCGCGGGGCCAGACACAAAAATCGCGAAAACAACCCCATGCACAGTAGAAGGGACCGGGCTTGCACCAGAATATACTTGCCAAAGTCAAATAACTATCTGACAATGGCAAGTATCGAGGTGCGCCATGTCCGAGAATAATTCCGATGAAGCAGTCGCGGCGGTCCGCGCCTTCAACCGCTTCTACACCCGCAAGCTCGGCGTGCTCGACCAGCAACTCATGAAGAGCCCGTTCTCGCTCAGCGAGGCGCGGGTGCTGTACGAGCTCGCCTATCGCGAAGACCTCTCGGCCAAGGAGATCGGCGCCGAACTCGGGCTCGATGCCGGTTATCTCAGCCGGATCGTGCAAAACTTCGATGAGAATGGATTGCTCACCCGCAAGCCGCTGCCGGCGGACCGGCGGCAATTCCGGCTCGCCCTCACGGCCAAGGGACGCCAGACCTTCGCCCAACTCGAGCGCAGCATGCAGGACGACATCGGCGCGATGCTGGCCGCGTTGCCGCGCGGCGGCAGCCAAAAGCTCGTCGGCGCGATGGCCGAGATCGAGCGGCTGCTCGGCGAGTCGGGCGCGGCGGCGCCAGCGATCCTGCGCACCCACCGCCCCGGCGACATGGGCTGGGTGGTGCAGAGCCACGGCGCGTTCTACGCCAGCGAATATGGCTTTGACTCCTCGTTCGAAGCGCTGGTGGCGGAGATCGCGGCGAAATTCCTGACCTCGTTCGATGCCTCGCGCGAGCGCTGCTGGATTGCCGAGCAGGGCGGCGTCCAGGTCGGCTCGGTCTTTGTGGTCAAGCATAGCGACGATGTCGCCAAGCTGCGCCTGCTGCTGGTCGATCCGGCCGGGCGCGGCCAGCGATTGGGCCAGCGGCTGGTCGCCGAATGCGTCGCCTTCGCGCGGGCGACCGGCTATCGCAGGATGACGCTGTGGACCCAGAGCATCCTCGTCGCCGCCCGCAAGATCTATCAGGACGCCGGCTTTAAGCTGGTCGCGACCGAACCGCATCGAAGTTTTGGCCAAAGCCTTGTTGGCGAGACCTGGGAACGCGAACTGTGAAGCCGGGGCGTCGCGACACGCCGCGGCGCGTCACGCCGGACCTGCTCGAATTCTACATCAGGCGCGCCCATGAATTGCGCGACGAAGCGTGGCGCGACATGTGGCGCGGATTGTGGGCATTGCTGAAAGCGGTCATCGGACGGCGGTGATAATAATAAGTCCGTCATTCCGGGATGGTCCGAAGGACCAGACCCGGAATCTCGAGATTCCGGGTTCGATGCTGCGCATCGCCCCGGAATGACTGCCTAGACCGACGCGCCCTTGGCTTTCGGGCGGCGCAGATGTTCGTCGAGCCGCGGCATGATCTCGACGAAGTTGCAGGGCCGCGTGCGGTAGTCGAGTTGATGGGCGAGGATACCGTCCCAGCCGTCGCGGCAGGCGCCGGGCGAGCCCGGCAGGCAGAAGATGAAGGTCGCACCCGCAACCCCGGCGGTGGCGCGGCTCTGCACCGTCGAGGCGCCGATCTTGGCGTAGCTCAGCATGTGGAAGGCGGTGGAGAAACCGTCCATCCGCTTTTCGAACAGCGGCTCGACCGCCTCCGGCGTGACGTCGCGGCCGGTGAAGCCGGTGCCGCCTGTCGTGATAATGGCATCGACACCAGGATCGGCGATCCACCTTCGGATGATGACGCGGATCGCATCGACGTCGTCGACGATGATTTCGCGCGCCGCGAGATGATGGCCGGCGGCGACCAGCCGCTCCGCCAGCGTCGCCCCCGACTTGTCATCGGCAAGCGCGCGCGTGTCCGAGATCGTCAGCACGGCGATATTGAGCGGTACGAATTGTTTGGTTTCGTCAATGGAGGACATGATTTTTTCTTCTCGTCATGCCAGGCCCTGTGCCGGGCATCCACGTCTTAAAAGTCTCTCAAAAGCAAAGACGTGGATGGCCGGGCATAGCCGTCTGAAGGACGGCGTCGCTTCACTCGCCTATGCCCGGCCATGACGGTCAATGCTAATTCAACTCGCCGCGCTACATCGCCCCCACGGCAAACGTATTGCAGGACTGCACGGTGCCCTGCTTGTAGCCGGTCATGAACCATTGCTTGCGCTGTGCGGCGGAGCCGTGGGTGAATGAATCAGGCACCACCCTGCCCGTCGCCTTGCGCTGCAGCGTGTCATCGCCGATCGCGGTGGCCGTGGTCAGCGCGGCTTCGATATCGCCGGGTTCGACGAAGCCCGGACGTTTCTTTTCCTCGCGGTTGACCCAGACGCCGGACAGGCAATCCGCCTGCAACTCGACCTTGACCTGCAGCGCGTTGGCTTCCGCCTTGCTGCCGGCCTGCTCCTGCATCCGCTGCACGCGCGGCAGAATGCCGAGCAGGTTCTGGATGTGATGGCCGGCCTCATGCGCGATGATATAGGCGGTGGTGAATTTGCAGGAGCTACCCGAACAGCCGCGAAACTTCGTCTCGACGTCGCGGAAGAACGCGGTGTCGAGGAAGATCTGCTTGTCCGGCGGGCAGTAGAACGGCCCCATCGCCGACTGCGCCATGCCACAGCGCCCGCCATTGGTGGCGTTGCGGAACAGCACGATGCGCGGTCCCTTGTAGGTTTGCCCGCTGGCCTGGAAGATCTCGTTCCAGCGATCGTCGATCTCGCCGAGCACGCCGGCGATCATGCTGCCCATCTCGTCCTTGGGCGCGCCTGTGGTGGCCGGGCCCGACCTGCGGTCGGTCTGGTAGGTCGGCGCCTGCTGGCTGCCGCCGGTGAGAATTTCCGCGCCGCCGATCAGGATGCGCGGGTCGATGCCAAAGGCATAGCCGAGCAGGCCGAGCACGATGATGGTGCCGATGCCGAGCCCGCCACCGCCGCCCATCGGAATGCCGAAGCCGCCGCCACCACCGCCACCGCTGTCATCGCGACGGTCGTCGATAGAGTCGCTGCGACGGAAGTCATCGTAACGCATGGCGCAAATTCCTCATCCCGGCGGATTGCCCTTGGATACCCAACGCAGCACAGACGTAAAATTTCCATTCCATTAATCAATAACCCGCCCGGCAATTATTGCCTAGCGCCGTTTCCATTCCGATTGAATCGGAACGGGGCGCCAGATTCTTGATTTGACGCGTTTTCCTGACGCGAACCGGCATCCATCCCGCATCAAGTGCGGGACAGGCCTCGCTGGAAAACGCTTTAGTGCGCTTAAGCGCTAATCAGCCCAGGCAAATCTGTCTCAGCAGCAATACTGATTAAGTCGATTTTTACTTTGCCCGGTCAATGTAACGCCAGTCGGTTGTTTAGTCCCGCGTCGCCGACAGCGTCGCCTGAGTCAGAGTAATTGAGTCATGGTAGAGTCGCGTCGCGGGGCGTCTGCAAGGGCGCCCCGCACTAAATTCGAGTCCGAGTCGAACGTTCGTATCGTCGTAGGCGATTGCGTCGCCGAGATGTCGAAGCTTCCGGCAGGCTCCGTCGATCTGGTGTTCGCAGATCCTCCGTACAATCTGCAGCTCAAGGGCGATCTCAAGCGCCCCGACGAATCCCATGTCGATGCCGTCAACAACGACTGGGACAAGTTTTCATCCTTTGCCGCCTATGACGATTTCACCCGCGCCTGGCTGCTCGCCTGCCGCCGCGTCATGAAACCGTCGGCGACGCTGTGGGTGATCGGCTCCTACCACAACATTTTCCGCGTCGGCTCGATCATGCAGGACCTCGGCTTCTGGGTCCTCAACGACATCGTCTGGCGCAAGACCAATCCGATGCCGAATTTCCGCGGCCGCCGCTTCACCAATGCGCACGAGACCATGATCTGGGCGGCGCGCGACGAGAAAGCAAAAGGCTACACCTTCAACTATGAAGCCCTGAAGGCCGCCAACGAGGACGTGCAGGCGCGTTCCGACTGGCTGATTCCGCTTTGCACCGGCGACGAGCGCCTCAAGGGCGACGACGGCAAGAAAGTGCACCCGACCCAGAAGCCCGAGGGCCTTTTGGCGCGCGTGCTGCTGTCGTCGTCAAAGCCCGGCGATCTCGTGATCGATCCCTTCAATGGCACCGGCACCACCGGCGCCGTGGCAAAACGTCTCGGCCGCCGCTACATCGGCTTCGAGCGCGACAAGACCTATGCGAGCGCGGCCGAAGCCCGCATCGCGGCCATCGAACCGCTGCCCGAGGCGACGCTGGCGCCCTTCATGACCGCCCGCGACGCACCCCGTGTGGCGTTCTCCGAACTGATCGAGCGCGGCATGATCTCGCCCGGCACCAAACTGGTCGACTCCAAGAAGCGCCACGGCGCCCTGGTCCGCGCCGACGGCGCCATCATGCTCGGCGACAAGGTCGGCTCGATCCACCGCATCGGCGCGGTGGCCCAGGGCTCCGGCGCCTGCAACGGCTGGACCTTCTGGCACGTCGAGACCAAGAAGGGCTTGCGGCTGATCGACGAGCTGCGCGCCGAGATCCGCTCCGGGATGGCAGCGGGCTGACAGGCCGCTGCAGCTTTTTTCATCCTGCCTTCCGCATGGCCATGGCACCGCAACAAGCGAGATGGCAGCCCTGTGATTTACGCAGTCTGCCGCACCCTGTTTTGCCGTGATTCGCTACTATATTGATTGCTTGCTTAACCCATACAGGCCGCCATTTGCGGCCACAGCGAGCCGTCCGATGCGCTCCCAATCCGATTCATTACTGGTGTTGCCACTGCTGCCGATCTTTCTGATCGGCGTGCCCCCGATCCTGCTGTTCACCTTGCTGGGCTTTGCCGGCTTCGTCATCCTCGGCGTGCTCCTGATCTGCGTCGGCCTGACCGAGCGGTTGGAAGCGAACAGCGATTTCAACCAGCAGATCATCGTCCACGGCTATGCGCGCCGGTCGGAGCGGATGATTCAGGCGTCGAACTTGCACTCGGCCATTCGCTTCGCCACCATCATCGACCTGGCGGGTGCGGGATTGATCGTTGTCGGGCTGGTGGGCTTTTTCTACCTCGGCTGATCGGCTTCTACCTAAGCTGAGCGGCGCAATCTTTGCCGCACCGCCCCCTGCCTCACGGACTCGTCGGTTGCGACCCTTCCAAAAATTTGAGCATGGACATACCGCATTGCGGTAGGGTCACCCGCGCCCGGTTCGCAGCGCGTGCGTAAATTCGCAACAGGTTTTCCTGGCAGGCAAGAAGCAAAGGGAGTTTTCCAAAAATGCTCAAATTCTATTTCAACGGCTCGCCCAACCCGACCAAGATCGCGCTCTTCCTCGAGGAAGCCGGCATCGCCTTTGAACCTGTCGCGGTCGACACCCGCGCCGGCGACCAGTTCAAGCCGGAATACCTTGCCATCAATCCGAACGCCAAGGTGCCGGCGATCGACGACGACGGCGTCAAGGTGTTCGACTCTAACGCCATCCTGCTCTATCTCGCGGAAAAGACCGGCAAGTTTCTGCCTGCGAATACGGCGTCGAGCCGCGCCGAATTGCTGTCCTGGCTGATGTTCATCGCCACCGGCGTCGGCCCGTACAGTGGCCAGGCCGTCCACTTCAAGCACTTCTCGCCGGAGAAGATCGATTACGCCCATAACCGTTACCAGTTCGAGGCGCAGCGGCATTTCGCCATTCTCGACGAGCATCTGGCCAAGCGCCGCTATATGGTCGGCGATACCTACACCATCGTCGACATGGGCCTGTGGGGCTGGGCCCGCATGATCCCGTTGATCCTCGGCGAGGACGGCTTTTCGAAGTATCCCAACGTCAAGCGGCTGGTCGACGAAATCTCGGCGCGCCCCGCGGCGGCCAAGGCGATCGCGCTCAAGGACAAGTTCAAGTTCAAGGCGGAAATGGACGACGAGGCGCGCCGCAACATGTTCAAGCACCTCGCGGTGCGGGCGGCCTGATCCGGTCCGCAGCGTAGGGTGGGCAAAGGCGCTCTTGCGCCGTGCCCACCTTCTTCATCGAGCAAGGGTTGGTGGCCACGCTTACGCTTTGCCCACCCTACGGGCCGATCAAATCAGCACGGCAAAACGGCGCCCTTCGCGGGCGCCGTTTTCGTCTCACGCATTAGTCGATCGACGCCACCACCTCGATTTCGATCAACCAGCCCGGCCGCGCCAGGCGGCTGACGACCACGAGCGTGCTCGCCGGCGGCTTTTCCTTGTTCAGGTAGCGGTCGCGTATCGCCCGCATTTTCGGCAGGTCGTCCTGGCTGACCTCGGCGACCAGATAGGTGTTCAGCTTGACGATGTCGGCCATGGTGGCGCCGGCCGCTTCCAGCGCGAGTGTGAGGTTCTTGAACACCTGCTCGACCTGCGCCTCGAAATTGCCTTCGCCGACCATCTTGCCGGATGAGTCGGCCGAAACCTGACCCGCCACATAGACCAGCGTGCCCTTGTTGACCTTGGCGACGTGCGAATAGCCGGTCGGCGGCGGCAGCGTCGCCGGGCTGAAGATTTCCTTGCTCATATCGATCTCCCTTTATTATTTCCGCCAGAACGGCTTGCCGATCTCGTGCGTGATTTCGCCCCGGCAGAGTCCGATATCCGTTAACTCGCGCACGCTCATGACAGAGAGTTGACGCCGGACGCGGCGGCGCTCCCGCCAGTCCCGGACGAGAGCGATGATAGCCGCGATGAAGGTCGGCGTCGAACCGGCCAGCGCTGGATGTAGTCCGCGACGCCGGTCGCCGGCGCAGACATTGCTCAACGCCTCAACCCGCAAGCTTCCTCTCCCTGGGAAACGGCCCCAAAACCCGCTCGCACAGGGTCGAGTCCTGGTACTCCCGAATTTCTTGGATCTTGCCGTCCGTGATCCGGTAGATCAGGCAATAATGATTGTCATAGCGCTCGCCGGCGTGGGTCACCATGTCGCCCCGCGCCTCCACCACGACCCATTCATCATCAGCGATAAACCGAAACGGAACGGTGCGGCGATGCTTTAACAAGGACGAGACATAGCCGTGGAGGTCGCGAAGCACGGATTCCTTGCCGTGAAAGGTCTGCGACCAGGAATACTGGCCCGTCACGATCATGGTGACGTCAGCGGCCAGGGAATTGGCGAACGAAGTACGGTCGCCGGCGGCAACGCCGGCAAAAATCGTCTCCATCAGTTTTTTATTGTCGGCGGCGCTCATGGGCGGCTTCTCCTGTGATCTGATGTTTCAGATCATCGCTCGCCCTAGCGCATTCTTCCAATCGATGGGAGATATGATATATATTCACCCAATGAATTTGAAATCGCTTGACCTCAATCTGCTGGTCGCGCTCGACGCGCTGCTGCTGGAAGCCAATGTCAGCCGGGCGGCGATGCGGATCGGGCTGTCACAGCCGGCCGCCAGCCACGCGCTGCAGCGGCTGCGCGACCTGATCGGCGATCCCTTACTGGTGCGTAACGGCGCCCGCATGGAACTGACGCCCCGCGCGCAGGCGTTGCGCGGCCCGCTGGCGCAGGCGCTCGACCAGGTGCGGTCCCTGTTCGTCCCAGACGACTTCGACGCCGCGCGCAGCGAACGGCATTTTCGCCTGATGATGCCGGACCTCGCCGTCGAACTGCTGATGCCGTCGCTGATGGCAAAGATCACCAAGGCTGCGCCGAACGTCCGCATCGACGTGGTGCCGTGGCGGAGTTCTGCGATCATCACCGCCGAATTCGCCCGCACCCTCGATATGGTGATCTCGATCGGCGACGCCTTCCGCGGCTTTCATCGCCAGCGCCTTTACACCGACAGCGACGCGCTGGCGGTGCGGCGCGGCCATCCCGCCGCGGCCAAGCTGAAAACGCGCGACGGCTTCCTGAACGCGCGGCATGTCGCGGTTGTCATCCGCGGCCAGAGCGAGGATCTGATCGACATCTGGCTGCGGCCCAAGGGCATCGAACGGAAGATCGCGCTGGTCGTGCCCGGCTATATCGAGGCGCTGCATGTCACCGCGCGCACGGATCTGGTCGCCTTCGTGCCGCGCCGCCTGATCGGCGCGTTGTCGAAGCAATTGTCGCTCGTAGCCATCGTGCCGCCATTCGATCCCGGGATCGACGAGCAGTTCATGTTCTACCCGACCCGCGCCCAGATGGACCCCGGCTCGATCTGGCTGCGCAACATCATGCTCGGCATCGGCCGCGAGATGGAGCGGGAGAAGCGGAAGGTGGCGTAGCTCTCACTTGTCGTCCCGGCGAAGGCCGGGACCCATACTCCGCGGCGTCAATTGAGGAAGGCAACTGCCAGAATGCGCTAACGATAGGACACGGCGTATGGGTCCCGGCCTTCGCCGGGACGACGCAAATTCTTGCTCACACCTTCTCTTCCGCCAGCGCCTTCTGCACCGCCGGGCGATCCGCCATCCGCTTGCGGTGATCGGCCACCTTCGGCAGGGTCGAAATGTCCACGCTGTCGCCTTCCAGCCATCCGGCCAGCGTAAACAGATAGGGGTCGCAGATCGTGTAGGTCTCGCCCATCACCCACGGCCCCTTCAACATGCCGCGCTCGATCAGCGCAAAACTGGCGCCGACGGATTGCGGGACCTTGCGCTTCATGTCGGCGAACGAGGACTCCTCCGTCGCCCAGCGCGCGCCGCGCATCTTGTGGGCATGGTTGGTATGCACCGTGGAACACAGGTAGCTGTTGAAGGACTGCACTTGCGCAAACGCATAGGCGTCCTCGAACGGCGCCAGTTTTGCCTTCGGAAAACTCTGCGCGATGAACGCCAGCATCGCCGGCGTCTCGGTCAGGATGCCCCGATCGCTCACCAGCGACGGCACACGGCCTTTCGGGTTGATCGCGAGATATTCCGGGCTGTTTTGTTGATTGGTTTTGAAATCAATCCGCTCGGTGGTGTAGTCGGCGCCGGCCTCGGCCAGCGTGATATGCGAAGCGAGCGCGCAGGTGCCGGGGGCATAATAGAGCTTGAGCATGATGATCCTCACGGGGGAAGCCGGAGATTAACGCCAAGCTCTCCCGCCGTCCATCCCGGGCGGGCTCGCGAGTTCACGCCGGGCGCGGCTGCAGCTTTCCGTCGATATAGACGCTGACAATCGTCTCGTCGGCGGGATAAAACTCGGGCGCCACCGCCTGGATCTGAGCCTGGATGCACTTCCACGCACCGTTCTCGAACAGATAGGTATCGGTATAAGTGGTCATACCGGTCACTTCGTTGCCGTCGCGGCGGCGGGTGGCCTTGTTGGTGGAGCGCACCAGCGCCACATCGCCGATGACGGTGATGAGTTCATCGCGGACATCCCAGTACGGGATGACCTTCGGGTCGAAGGCAGTCGCCCAATACTTCAGATATGTCGCCCGATCCCATCGCTGGCCTGTGGGCCAGATGTTGATGAAGCGCGGATGAAGTATCGCGTCGTGCGAGGCCACGTCGTTGGTGATGAAATTATGGATGAAGCGGGCGTTCAATGCGCGCAATTCGTCCATCGTCTCGGCGGATTGATCCTTACGTGTAGCGAGTTGCATCGTCATCTCCTCTGGTTTTGTCAGAGCGCCATCGTGCGCGCCATCTCTGCGGTGGCGTCATCAGCCGGGAAAAAGCATTCGATCTTGATCTGTTGCAGCGCCGCGTCGGTCGGCATCGCGAGCGTCGTAAAGGTGGAAAAGAACGCGAGCCGGAAATCACCCTTGGCGAGTTGCATGATCATCACGGGCGAACTGGCCTGCGAATAGCGGGGAAGCCGCCATTCGGCCGGCAGCCCGGGATAGGCCATGATCTCGTCGAACAGACGGGCGGCCGCACGGCTGCCCTGCGCGACGTCGCGGTGCAGGATCTGGATCATCTGGCCGGCGAACTCCTCCCAGTTCACGATGAACTGCCGCAGTCCTTTTGGATGGAAAACGACGTGCATGGCGTTGTCGGCGATGCCGGCTTCCATCCGGTAGGAATCGCGAAACGGCTTGAGCAGGCGCGCGGACCCCTGGTTGCGCATCCGAACGTCCCAGTGCCCGTCGACCACGATCCCCGGATACGGCTCCTGCTGCCGCAGCATGAAATCCAGCGCCTGCTGCACCGGCTGCAGATTTTCGGCCGCCAGCCCCTTGTCGCCATAGGGCGGCACGAAGCCCGCCGCGACGTGCAAGGCATTGCGCTCCTCCAGCGGCAGATCGAGCGCGCTGCCGAGCAGTTGCACCATCTCGCGGCTCGGCTGCGACCGGCCGGTTTCCAGAAAGCACAGATGCCGCGCCGATACATTGGCGTCACTTGCCAGTTCGATCTGGGTGAGTCTGCGCACGTTGCGCCAATGCTTCAGCAGGTTGCTGAAATGCCCGGACGTGGTATCCTGCAAATCCTGTACTGGTGTGCCCATGTGCCGCAATCTAGACCATCAGGTCAGAACGGCAATTACCTCCGATGTAAGTGACACGCCGACAGCTCCTTGCCAGACTTGAGCATGCCTTTGATCGTGCGGGGAAGCATTCATGGACGGCAACGCAATCAAGGAAGTCGTGACGCAGTACATGGCGGCATGGAACGAGCCGGAGGCTGCAGCCCGGCAGGCGCTGCTTGAGCAATGCTGGAGCGACGGCGGCGTCTATCTCGATCCCAGGGTCTCGCTGACGGGACGGGACGAACTCGCCCGCCACATCGCCGCGATGCAGGCCTCGCGGCCCGGTGCGCGGCTGGAGTTCATGAGCGGCATCGATGTGCACCACAACGTGTTCCGCGTCCTCTGGCGCCTGGTGCGCGAGGACGGCAGCTGCGGCGACGTTTCGATCGATTTTGGCGAGGTCGGCCCCGATGGCCGGGTGGTCAAGAACATCGGCTTTTTCGGCGCGCCGCCCGCGCTGCCGTAAGGTCTCGGGAGGGGAATTCCTGCCGGCTTTTCGCAGTTGCCCCCTGCCGCCCCTCATGTCATGACGCCCTTGCTGTAACAGGGGCGTAGACATGACCGTACTCATCGCCGGCGGTGGCATCGGTGGGCTGACGCTGGCGCTCAGCCTGCACCAGATCGGCGTTCCCGCACGCGTCTTTGAAAGCGTGCCGGAACTGCGGCCGCTCGGCGTCGGCATCAACGTGCTGCCGCATGCGGTGCGCGAGCTGATCGAGCTCGGCCTGCACGACCGGCTCGATGCGGCCGCCGTCCGCACCAAGGAACTGGCGTATTTCTCCAAGCACGGCAAACCGATCTGGAGCGAGCCGCGCGGCGTCGAGGCCGGTTACAAATGGCCGCAATTCTCGATCCACCGCGGCACGCTGCAGCAGATCCTGCTCGACGCCGCGACCGAACGGCTCGGAAAAGAGAACATCCTCACCAGCCATCACCTCACCGGCTGGACCGAGACGGATAGCGGCGTGCGCGCCGAATTCATCGACAAGGCAACCGGTAAATCTGCCGGGAGCCATGATGGCAAATTGCTGATCGCGGCCGACGGCATTCATTCGGCGATCCGCGAAAAACTTTATCCGCAGGAAGGCCCGCCGATCTGGAACGGCCGCATCCTGTGGCGCGGCATCACCACCTCAGACGCCTTCCTGTCCGGCCGCACCATGATCATGGCCGGTCATGAGATCCTGAAGTTCGTCTGCTATCCGATTTCGAAGGCGCCGGACGCCTCAGGCAAATTCAACATCAACTGGGTGGCCGAGCGGCACATGCCGCCGACCTATCAGTGGCGCCGCGAGGACTATAACCGGACCGCTGACCTCAACGAGTTCCTGCCCTGGTTCAAGGACTGGAAGTTCGACTGGCTCGACGTGCCCGGCCTGATCCGCGATTGCCCGCACGCCTACGAATATCCGCTGGTCGACCGCGATCCGATCCCGCAATGGACGTTCGGCCGGGTCACATTGATGGGCGACGCCGCGCATCCGATGTACCCGATCGGCTCCAACGGCGCCTCGCAGGCGATTTTGGATGCCCGCGTGATCACCCGCGAAATCCTGGCGCACGGCCCGACCAACGCCGCGCTCACAGCCTACGAGGCCGAGCGCCGGCCCGCGACTACCGATCTTGTCATGCTGAATCGGCGCAACGGGCCGGAACAGGTGATGCAGATGGTCGAGGAACGCGCGCCCGACGGCTATGAGGTCGTCACCGACGTGCTGTCGCTGCAAGAGCTGGAAGACATCGCCGCCAATTACAAGCGCGTCGCCGGTTTTCAGGTCGAAGGCCTCAACGCCAAGCCGCCGATCGTCCAGCTGCCTGCGCGATAGTTGATTTCGAGAGCTGGCTGATTACACGTCATTGCGAGCGAAGCGAAGCAATCCATCGCGCGGCAAAGCGGATAGATGGATTGCTTCGTCGCTGGCGCTCCTCGCAATGACGGAGATGCACTGGTGTCGCGCACCACTACCGATTAAGCTTCGCGGTCTCGACCAGTCGCGCGCTGGTCGTGGCTGTCGCCAGCACGGTGCCGTCTTCAGACATCAGCCTGCCCTCGACAAAGGCGATGGTCTTGCCAAGCTGCATCACGGTCGCTTCACCAACAATCTTGCCTGGCTTGGCCGGGGTTAGAAAATTCACGGTCATGGTGATGGTCGCGGTGTAGAGTTTTCCGTCGGTCATCGCGAACACCGCCGGCCCCATGGTGTCGTCAAGCATCGCGGAGAGAATGCCGCCCTGGACGAAACCGGCCGGGTTGCAGAAATCCTTGCGGCCGTCGAAGCCGATCCGGACCCAGCCTTTCTCGGGGCGTGCATCGAGCAGGTGCCAGCCGAGCAGCTTTGAGGATGGCGGGGGCGTGAGATGGTCGAGCGCGGTTGCGATCATGGGAACCTCCTGATCGCAATGTTCTAGCGGAGGCCTGCTGCCAGCATGGTGTCAGCAGACAAACGCTCGTTCCCAAGACAGTGGACTACTTAAGCGCACGAGACCTCTGTCTCATCGCTCCATTTTCGAGATACACAACCCCGTTCGGGGCCGAACTGCTGATGAACTCAGCGACAAAGGCGCGCCCGATATCGTCCTGCTCAATCGTGCCAAAAGGTCCCGGAATCAGACGCCCCAACCAGGCCACATAGCGCGGCGTGTGAGCATTGCCCGCGATAATTCCCGGACGAAAAATCGCGAGGCGTTGGAAGCCTATCCCTTGAACCGTCTCTTCTTTCAACCCCATGACCCGCACATAGCGAATCCTGCTTTTCGCGGTGCTTCCCACTGCCGAGAGCAGTGAAAACCGTGTGATACCTCCGGCCTGACAACCGCGGGCAAAGCCACCCACCACGCCAATTTCGAGGGCCTTTAATGCCTCCTCGCTCCACTTCAAGCTGCCTTTGCCGACACCAACACAGGATGCCCCATAGACAGGATCGCCTTGCGCAACCATGCTCTGCGCAAGCTTGGTCACTTCTGCCGGAAACTGAGCAGCTGCCGTTTCCAGGACCACCTGCCGCACACGGGGATCAGCGCTCAGCGAAATCGCCCTGCGATTGACCATCACGACTCCTGCGCAGGACGGCTCTGCAGCCAGCGCGCGCACCACCGCAGCTCCCACCTGCCCCGTGCCACCGATGATCAAGACACGAAATACCATTTTAGGCCTTTTACTGTTTGGCGCTCCATCCACAGCGGGATTTGGCGATGGCTTGCTAGAGATTTAGCCCGTGCGCGATCGCCTTGCGCATGACATTGGGCAGCGCTTCGCCAGCGAGCGTCGCGATCGGCACCCAGCGCATTCCCTCGGGCGGTCGCGTCCGCGCGGCCACCTTCGCCGTGTAGATCACCAGCTCAAGCGGAAAATGCGTGAAGACATGCGTCACCACCCCCACCTTGCGATGCCATTTGGCGATGCCCTTGAGGGCAGGCGCCTGCTGCAACGCCGCCTTGTCGTCCTGTCCGGTGAGCCAGTCCGAGCCCGGGACTTCGGTCATGCCGCCAAGCAGGCCTTTTTCCGCGCGGGTGCGAACCAGCAATTCATCGCCCCGCGTGACGATGAAAGCCGCGCCGCGGCGCATCGTTCCCGTCTTCTTCGGCGCTTTGCGCGGAAAAATCTCCTGATCGCCGCGTGACCGTGCCAGGCAATCGTCGTTCAGCGGACACAGCACACATGCCGGTTTCTTCGGTGTGCAAATCGAAGAGCCCAAATCCATCAGAGCCTGCGCGCTGTCCCCGGCACGAGAAGGACCCAGCAACGTTGCTGCGAGTTGCTGGATCAACGGTTTGGCCTGCGGCAACGGTTCCTCGACCGCAAACAGCCGCGACACCACGCGCTCGATATTGCCGTCGACCGGCATGGTTCTGATGTCGAAAGCGATCGCCGAAATCGCCGCCGCCGTGTACGGCCCGATGCCCGGCAGTGCGCGCAGGCCCTCCTCGGTATCCGGAAACACCCCGCCATGGTCGCGCAGCACCGCCACCGCGCAGGCGTGCAGATTGCGCGCCCGCGAATAGTAGCCGAGCCCGGCCCACATCCGCAGCACGTCATCGAGCGAGGCCCGGCCAAGGGCCGCGACATCGGGCCAGCGCGTGACAAACTTCAGGAAATACGGCCCGACCGTTTTGACGCCGGTCTGCTGCAGCATGATTTCAGACAGCCACACCCGATACGGGTCCGCGCGCGCCCCCGCCGGCGGTCGCCACGGCAGCACGCGGCGATGGCGGTCGTACCAATCGAGCAGCAACGCGGGACGGCCGGGAGTTGCCCTTGGCGCATCGCGTGGTTTGATCTTGGCCGCTGCAATGGAATTCATGCGAACACTCTAATAGCTGGACACCAATCTCTCCACGTCATGCCCGCGCTTGTCGCGGGCATCCACGTCTTTCTTCTTTGGGAGTCCAAGGCGTGGGATGGCCGCGCATGGGAGCGCGGAAGCGACGCCGTCCTTCAGACGGCTATGCCCGGCCATGACGATGTGGCAGTTCCTGCCGAGAACCGCCACGTGCTATAAGCCCCCATGGCAAAACCCGGCCCGATCTCGGCAAAACCGCTTTCTGTCCTGCTCGGCGACGTGTTTTCCGACGCCTATGCCAAGCAGGGGTTCGCCGCGCGCGAACTGGTGACGCGCTGGGCCGAGATCGCGGGCCGCGAGATCGCGGCCCATTCCGAGCCGCTGAAGATGCAATGGCCGCGGCCGGTCGAGGGCAAGCCGCAGGAACCGGCCACCCTGGTGCTGCGGGTGGAAGGCCCGATGGCGCTGGAAATCCAGCATTCCTCCGACGTGATCCTGGAACGGGTCAACCGCTTCTTCGGCTGGAGCGCGGTCGGACGGCTGGCGCTGCGGCAGGCGCCGCTGTCGCGCCGGGACCGGCCAAAACCGTCCCGCGCGCCGGACCCGAAGGCGGTCGCCGAGATCGCCAAAACGCTGTCCTCGGTCGAGGATGACGAATTGCGCGACGCGCTGGCGCGGCTCGGTGCCTCGATCAAGCGAAATTGAGCCTGTCGCGCGCCCGGCCCGCGGCAACCAGCCATTGCCACAATTATCGTTTCAAGCTACGCGAAGGCTCGTTTTTCGTACTTCTTCGGGCGTGAACGCGCCAATCGGGAGCCGACCTTGATCATCACGCGCCGCGCCTTCACCGCCGCCCTTTCGCTGACCGGGCTTGCCGCCCTCGCCGGCTTCTCGCCGCTGCGGCTGATCAATGACGCGCTGGCGCAGGGCGCCGCCGACGTCGCCAAGCCGCAGTCGCTGCCGGACATGGCGCTCGGCCCGGCGAATGCCTCGGTCACCATCACCGAATACGCCTCGATGAGCTGCTCGCATTGCGCAGCGTTCACGGAGCAGGTGTTCCCGAAGATCAAGTCGGAATTCATCGACACCGGCAAGATCCGTTTCGTGTTCCGCGAATTCCCGCTCGACATCAAGGCCGCCGCCGGTTCGATGCTGGCGCGCTGCATCGCCAAGGACGACGCCCCGAAATATTTCGCGGTCGTCGACCTCCTCTTCAAGCAGCAGAACGACTGGGTGCTGAAGAACACCACCGAGACGCTGATCCGGATCGGTAAGCAGGCCGGCCTCACGCAAGCGGCGGTGGAAGATTGCCTCAAGGACCAGAAGCTGCTCGACAAGATCGCGGCCGACCAGAAATACGCCGCCGAAGTGCTGAAGGTGCAGTCGACGCCGACCTTCTTCATCAATGGCGAGATGATCAAGGGCGAGCAGAGCTTCGAAGAGTTCAGCAAGCGCATCAATTCGATGCTGAAGAGCTGATCGGCGCGCCGGAGCCTTTTCCGTTCCGATGGAATCGGAACGGGGCTCTCGATTTTTGTTTTGACGCGTTTTCTTCACGTGAACCGGCATCCACTTCGCTGGAAAACGCTCTACGGACGTCAAATCCCTGTTGAAAACCTGATTCGTCCACCGGATTCGTACGGGCCCGTAAGCCCTGCAAAAACCTCGACAAAAGGCTTGGGAAAAGCCCTCCGTCCCGTTGCCCTTCGGCCCCGGCCTCGCCATTGTCGCAGGCCATAAGAGCCGCAACGCGCGACTCGTCCACACACCGACATTGCCTTCTATGGTATTGTCACGGCAGGGAGATTCGCGCCCGGCCAACAGAGAATCGTGTTCATGAAACTCACGCGCCTCCGCCTTCATGGTTTCAAGTCGTTCGTTGAACCCACTGACTTCATGATCGAGCCGGGCCTGACCGGTGTGGTCGGGCCAAACGGCTGCGGCAAATCCAACCTGGTCGAGGCACTGCGCTGGGCGATGGGCGAGACCTCGCACAAATCGCTGCGCGCCGCCGACATGGATGCGGTGATCTTTGCCGGTTCCGGCAACCGTCCGGCGCGCAATCACGCCGAAGTGGTGATGACGATCGACAATGCCGATCGCTCGGCGCCGGCGGCGATGAACGATCGCGAGATTCTGGAAATTTCCCGACGCATCGAGCGCGAAGCGGGCTCGGTCTATCGCATCAACGGCCGTGACGTGCGCGCCCGTGACGTGCAGATCCTGTTTGCCGATGCCGCCACCGGCGCGCGTTCGCCGGCACTGGTTCACCAGGGCAAGATCGGCGAAATCATTCAGGCCAAGCCCGAACAGCGCCGCCGCGTGCTGGAAGACGCCGCCGGCGTCGCCGGGCTGCACGCCCGCCGCCATGAAGCCGAATTGCGGCTGCGGGCGGCTGAGACCAACCTCACCCGCGTCGAGGACGTGATCGGCCAGCTCTCCGGCCAGGTCGACGGGCTGAAGAAGCAGGCGCGGCAGGCGATCCGGTTCCGCGAAGTCGCCGCCAAGGTGCGCAAGGCCGAGGCCACGCTGTTCCATCTGCGCTGGCTGGAAGCCAATACCGACGTGGCGGAAGCCGCGCGCACCCATGACCTCAACGTGCGCGAGATGGCTGAACGCACCCGTGAACAGGCCGAAGCGGCCCGTATCCAGGCGATCCGCGCCTCCGAACTGCCGGCGCTGCGCGAGGGCGAAGCCCGCGCCGCGGCCGGACTGCAACGCCTGACCAATGCGCGCGAGCTGCTCGACCGCGAGGAAGAGCGCGCGAAAGAGCGTGTCGCCGAACTCGACCGCCGCCTGACCCAGTTCACCGCCGACATTGCGCGCGAACAGCAGCAGACCTCGGACGCCGAAGTCGCATTGCAGCGGCTCGACACCGAAGATTCCGAAATCAAGGAAGAGATCAAGTCGCGCGTCGAGAAGCGCAGCGGCGTCGATGAACGCGTCTCCGAAGCGGAAGCGACGCTGGCCGCCGCCGAGCGCATGTTCTCGGAACTGACGACGGTGCTGGCCGACCTCACCGCCAAGCGCAACCAACTCGAGGCCGGCGTGCGCACCCATCGCGACCGCCTCGCCCGGCTCGACCAGGAAATCGCCAACGTCCAGAGCGAGGAGCAAAAGCTCGCGCAGGAAACCGGCAATCTCGGCGACATCGACGCGCTTGCCGGCGCCATGGAGACCGCGCAGGAAACGCTCGCCGCTTCCGAAGCCGCGGCGCAGGCCAACGAGGCCGGCCACGTCGCCGCGCGTGCACGGCTGGAAGCGTCCCGTTCGCCGCTGGCGGAAGCCGACAAGCGCGTGCAACGGCTTGAGACCGAAGCGCGCACGATTTCAAAGCTGGTCAATGGCGAGACCAAGAATCTGTGGCCGCCGATCATCGATGGCGTCACCGTCACCAAGGGCTATGAGAAGGCGCTTGGCGCCGTGCTCGGTGACGACCTCGACGCGCCGATCGATCCGTCCGCGCCGATGCGCTGGACCAATGCGGGTGCAACCTTCGACGATCCGGCGTTGCCCGCGGGCGTTGAAGCGCTTGCCGCCCATGTCGAAGCGCCGTCCGAACTGGCGCGCCGTCTGGCGCAGATCGGCGTCGTCGCCAAGGAGCGCGGCGCGGAACTGGTGTCACAACTGAAGACCGGCCAGCGGCTGGTGTCGCTGGAAGGCGACGTCTGGCGCTGGGACGGCTTTGTCGCCGCCGCCCACGCCCCGACCGGCGCCGCACGGCGCCTCGCCGAACGCGCCCGCCTGGTCGATATCGAAAACGAACTGGAGCAGGCCCGCGCAGATGCTGCCGCCAAGCGGCAGGCGCTGGAAGACGCCGAGAGCGAATTGAAGGCGGCATCGGGCGCCGAGTCTGCTGCCCGTGACGCCTGGCGCGCCGCGCAGCGCGAGGCCGATGCCGCGCGCGAACGCCATGCCGCGACCGAACGCGAGATCAATCGCCACGCCGCGCGCAAAGCGACGCTGACGGAAGCCCATACTCGCCTCGCCGCCGACCGCGCCGAGGCCGACGCCGCGCACGAGAACGCCAATGCGGCGCTGGCCGAGCTGCCGCCGAGCCTCGAGACCGAAACCAGGCTCTCCACCGTTCGCTCCGACATCGAGGGCCAACGCCGCTTCGCCGCGCAAGTGCGTGCCGAAGCGCAGGCGCTGGCGCGAGAGGCTGAACTGGCCGACCGCCGCGTGCAGGCGATCCTCGCCGAGCGCACCGAATGGCAGAACCGCAAGCAGAGCGCGGCCTCGCAGGTTTCCACCATCGAAGCCCGCGTCACCGAAGTGACCGCAGAGCGTGCCGAGCTCGAAGACGCTCCGGCGCTGTTCGCCCAGAAGCGCCGCGCGCTGATCAGCGAGATCGAGTCCGCCGAAAGCGCGCGCCGCGTCGCCGCGGACGCGCTCGCCGCCGCCGAGAGCGTGATGGCGGAGACCGACCGCGAGGCAAAGGCTTCGCTGGAAGCGCTCTCCAGCGCCCGCGAGGCGTGCGCCCGCGCCGAGGAACGCATGGACGGCACCAAGCGCCGTCTCTCCGACATCGAGCGCGAAATCCACGACATGCTCGAAGTCGAGCCGCATGCCGTGGCGGCTCTGGCCGAGATCGAGCCGGGCGCGGAATTGCCGCCGCTCGCCGAGATCGAGGAAAACCTCGAAAAGCTGCGCCGCGACCGCGAGCGGCTCGGCGCGGTCAATCTGCGCGCCGAGGAAGAGCTGCGTGAAGTCGAGACCCAGCACACGGCATTGACCACCGAACGCGACGACCTCGTCGAAGCCATCAAGCGGCTGCGCCAGGGCATCCAGAGCCTCAATAAAGAGGCGCGCGAGCGGCTCCTGACCTCGTTCGAAACCGTCAACGAGCACTTCAAGCGGCTGTTCACCGAATTGTTCGGCGGTGGCGAAGCCGCATTGCACCTGATCGAGAGCGAAGATCCGCTCGAAGCCGGCCTCGAAATCATCGCCAAACCGCCCGGCAAGAAGCCGCAGACGCTCTCGCTGCTGTCGGGCGGCGAGCAGGCGCTGACCGCGCTGGCGCTGATCTTTGCGGTGTTCCTCACCAACCCGTCGCCGATCTGCGTGCTGGACGAAGTCGACGCGCCGCTCGACGACCACAACGTCGAGCGGTTCTGCAACCTCTTGCATGAAATGACGTCCTCGACCGAAACCCGCTTCATCATCATCACGCATAATCCGATCACGATGGCGCGGATGAACCGGCTGTTCGGCGTCACCATGGCCGAACGCGGGGTGTCGCAACTGGTCTCGGTCGGCCTCGACGATGCGGTGAAGATCCTCGACCAGCACGTGGCGTGAGATCACTCACGCCGCCCTGTTGACGTCATCATCCGCGAAGGCGGATGATCCAGTACGCCGTGCCGTTTGTGTGGCTGACGGCCCCCTCGGAATACTGGATGCCCCGCTTTCGCGGGGCATGACAAGGGATAGATGACCTCACCCGACCTCCCCGCCGAACTCAAAGCCGCGCTCGACGCCAAGCTGCGCGGTTTTTCGCGGAGCGACGCGGCGGAACGCTCGGCGTTGATCTCGAAAAACTACCGCGATGGCGGCGGCTCCGGCACGATCCGGTCGGAGACCGATGCACTGGCCTATGCGCTGGCGCGGATGCCGGCGACCTATGCCGCGGTCACCGCCAGCCTGAATGCGCTCGGTGAAATCCGTCCCGATTTTGCGCCCAAAACCCTGCTCGATATCGGCGCCGGGCCGGGCACGGCGAGTTGGGCGGCAGCGGAAGCATTTTCCTCGCTGCGAGGCTTTACCCTGCTCGACGCCAACGACACGTTGCGCAAGCTGGCGCTCGATCTGGTCAGCGAGAGTTTTCGCCTGCGCGAACTCCATTACGAGCGGGGCGAGGCCCGCAACGCCCTGATCAAGGCTGATGCCGCCGACCTCGTCGTCGCCAGCTACATGATCGGCGAACTCAGCGCCGCCGAACAGAACGCGCTGGCCGTGCTGATGTGGGAAAAGACCCGCGACACGCTGCTGGTGGTCGAGCCCGGCACACCGGCGGGTTATGCGCGGATCATCGCGCTGCGCGAGCGCTTGATCGCGGCCGGCGCGCATGTCGCCGCCCCCTGCCCGCACGACGGAACATGTCCGCTTGCCGCGCCGGACTGGTGTCATTTCACCCAACGCCTGCAACGCTCGCGCGCGCACAAGCAGGTCAAGGGCGCCGAACTGCCGTTTGAGGACGAAAGATTCGCCTATGTGGCGCTGACGCGCGCGCCGTTAGCGGCGCGCCCGGCCCGGGTGCTGGCGCAGCCGGTCCTCTCCAAGGTCGAAGTCACGGCCAAGCTTTGTACCCCGGCCGGTCTGGTCCTCAGCCGGACGCCCCGCCGCGCCAAGGCGCATTATGCCCTGGCCCGGCGCTGGCGCTGGGGGGATGCGGTGGTGGAACAAACGCGTCGTCCCGGCGAAGGCCGGGACCCATAGCCACCGGCGCTAATCGTAAAAGGAAGATGTTGGCCAGCGAGCCAAACGAGAGGCCGCGGCGTATGGGTCCCGGCCTTCGCCGGGACGACGGAAGCTTGAACTTATCCATCGCTCGTTTCGACTAAACAAAGCCCCCACGTCGCGGCGGGCTGCCGCACGCCCCGGTTTTCGTCTAGGTTCCACACTTTCTTCGCCTCATCAGGAGTTGTTTGCCATGTCGACGAGCTGGATCGTTATCGGCGTCATTGTCATTCTCGTGCTGTTCGCCATCGGCGCGTATAACCGCCTGGTCGCGCTAAGCCAGCGTGTCGGCCAGGCCTTTGCCGACATCGACGTCCAGCTCAAGCAGCGCCACGATCTGATCCCGAACCTGGTCGAGACCGTAAAGGGCTACGCCAGCCACGAGCGCGGCACACTCGACGACGTGATCAAGGCCCGCAACTCCGCGATGTCGGCGCAAGGGCCGGCGCAGATCGGCGCCGCCGAGAACCAGCTGAGCGGCGCGCTCGGCCGCCTGATCGCGCTGTCGGAGGCCTATCCGGACCTCAAGGCCAACGCCAATTTCCAGCAGCTCGCCGGCGAACTGTCCGACCTCGAAAACAAGATCGCCTCGAGCCGCCGCTTCTTCAACAACGCGGTTCAGGAATACAACACCGGCATCCAGCAGCTGCCCGCCGCGCTGTTCGCCGGCATGTTCGGCTTCACCAAAAAGGAATTCTTCGATCTCGGCGCCAGCCGCACCGAAGTCGAGGTCGTGCCGACCGTGAAGTTCTAACGGCCGCGACATTCCAGCGAGAAGCAGCACATCATGGCCGCGTACGGGCTCTACACGCATATCGCATCGAACAAGTTCCGTTCGATGCTGCTGCTCGCCGGCCTGTTCCTGCTGATCTACGTGCTGGTCTATGCCGGCGCGCTGCTCGCGGAAGTCGTGATCCGCAGCGACCGCTCGGTCGATTATTATTTGCGGGCCGCGGGGCGAGATCTGGTCACGGCCTTCCCCTATGCGACCGGCATCGCGGCGCTGTGGATCGTGATCGCCTATTTCTTCCATCAGAACATGATCGACGCCGTCACCGGCGGCGAGGACGTGACGCGAAAGCAGCAGCCCCGGCTCTATAATCTCCTGGAAAACCTCTGCATCTCGCGCGGCATTCCGATGCCGAAGCTGAAGGTGATGGACAGCCCGGCGCTGAACGCATTCGCGAGCGGCCTTAACCGCCGGCAATACGCCATCACCGTCACCACAGGGCTGCTGAGAACGCTCAACGATCAGGAGATCGAGGCGGTGCTGGGCCACGAGCTGACCCATATCCGCAACGGCGACGTGCAGCTGATGGTGATCGCGGTCATCATCGCCGGCGTGGTCGGCTTCTTCGGCGAATTGTTCTTCCGGATGTTCACCAACCTGTCGTGGAATTCGTCCGGCGGATCGTGGTCATCCTCGTCCTCGCGTTCGTCGTCCTCTTCGTCCTCGGACAGCGACAACAAGAGCTCCGGCGGCGGTGCGATCATCGTCGTCATTATCGCGGTCGCGCTGATCCTGCTGGCCTGGCTGCTGTCGCAGGTGGTCAAACTGGCGCTGTCGCGGTCGCGCGAATTGCTGGCCGATGCCGGCTCGGTCGAACTGACCAGGAACCCGGACGCCATGATCACGGCGCTGCGCAAGATCGAAAATCGGGGCGAACTTCCCGGCGCCACCTCGGCTGTGATGGAACTGTGCTTCGACAATCCCCGCGAGGGATTTGCCGATCTGTTCGCGACCCATCCGTCGGTGGATTCGCGGGTCAAGGCGCTGGTGCAGTACGCCGGCGGCCGCGATCCCGGCCCGCTGGCCCTGCCTGACGAGGCCGACGACGAGCCGGAGGATCAGGCGGAACCGCAGTCGGCGGATCAGCTGGCGCCCCCGGTCCCCCACGGTCCGTGGAGCGATGCCGCAGCGCCCGCGGGCCTGCCGCAAGGTCAGCGGCAGGGCGCACGACAGGGTCCTCGCTGGGGACCCTGGGGCCGGCACAGCTGAGCCCTCGGTACGGCGACATTAACGAATTACCTACGAATAACGCCGGTGCGGGCTCAAGGAATTGAATTCTCCCTTGTTTCTGCCATGTTCGCGCCCAAACAGGTATATGGGGACCTGCCGATCGCTCCCGCGATCGGGGGCGCGTAGTAGGAAATTCCATGGCAAAGCCAGTCGTGATTGTGGTGGGCGCGGACAAGGGCGGGGTCGGCAAGACGACCGTGTCGCGAACGCTCCTGGATTATTTCAGCGCCAACAACGTCCCGACCCGGGCGTTCGACACCGAGTCGCCGCGCGGCACGCTGATGCGCTTCCACCCCGACATCACCCAGATCGTCGATATGACGACGACCTCGGACCAGATGAAGATTTTCGACACGCTCAATGCCGGGACCTCGGTGACCGTGATCGACGTCCGCGCCGGACTGCTGTCGCCGGCGCTGGCCTCGCTCCGCGACATCGGCTTTCTCGATGCCGCCAAGGCCGGCCAGATTACCTTTGCCGTGTTCCATATCCTGGGCCCCTCGATCGCCTCGCTGGACGAAATCGCCGAGACCGCCAATTTCATGCAGGGCGCCAAATACTACCTGGTGAAGAACTTCATCAACGACACCCAGTTCTTCCAGTGGGACCAGGCGACCTACAATTCCTATTTCCACCGCATCAAGGACGCCACCGAGCTCACGATCCCCAAGCTCAACGAAATGGCCTATGAGCAGGTCGAGGTCTCCTCGGTGCCGTTCCTCAAATTCGTCGCCAACAAGGGCACCAACGACGAGGCCGCGAACTATTCGTTCGTGCTCCGCGGCTATGTCCGGCACTGGCTCGCCAATGTCTGGAGCGAGTTCGACCGCATCAAGCTGACCGACCTGGTCGGCGGCGGCAGCGGCAAATCGAGCAGCCGCAGCGGCGAAAAATAATCGCGCCAGGTGCGCGATGGGGCTGGATTAGGCGGAAAAATCGCCTGATATAGCGCCTGATGAGCCCCACGTCCGTCTACATCATCTGCTCGCCCCGCCCGCTGGTTGGCAAGACGCTGATCGCGCGGCTGCTCAGCGAATTCCTGCTGTTGAAGAACGGCACGGTGATCTCCTTCGATATCAATCTGAAGGAGCCCTCGCTGCTGGAATATCTGCCGCGCACCACCGAGACGGCCGACGTCATCGACACCTTCGGCAAGATGCAGCTGATGGACCGCCTGATCGTCAATGACAGTGTCGCCAAGGTCATCGACCTCGGTTTCCACGCCTTCGACGAGTTCTTCAAGATGACCGATGAGATCGGCTTCATGAAGGAAGCCGTGCGCCGCGGCGTCGCGCCGGTGATCCTGTTCGTGGCCGATACCGACCGCGCCTCGGCCACGGCCTACAACATGCTGAAACAGCAAATTCCTGCGAATGCCCTGATCGCGATCGACAATGAGCACGTGGTGCGCGGCGAATTGCCCGCCGCGATGGAACGGGGACGCGTGCTGCGGATATCGGCACTGCCGGTGTTCCTGAAGACCTATATCGACCGGCTGACCTTCTCCTTCACGGGCTATCTGCGCCAGGAGAAGGATTCCTCGACCGAACTGCATCAATGGATCCGCAGGAACTACACCAGTTTTCGGGAGCTGGAACTCAGCCTGATTCTGCAGCGGTCGTGAAGCCGACCAAATAATATTACCCGGATAATATTGACGCAGGCCCGTCGGACTGGTACCGCCTCCCCGACAGCAAATCTCCCTGCGCGAGGCCTCTCCCGTGACATCAGACAGAAAAGCCGCCATCGCCGCCTACAAGGAGCGGAAGACCATCGCGGGGATTTACGTGATCCGCAGCAAGGCCTCGGCCGAGCAATGGGTCGGTCAGGCCCCTGACCTCGAAAAGATCCAGAACCGGATCTGGTTTTCGCTGCGCCAGGGCAGCCACACCTGCCGCAGCCTGCAGGCGGCGTGGACCACGCATGGGCCCGAAAATCTGACCTTCGAGGAATGCGAGCGGCTGGAAGAGGACGAAACGCCCTACATCAGGGACGCGCTGTTGAAGGAGCGCCTGAAATACTGGCGCACGCAACTCGGCGCCCAGGCGGTCTAGCCGTCGTCCCGGCGAAGGCCGGGACCCATACCGCGTTGCTCTCGCGATCAAGGCAGGATGGCTGACGCCCTCTTCTAACAATTGCCGACGGTGGCTATGGGTCCGGGCCTTCGCCGGGACGACATGGGAGAGAGTTTCAATTGAAAAAACTCAATGCCCTTCGAACGCCATCAGCGTTCGCACCGGCACGTCCATTGCCCGCAGCTTGTCGGCGCCGCCCAGCTCAGGCAGATCGATGATGAAGCAGGCCGCGACCACATTGGCGCCGATCTGGCGCAGCAGCTTCACCGCGCCCTCCGCGGTGCCGCCGGTGGCGATGAGATCGTCGACCAGGATGACGCGCTCGCCGGGCTGCACGGCGTCGGCATGCATCTCCATTTCATCGAGGCCGTATTCCAGCGAATAGGCGATCCGCACGGTGGTGTGCGGCAGCTTGCCTTTCTTGCGGATCGGCACGAAGCCGGCGGAGACCTGATGCGCCACCGCGCCGCCGAGGATGAAGCCCCTCGCCTCGATGCCGGCGACCTTGTCGACCTTGCTGCCGGCCCAGGGCTGCACCAGTTCATCGACCGAGCGGCGGAACGCGCGCGCATCCGCGAGCAGCGTGGTGATGTCGCGGAACAGGATGCCCTTCTTCGGGTAATCCGGAATAGTGCGGACGGTGGCCTTCAGGTCATGCTCAAACGTCATCGGTGTCTCTTTTCAATGCTGTCTCGCCGTCATTGCGAGCGAAGCGAAGCAATCCATGGCGCGGCAAAGCAAGTATGGATTGCTTCGTCGCAAGTGCTCCTCGCAATGACGGCCCCCACTCAAACCGCCGTAACATGCAGCCGGAACGCGTTCTCGACAATACGTAAACCCACCTCCCCGCCGAGCGACATCAGCGATTCCGGGTGAAACTGCACGCCGCCGACCGGCAGGGTCTTGTGTTCGATCGCCATCGCAACCCCGTCCTCGGTGGTTGCGGTGACCTGCAACATGTCGGGAACGCTGTCGCGCTCGACATAGAGCGAGTGATATCGGCCGATCACGATCTCATTGGGCAGGTTCTGCATCAGCCGACCGCCCCGCACCTGGACCCGCGACGGCCGGCCGTGCGCGGGCTGACCGAGTTGCCCGAGCTGGCCGCCGAAATATTCGCCAATTGCCTGGACGCCGAGGCAGACGCCGAAGATCGGCAGCTTCTTCTCCAGCGCCGTTCCAATGGTTTTCGAGATCCCGAAATCCTCGGGCCGGCCCGGACCCGGCGACAGCACCAGCAGATCCCAGTTCTTCTGGTTCAGCATCTGCTGCGCATGAACGTGCCGGACCACGGTTACGGACGCACCGACCTGCCGGAAATAATCCGCCAGCATGTGCACAAAACTGTCGTCGTGATCGATCAACAGCACCTTCTTGCCCGAACCGGTGGCATCCGGCGCGAACGCCGACAGCGGCTTCGGCGGATCGCCGCGCAGCGCCTGGAACAGGGCGGCCGCCTTGACCTGGCATTCCCTGTCTTCGGCGGCGGGATCCGAATCGAACAGACAGGTCGCGCCGACGCGCACTTCGGCGAGTCCGTCCTTCATCCGGATGGTGCGGATGGTAAGCCCGGTGTTGATGCTGCCGTCGAAATTCACAGCACCAATGGCGCCGGCATACCAGCGCCGGGACGAGCGCTCATTGTCCTCGACGAACTGCATCGCCCATAATTTCGGCGCACCGGTCACCGTCACCGCCCAGGCGTGGGTCATGAACGCATCGAGCGAGTCGAAGCCGGGGCGAAGAATGCCTTCGACATGGTCGACGGTGTGAAACAGCTTTGAGTAGGTCTCGATCTGGCGCCGCGCCAGCACCTTGATGGTGCCGGGCACGCAGACGCGCGCCTTGTCATTGCGGTCGACGTCGGTGCACATGTTGAGCTCGAATTCGTCTTTTTCCGAATTCAGCAATTGCCGGATTTGCTCGGCATCGCCGATCGCGTCGACACCGCGCGCGATGGTGCCCGAGATCGGGCAGGTCTCGACCCGCCGTCCGTCGGAGCGCACGAACATTTCCGGGGAAGCTGCGACGAGAAACTCACCCTCGCCGAGATTCATCAGCGCGCCATAGGGCGACGGGTTGATGCGGCAGAGCCGCTGGAACACTTCGGCCGGCGAACGCTCGCACGGCTCGGCGAACAACTGCCCCGGCACCGCCTCGAAGAGATCGCCGCGCGCGAACGCGGCGCGTGCGGTCTCCACCGTCGCCTGGTATTCGCCGGGCGCGTGATCGGCAAAACCCTGCCGCGGCGTCTTGGCGTAGACGCTTTCGGCGGTGTCGCGCGAAAGGCCGGCGGTGGATTTGCCGTTCCAGCTGAAATCGTAACTCAGCACCACGCCGCGGCCGGTGGCGCGGTCATAGGCCAAGAGACGATCCGGCACATACAGCACGATGTCGCGCTGGTCGGCCTCGCGCGCGCGCTTCTGCACGAGGTCCTCGATCTGGAATACGAGGTCGTAAGCGAAGGCGCCGAACAGGCCGAGCAGCGGATCGTCATTGGCGGTGAAGCTCGCGACGAGATCGCGCACCAGCGACATCACGCTGGCGCGGCGGGTGCGCTGGTCTTCATCGACAGGCGCGGGGCCCCGGATGATATGGCCGGCGAGACGCGACGCGCTCTGCTCGGTGACGACGACGCAAGGCTCGCGCAGGACGTCGCCGAGAAAGGCGATCAGCACCTCGCCGCGCCCGTTCAGCGCGCTAAGCGCAAAATTCGCGCCCTCGGTTTCCAGCATCAGCGGCGGGTCGGAAAAGCCAAGGTCAAAGCTCTCGTAGCGGCCCGGCACCGTGGTGCCCGAAGACAGCACCACGCCACGGCGGCGGTCGAGCAGGTCGATCAGGTCATCGAGCCGCTTGGCGTCGCCGGAAAATTGCTCGACGGTGCGCGAGATCGCCAGACCGCTGGCGGTCCGGTATTCGCTGTGCTCGGGCAGGGAGAAGACGGTCCTGTTCATGTGATCCTCTTACGAAACTTGGTGAGGGAACGCCACACAGGACAAACGAAGGGCAAATAAACAAAACCGCCGGTCGCACTGCGATGGCGACCTTCGACGATTGTTAAAATGAAATCGCACCGGCCACCTCTTTAAGAGGTGCGCCACCAAAGACGGGATGGGCGGACGGCGGTGCTCATGGCGCTTAATCACCATCCGCCGCGATCGATGTCAAGGGAGGCCCCGGGTGCCCTGGCCTGCCCATGCCTGGCCCGCCGGCCATCTTTTGGGGTTTGAAACGGCCAAAATCCGCGTAGCATCCGGCCCAAGCGGCGGCGGCAACAACGCCCGAAAACAACAAGCAGGCGGAGGCAAGGGATGGCATTGCTGGGTCTGGGATACGCGGGCTTCGGATCGGATGCGCTGGAGGACTGGCGCCAGTTCGGGACCTCCCTGGTCGGCCTGCAGGCGGTCGAGCGCGGCAACTCGCTGCTGGCCTTCCGGATGGACGACCGCAAGCAGCGCATCGTCATCGACCGCGCGATGGGCGAAGGCGCGCGCTTCTTCGGCTGGGAAGTCGCCGACGCGGCGGCGTTGGACCAGCTTGCAGCCCGGCTCGAACAAGCCGGCGTCAATGTCACGGCCGAGCCAAAGACGCTGGCCGATGCCCGGCGCGTGCGCGGCCTGATCTCGTTTCGCGATCCCGGCGGCAACCGGCTCGAGGCGTTTTACGGCGCCGAGATCGACGAGACGCCGTTCAGTCCGGGCCGCTCGATCTCGGGTTTTCGCACCGGTCCGCTCGGTCTCGGACACGCGGTGCTGACCGTCGAGCACATCGATCCGATGATGGCGTTCTATGTCGACGTGCTCGGCTTCGGGCTTTCCGACTACATCGAAAAGCCGTTCCGCGCCTATTTCTTTCACGTCAACGCGCGGCATCACAGCCTGGCGCTGATCGAGACCGGCAGGAACGGCATGCATCATCTGATGGTGGAATTGTACTCGCTCGACGATGTCGGGCAATCCTACGACATCGCGATGATGCAGCCGGAGCGCGTCGGCGTCACGCTCGGCCGTCACACCAATGATTTCATGACCTCGTTCTACGCCAAGACGCCTTCGTCCTTCATGATCGAATGCGGCTGGGGCGGCCGCGAGATCGATCCCGCGACATGGCAGCCGGTTGAAATGCATCACGGCCCAAGCCTGTGGGGGCACGAGCGCGTCTGGCTGCCGCCGAAAGACCGCGAGACCGCGCGCGAGATGCGAATGCAAGCCGCGACCGAAGGCCTGCGCGCGCCGGTGCAGGTGATGGAAGGCAATTACCAGCTGATGTCGGGCACGTGTGCGTGGTGGGACGGGGTGAAGCAGTAGCCGCGCGGTTGACAACATACGTCGTCCCGGCGAACGCCGGGACCCATACGCCGCAGCCCCAGTTGTTGAAAAAGCAAGACAACGATCAGCGAGCAAAACAATTAACGCTGGTGGCTATGGGTCCCGGCGTTCGCCGGGACGACGACGCGGTTGGGACTGCTACCGATAACACCCCTGCTCGATCTCCTCGATCAGGCTCCGCGCCTGAGGCTTCCAGCCGAGTTCTCGCGCTCGCGCCGCACGCACCCGGCTATTGGAGGCCATCGTGTATTCCGCCGTGCCTTCGCCCCATTCGGCGGCCGCCTCTTCGATTGATATCGCCGATGGCGGTCCCGCATAACCCAGCATGCGATTGATGGCTTCACAAACCTCGCGCATGGAATTCTCGCCGTTCTCGGCGAAGAAGAACGCACCAGCCGGCGCCTTCTCGATCGCGAGCGCGTAGAGCCACACCAGATCGTCGATATGCACGTTGGACCAAATATTCTCGCCGGGGCCGGCATGGGCAGCGCCCCCGCGTTTTTTGGCAAGATCGATCAGCAGCGGCACCTGCGTGCTGTGCGGATCAACGCCATGCCCGAGGCCATAGATCAGGCTCGGGCAGATGATGACCGGACGGCAGCCCTGGTCGCGATATGAGAGAATGCGCTCGTTCAACGCGACCCGCGCAGCCCGGGCCGGCACCGGGGTGATCGGCGTATCCTCGTCAAAGACCGCATCGGACCGCTGTCCCTGCGCGCGCGTGCCGACGATGCTTGATCCGGACGTATGGATGAACGGCTTGCCGCTTCCGATGAGCGCGCCAAGCAGGGCATCCACCGCGCCGGGGTGATCGGCACTCGCTGCATTGATGACGATGTCGGCGGCACGCGCCGCCTGCGCCAGGATTTCCACGTCATCCAGTGTTCCCAATAGCGGCTGGATGCCGCGGGCGCGCACCGCATCGGCCTTTTCCCGGGAACGAACCAGGCCGGTGACCTGATGTCCGGCGGCCACGAGATGGGCGGCCACCGATCCGCCGATATAACCCGATGCGCCTGTGCAGAAGATTATCATTCTCACCCTCTGATCTACCGTCATTGCCTGCAACAAACGCGAAGCGCTTGTTGCTCGCAATGACGAGCAAGCATTCTCAGATTACCCCAGATGCTTCCTGAAAAACTCCGTCGCGCGGCCCCAGGCCAGTTCCGCGCATTGCCGGTCGTGCACCGACAGGCGCTGCTCATTGCCAAAACCGTGTTCGGCGTCATAGCGAAACAGCTCCAGCGATTTGCCCGCTTCCTTCATTGCCTTTTCGAAACCGTCCACCAGCGCGGGCGTGCACCAGTCGTCCTTGTTGGCGAAATGGCCCTGCAGCGGAATTTTGACATCCGCCGGTTTCGCCGCCTGCTCCGGCGGGATGCCGTAGAACACGACACCGGCCGTGAGTTCCGGAATTTTGGTGGCGCCGATGATGGTGACGGCGCCGCCGAGACAAAAGCCGGTCAGGCCGACCTTGGCGCCGTTCTTGGCGAGATATTGCGCGGCGCCGCGCACCGTCTGCGTCGTCGCATCCATGAAATCCAGCGAGTTCATCTCTTTGCCGGCGGCGTCGGTGTCGTGATACGGCACCACCGTGCCCTTGTAGAGATCCGGCGCCAGCGCGTCGAAGCCGGCAGCCGCGAAGCGGTCGCACATGCCCTTGATCTGGTCCTGCAGCCCCCACCATTCCTGGATCACGACCACGCCCGGCGCATTGCCGCGCGCGGCATTGGCGAGATAGCCGGCCGCGTCCTTGCCGTCGGGACGCTTGAAAGTGATGCTGGTTCCCATGAGGTCCTCCGTATTTTTTGGGGAGCGATTGGCGGCCATTTTGTCCGCTGTGGGATCAGGAAGCAATCGGTTCCCGTCATTGCCTGCGACAAACGCAGAGCGTTTGCGCAAGGGAGCAAAGCGACGAAGCAATCCATGCTTGCGCTGCGGGACTATGGATTGCTTCGCTACGCTCGCAATGACGAACCCAACAACAAAAAAGCGCCCAGAGGGGGCTTTTCCGAATTGCGATGAACCCAGCGCCTAGTGCGCGTTGGCCCAGACCTTCTTCTTGGTGAAGTAGAGCAGGCCCGTGAGCAGGATCAGGAACACGAACACCTGCAGACCGAGCCGCTTGCGCGCCTCCATGTGCGGTTCCGCGGTCCACATCAGGAACGTGGTGACGTCCTTGGAGTACTGCGCGACGGTGGCCGGCGCACCGTCGTCATACGTCACCTGGCCGTCACTGAGCGGCTTTGGCATCTTGATGGCGTGGCCGGGGAAATACTTGTTGTAGTAGGAACCTTCCGGGAGCGAGAAGCCGGCCGGCGCCTTGTCTTCATAGCCCTGCAGCACGGCCGAAACGTAATCCGGGCCCTGCTCCTGGTATTGGGTGAAGAAGTCGACCAGGAACATCGGGAAGCCGCGCTTGTAGGAACGCGCCTTGGTGATCAGCGACAGATCCGGCGGAAATGCGCCGCCATTGGCGGCACGCGCCGCATTCTCGTTCGGGAACGGCGACGGGAAATAGTCGGCCGGCCGGCCCGGCCGCTCGAACATCTCACCCTTGTCGTCCGGGCCGTCCTTGATCTTGTAATCGGACGCAAACGCTGCCGCCTGCGCCACCGAATAACCGGGACCGCCGGCTTCGGCGAGGTTACGGAAGGCGACGTAGGACAGGCCGTGACAGGACGCACAGACTTCCTTGTAGACCTTCAGGCCGCGCTGCAGCGCGCCACGATCGAACTTGCCCATCGGGCCGGAGAACGACCACTTGTTTCCGGGCGGCGCGACGCCATGGTCCTCAGCGCGTGCGTTCTGCGCACCGCCGACCAGGAGACCGCCGGCGACGACGATCGCGACCACCACTGAGGCCACCTTGCTGCCGTGCTTGGCCAGCACGTCGTCGGCGATCGAGTTCGGCACCGGCCGCGGCGTCTCGATCCGGCTCAAGAGCGGCAGCAGGATCAGGAAATAGGCGAAATACAAGAAGGTCAGGATACGGCCGGCGATCACGTAGATGCCTTCCGGCGGCTGCGAGCCGAGATAGCCGAGCCCGAGGCAGACCACGACGAAGATCCAGAAGAACTGCTTCGCCAGCGGACGATATTTCGAGGAGCGGGTCCGCGCGTTATCGAGCCAGGGCAGGAACGCCAGGATGATGATCGCGCCAAACATCGCCACCACACCGGCGAGCTTGTTCGGGATCGAGCGCAGGATCGCGTAGAACGGCAGATAGTACCATTCGGGCACGATGTGCGCGGGTGTCACGCCGGGATTGGCGGGGATGTAGTTGTCGGCATCGCCGAGATAGTTCGGCATGTAGAAGATGAACCAGGCGAAGAACAGCAGGAAGCAGGAGACGCCGAACGCATCCTTGATGGTCGCGTAGGGCGTGAAAGGCACGGTGTCCTTTTCGGTCTTCGCCTCGACGCCGGCCGGATTGTTCTGGCCCGCAACGTGCAGCGCCCAGACGTGCAGCACGACCACGCCGGCGATCACGAACGGCAAGAGATAGTGCAGCGAGAAGAAGCGGTTCAGCGTCGGGTTGCCGACCGCATAGCCGCCCCACAGCAGCGTCACGATGCTCTCGCCGAAATACGGCACGGCGGAGAACAGATTGGTGATGACGGTGGCGCCCCAGAAGCTCATCTGGCCCCATGGCAGCACATAGCCCATGAAGCCGGTCGCCATCATCAAGAGGTAGATGATGACGCCGAGGATCCAGAGGACTTCGCGCGGCTCCTTGTACGACCCGTAATACAGGCCGCGGAACATGTGGATGTAGACGGCGAAGAAGAACATCGAGGCGCCGCAGGCGTGCATATTGCGCAGCAGCCAGCCGTAATTGACGTCGCGGACGATCAGTTCGATCGACTTGAAGGCCATGTCGGCATGCGGCGTGTAGTGCATCGCCAGGATCACGCCGGTCAGGATCTGCAGGCCCAACATCAGCGAAAGGATGGCGCCGAAGGTCCACCAGTAGTTCAGGTTACGCGGCGTCGGATAGGCCACGAACGAGGAATGGACGAGGCCCATGATCGGGAGACGCCGTTCGATCCACTTCAAGGCGGGATTGGTCGGCTGGAAATCGGATGGTCCGCTCATTGATGCGATCCTGAGGAAGTAAAACGACGCGACGGATTAAGGTCCCGGACGGGCGTCCGGGCCTTAGCCGATCTGGATTTTGGTATCGGAAACGAACGTGTAGGGCGGCACCGGCAGGTTGCTGGGCGCCGGTCCCGAGCGGATGCGGCCCGAGGTGTCGTACACCGAACCGTGGCAGGGGCAGAAGAAGCCGTCGTAACTGCCCTCATGGGCGATCGGGATGCAGCCGAGATGGGTGCAGATGCCGATCACGACCAGCCACTGGTCATGGCCCGCCTTGACGCGTGCCGAGTCGGGCTGCGGATCGGGCAGGCTCGACAGCGACACCTTTTGCGCCTCTTCGATCTGCTTCTTGGTGCGATGGCTGATGTAAATCGGCTTGCCGCGCCAGAACACCTTGATGTCCTGTCCCTCGGCGATCGGCGTCAGATCGACCTCGATCGGCGCACCGGCCGCGATCGTCGCGGCGTCCGGGTTCATCTGGGCAACGAGCGGCCACACTGTGGCGGCGGCGCCTACGGCGGCGACGGCTCCCGTTGCAACAAAAAGGAAATCACGGCGTGTCGGATGGTCCGCCGAAGACGCTGTCGTCACGATTCCAAGCCCTTTCTCATCTGCAGCCAGCGAAACCGCCCCGGAGACGCTGGAATCGCGCCCAAAAGAGGCTGCCGGCGCCCGCGGCCCCCGCGGCGGCAGAAAGACCACTTTTTCCGGCCAATCCGGCGGAACAAGCAGTCCAGAATCGTTCTATTGGCACCCTTGCCGTAAGAGCGCAAGCCCGCTATCGGCTCGCAAGCGTGCAATGCACTAAATCCGCGTCGAGCTGTGATTATTCAGTCATTTCATCAGGGCTTCACAGGCCGCCAACATCATGCAGATAGCGCTTTTCCAGCCCGATATCCCCCAGAACACCGGAACGATTCTGCGCCTGTGCGCGTGCCTGGATGTCGCGGCCCACATTATCGAGCCCGCGGGCTTTCCGGTCTCCGACCGGCGTTTCCGCCGCTCCGGCATGGACTATCTCGACCATGTCGCTATTACACGCCACGACTCATGGTCAAAATTCGAACAATGGCGTAACGACGGGGGTTTCCGGCTGGTCCTGCTTACGACCAAGGGGGCCGGTTCCTATCTGGATTACCACTACCAGCGGGACGACGTCCTGCTGTTCGGGCGGGAATCCGCGGGGGTCCCCGACGAGGTCGCCGGCGTCGCCGATGCGCGGCTGGTGATCCCGATCAAGCCGGGCCTGCGTTCGCTCAACGTCGCGATGGCGGCCGCCATGGCACTAGGCGAGGCGCTGCGGCAAACCGGTTCCAAGGCTTGATCGAGACCTGATGGAGAGATGGTGAGTTACGCGGTCAAAGAGATATTTCTGACCCTCCAGGGCGAAGGCGCGCATGCCGGTCGCGCGGCTGTGTTTTGCCGTTTCGCCGGCTGTAACCTCTGGACTGGCCGAGAACAGGACCGCGCTTCCGCCACGTGCAAATTCTGCGACACCGATTTCGTCGGCACCGACGGCACGCTGGGCGGCCGCTACGCCTCGGCCGATGAGCTCGCCGATACCATCGCCGCGCAATGGACCGGCGCCAACGCCAACCGCTACGTCGTGCTGACCGGCGGCGAGCCGCTGCTGCAGGTGGACACGCCGTTCATCGACGCGCTGCATGCGCGCGGCTTCGAGATCGGCATTGAAACCAACGGCACCATCGAGCCGCCCGAGGGCATGGACTGGGTCTGCGTCAGCCCGAAAGCCGGCTCCGATCTCGTGGTGCGCCGGGGCCACGAACTGAAGCTGGTCTATCCGCAAGCAGGTGCAGCCCCCGAGCAATTCGAAGGTCTCGCCTTCGAGCGCTTCTCGCTGCAGCCGATGGATGGACCCGACGTGACCGCAAATACCGCGCGCGCGATCGACTATTGCCTGCAGCACCCCCAATGGCGACTCAGCCTGCAGACGCACAAGACACTCGGTATCAGGTAGTACTGGCATCAGACAGGATTTGAGCTTTCGCAATGTGGGAACTGACAAAATCGTTTCGCTTCGAGGCCGCGCATTCGCTGCCGGGAACGACCTTCGGCGCTGATAGCGAAGAGATTCACGGCCACTCGTTTCGCGCCGAAGTGAGCATGCGCGGCACGCCCGATCCCGCCACGGGGATGGTGCTCGATCTCGGCCTGCTCGAACGCAGCATGGCGGAGGTCCAGAAGACGCTCGACCACAAGCTCCTCAACAAGGTCGAGGCGCTCGGCCCGCCGACGCTGGAAAACCTGTCCCGCTTCATCTGGGAGCGGGTCCAGCACGCCGGAAAGATCACCCGCGTCAGCGTTCACCGCGACAGCTGCAACGAGAGCTGCACCTATTACGGCCCGCAAGGCTAGACCGATGGACATCGCCGTCATCGAGGATCGCAAGGCACGGGCGCGGGGCTGGTTCGAGACGCTGCGCGACGACATCTGCGCGGCCTTCGAGCGGCTGGAAGACGATGCGCCCGCCTCGCTCTATCCCGGCAGCGCGGGACGCTTCGTGCGCACGCCGTGGGACCGTGCCGACCATACCGGCAAACCCGGTGGTGGCGGCGTGATGTCGATGATGTACGGACGGCTGTTCGAGAAGGTCGGCGTGCATTGCTCGACGGTTCATGGCGAATTCAGCCCCGAATTCCGCTCGCAGATTCCGGGCGCCACCGATGACCCCAGGTTCTGGGCATCCGGCATCTCTGTCATCGCGCATATGCGCAACCCGCACGTTCCCGCCGTGCATATGAACACCCGCTTCGTGGTGACGACGAAGGCGTGGTTCGGCGGCGGCGCCGACCTGACGCCGGTGCTCGACCGGCGCCGCAGCCAGGAAGACGCCGACACGATCGCCTTTCACGCGGCGATGAAGGAGGCCTGCACCGGGCCGAACGGCGTTGCCGATTACGACCGGTACAAGAAATGGTGCGACGAATATTTCTACCTGCCGCATCGCAAGGAAGCCCGCGGCATCGGCGGCATTTTTTATGATCACCACGATTCCGGCGACTGGGATGCCGACCTCGCCTTCACCCAGGACGTCGGCCGCGCCTTCCTGAAAATTTACCCCGAACTGGTACGGAAGAATTTCGGCACCTCCTGGACGCCGGCCGATCGCGAGGAGCAACTGGTGCGCCGCGGACGCTACGTCGAATTCAACCTGCTCTACGATCGCGGCACCACCTTTGGCCTGAAGACCGGCGGCAATGTCGATTCAATCCTGTCGTCGATGCCGCCCGAAGTGAAATGGCCCTGAACAAGATGGCCCTGAACAAGATGACAAAGCTGCCTCGCGCGATGCTGATCGACATGGACGACACCATCCTGTCGGCCTATGGCCGCCCCGAGATCGCCTGGAACAATGTCGCGGCGGAATTTGCCGATGAGTTGGGCTCCATCTCATCGCAACAGGTCGCCGCGGCGATCGTGGAGTCCGGCCGGAAATTCTGGGCCGCGGCCGCAGCCGAATGGCGGCTGAAGCTCGCGGAGGCCCGGCACGTGGTGGTCGGCAACGGATTTGCAGCGCTTGCCGCCGCCGGCCACGCGCCGCTGTCGCCGGATCTGGCGACGCGGCTCGCCAACCGGTTCCATGCCTACCGCGAGGAGGAGATGTTCGTCTTCCCCGGCGCGCACGACGCGATCGACGCGCTGAAGGCACACGGGGTGAAGCTGGCACTGGTGACCAACGGCGCCGCCGGTCCGCAGCGCGCCAAGGTCGAACGGTTCGCGCTGTCGCACAGATTCGATCACATCCAGATCGAGGGCGAGCACGGCTTCGGCAAACCGGAAGAGCGCGCCTATCTGCACGCGATGGAGGCCCTCGGCGTCACCGCGCCCGAGACCTGGATGATCGGCGACAATCTGGAATGGGAAGTCGTGGCGCCGCAGCGCCTCGGCATCTACGCGATCTGGATCGACGTGCACGGCGACGGCCTGCCCGCGGATTCCACGGTCAAGCCCGACCGCATCATCCGCTCACTGAGCGAACTGTTGCCTTAGAGCGTTTTCGAGCGAAGTGGATACCGGTTCGCGTGAAGGAACGCGTCAGAACAAGAGTCTAGACTAGAAGCTTCGGTTCCACCGCTCAAATCTCCACCACGAAAACGGCCGGTCGTGATCCGCCTGTCATGACAGATCGATAGCCTGTTCGTCGCGTCAATCAGCGCGGAGGGAAGATCATGGAATTGAAGCCAGGCGACGTTGTTATTCTGAAATCCGGCGGTCACCCGGTGACGGTGGCCGAGGTCAACGACGACACGGTCGAGTGCCTGTGGATGGGCGGCGAAGGCGATTTGTTTCGCGAAACGCTTCCCAAGGCGGTCCTCGAGCCTGCCGAAATCGATGATGCGGAAGACGATGATCAGGACGAAGACGATCAGGACGAAGACGAGAGCGAAGACGACGAGGATGAGGACGACGACCACAAGAAGAAAAAGAGCAAGAAGGTAGCGTAATAACTCCCCGCGATACCGCCGGGTCGGGATACCCGGCGGCATCGTTTTCCCGGGCATTCCAGCCGACCTTCGAACCGAAGAGAGCTAGCCGAACAGAGACCGCGCGGCGGTTGAGATCATCACCACGCCGCCGGTAATGACGGCGGCATCGAGGATCGCGGTGTGGATATGCACCGGCATGCGCTCGACAAAGGCCTTGGCGAGGAACGCGCCGGGAATCGAGATAGCCCCGATCAGGATTGCAAAGGCGAGCACCTGCGCGGTGACGGCGCCGGCCAGGCCAAACACCGAAATTTTGATGATTGAGGTCGCCACCGAGATCACGGCGTCGGTGGCGATTACGGCTGCGCCTTCGAGGCCGACCGCCATCAGCAGCGACAGCAGGATCACGCCGGAGCCCGAGGTGCCGCCGACCACCACGCCATACCCGACCGCGCCGGCGCCAAGTCCGGCGTCGCTGATCCTGATATCGCGGCCTTTGGCAAAACGGCGCAGCGGCACGCTCAGAATCAGCATGCTGCCGATCACCAGCGCCGCGCCGGCACCGGACAGCCGCGTATAGCCGTAAGCCCCGAGCGCCGTGGTCAGCGCCGCGGCCGATATCACGATCAGCGCGCGGCGGCGGTCGGCATAGCGGACATAGGCGACGAAGCGGCTGATATTGGTGAAGATCGAGGAGATCGCGATGATCGGCACCACCGGCTCGGCGCCGATCAACGGCACCAGCACCAGCGGCATCAGCGCGCCGGTGCCATAGCCGGCGAGGCCGCCGACCACGGAGGCAAACAGCGCCACGCCGGCGACCAGCAACAGCTGGACGATCGAGATGTCGGCAAAGCCTGCGAGAATATTCACGGTTGCCGTTTCACAGCCGGTGGTCGCGGGTGAAACGGGCGACGGTCTGGTCGGCAATGGCCGACAGCGCGGGTTGATCGAGTGGAAAATCCGCCGCCAGCCAGGCGTCCTCCGCCAGCGTCAGCACGTGGCCGAGCGCCGGGCCCTCGGCAATGCCGCGCGCGATGAAATCAGCCGCCTTCAGCGGGAATTTCGGCGCGCTCCAGCGCTGCGGCAGGGTGGCAAACTCACGCCAATAGGCGGCGCGATTGTCAGCGAAGTCTTGGCTCCCTCCTGAGCGCGCCCAGGCCAGCAGCAGCCGGTCGCGATATTGTTCCTCGCCGAGCCGGTAGAGCCGCCGCCGCGCCCTCGCCTCGTCCATGTCGGCGAGCCGCCACCAGCGGTGCCCCATGGAGTCGAGCGCCTTGGCCTCGGCGTTGGTCAGACGCAGCCGCGCCGCGACACGTTTGGCATCCTCGGTTACCGCCACCGAGAGCGCGCCAAGCCTGCGAACCGGGCTCGGCGTCAGCCCCAGCATGTGTTCCGTCGATATCATCGCAGCCAATGGGCCGGTGTAGACAACGCCGCCGAAGATCGCTTGCAGAAGACCGGCATCCCCCATCGCGGTGACGGCAACCAGCGCGCCCTCGGCGATCATGATCTTCAACATTTCCATCCGCACGCGTTCGGCGGAAAGACTGGCCAGTCCCGCACGGCCGCCAATGCAGGCGAGATAGCCGGCGCGGTCGGGCGCGCCAATGCCATAGACGGCGTTCATGCGGAAGAACCGCAGGATACGCAAATAATCCTCGGCGATGCGCTGACCGGCGTCGCCGATGAAACGCACGCGACGGGCAGCGATATCGGCGAGCCCGCCGACATGATCGTGCACGACGCCGTCGGCATCGACGGACAGGCCGTTGATGGTGAAGTCGCGCCGCTCCGCATCGCGAACCCAGTCGCGGCCGAACGCGACCTTGGCCTTGCGGCCAAAGGTCTCGGTATCCTCGCGCAAGGTCGTGACCTCGAACGGCTCGGCGTCGACCACCAGCGTCACGGTGCCATGCTCGATGCCGGTCGGCACGCATTTGATGCCCGCCGCTTTGGCGCGACGCGCCACTTCATCAGGCAGCGCCGTGGTGGCGATGTCGATATCGCCGGGCGGGATGTTCAGAAGCGCATTGCGGACGGCGCCGCCGACCACGCGGGCTTCCTCGTTATTACCGTTGAGCAGAGCGAGCACGCGGGCAGCCGGTCCTGATTTGAGCCAGGGCGTATCGGCGAGCACGCGCACCTCGCTCATTTCCGCGCTCCAGGCTTATCGGTACCCGGAACGAACTTGCCGTTCTCGATATGGGCGGGAACGTAGGTCGAATCCGGCGGCGCACCTCTGAAATGCGCGAGCAGGACGAAACTGACGATCACGAGCAGCAGCGACCCCAGCACGAGCTTGGCGACGAGATGCGCCGGCCAGGAAGATTTTGCCAGCACGCCGGAACGGGTTGCAATCAGGAACAGCGCGTACGCCGCGAACGGGATCAAAAAAATTGCAAGTTCGGTCAATACCGGACGGATCATGCGAGATAAATCCGCTCGTACAATACCCGCAGGATGCCGGCCGTCGCGCCCCAGATGTAACGCTCGGCGAACGGCATCGCGTAATAGGAACGCTCCATGCCGCGGAATTCCTTGGAGTGGATCTGGTGGTTCTCCGGATTCATCAGGAACGCCAGCGGCACCTCGAAGGCGTCGACGACCTCGCCCTCGTTGATGTCAAGTTTGAACCCGGGCTTCACCCGCGCCACCGTCGGCAGGATGCGAAAGCCGAACGCGGTACCATAGAGATCGAGATAGCCGATCGGCTCGATGAAGTCGCGCTTCAGCCCGACTTCCTCGTCGGCCTCGCGCAAGGCAGCATCCATCGGTGAAGCATCGGTCGCATCGATCTTGCCGCCGGGAAACGAGATCTGGCCGGCATGGCTGCTCAGATGCTCCGAGCGCTGCGTCAGCAGCACCGTCGGCTCCGGATGATCCACCACCGGGATCAGCACCGCCGCCGGCCGCACCGGCTGTTCCTGGGCGATGATCTCGAGCATCCGATCATTGCCCTCGTCGCCGGTTCTGGGAATGATATTGGGATCGATCAGGCCGGGCGGGACATCGAAGTTCAGCCGCGCCTTGGTCCGCGCGAAGAATTCCGCCGAGCTGACCGCAGCCGGTTCCATCTTCTTCAGCATCGGCTCGTTCAAAGCGCGTCCCTCACCTGCTTCGCATCGGCCATCGCGAAGAATTCGCCGCCGGATTCGATTCCGAACATTGGCTGTCCATCGACCACCCGCTCTTCCCCCATGTCAACCAGATCGTAATAGAGCGCGCGGGTGACCTTGGCCCAGAGATCGCTGCGCACGTGAAGATAGGGCGTGAGCCCGCCGTCGGCGGCCATCTCGAACCGCAACCGGTGCCCGCCGTCGCAGGGCACCCAATCGTCCACATTGGTGCGGAAGCGCAGCAGGCGGCCACCACCCTCGCTTTGCTCGTTCTGCATTTCGACCGCCAGGAACGGCGCATCGTCGACACGGATGCCAACCTTTTCTACCGGGGTCACGAGAAAGTGCTTGCCGTCCTCGCGCTTCAAGATGGTCGAAAACAGCCGCACCAGCGCCGGCCGCCCGATTGGCGTGCCCATGTAGAACCACGTGCCATCGCCGGCGATTCGCATGTCGAGATCGCCGCAAAACGGCGGATTCCACAGATGCACCGGCGGCAGGCCGCGTCCGGCGGGGCTGGCTTTTGCCGCATCGGTCGCTGCGGCGGTCAGCCCTTCGAGACCGGTGTTTTCACGGCCTGGTTTGCTGGTTTGCCCTTGCTTCGCCATTGTTTGCCTTAAAGCTTCTGCGGCTCAATCTGGCACGATTGGTGCACGTCCGAGAGACGTGAGCGGGAACAATATTCTCGCCATATCGTGATGCCGTTCATACCCCCATATACCGATAATGTGGGGATAGTTTAATTCAGCGAATACACGGCCTTTGCGCAGGTTTAGCATGAGGTTCGTGGCATGACGACGCATTCGGCGGGGTCATGAAGCGGTGAAGGAGATGGATATGCCTGGCGCAGATGGTGTCGAAAAGCTCGAGGACGCAATCGTCCGTTCGGCCGAACAAGTCGCCGGCCAGATCAAGGCCGCGAAAGAAGCCATCTCCACCGTCATTTTCGGCCAGGAACGGGTGATCGAAAACACCCTGGTGACGATCCTGTCCGGCGGTCATGCGCTCCTGATCGGCGTCCCGGGCCTCGCCAAGACCAAGCTGGTCGAAACCCTCGGTATCACGCTCGGTCTCGATGCCAAGCGCATCCAGTTCACGCCTGACCTGATGCCGTCGGACATTCTCGGCGCCGAAGTGCTGGACGAGAGCAACTCCGGAAAACGCTCGTTCCGCTTCATCTCGGGCCCGGTATTCGCGCAGCTTCTGATGGCCGACGAAATCAACCGTGCCAGCCCGCGCACCCAGTCGGCCCTGCTGCAAGCCATGCAGGAACAGCACATTACCGTTGCAGGCGCGCGGCACGATCTGCCCAAGCCGTTCCATGTGCTCGCGACCCAGAACCCGCTGGAACAGGAAGGCACCTATCCGCTGCCAGAAGCCCAGCTCGACCGCTTCCTGATGGAGATCGACGTCGACTATCCCGACCGCGACGCCGAGCGCCGCATCCTGTTCGAGACCACCGGCGCGGATGAGACGCTCGCCAAGGCCTCCATGAACGCGGAGATCCTGATCACCGCCCAGCGGCTTGTGCGCCGCCTGCCGGTCGGCGACAGCGTGGTCGAGGCCATTCTTTCGCTGGTGCGGGCCGCGCGTCCCAATCCGGATGGCGAGAGCGAGAAGCTGATCGCCTGGGGCCCCGGTCCGCGCGCCAGCCAGTCGCTGATGCTGGCGGTCCGCGCCCGCGCGCTGCTCGACGGCCGTCTCGCGCCCTCGATCGACGATGTGCTCGACCTTGCCGAACCGGTGCTCAAACACCGCATGGCGCTGACATTCTCGGCGCGCGCGGAAGGCCGCACCATTCCTGACGTAATCAGGCAATTGAAGACGCGGATTGGTTGATGGCCGCAGAGACCAAGCACGCCAACGGGGAGATCACAGCAATCCGACGTGCCGATGGCGAAAGCCGTACGCTCGCCGCATCGCTGCCGCGTCTCGTGCTTGAAGCCCGCCGCATCGCCGCCAACGTCATTCACGGCCTGCACGGCCGCCGCCGCGCCGGCTCCGGCGAAAGTTTCTGGCAATACCGCCGCTTCGTCTCCGGCGAGCCGTCGCAGAACGTCGACTGGCGCCGCTCGGCGCGCGACGATCATCTTTATGTCCGCGAGCAGGAATGGGAGGCCGCGCACACCGTATGGGTGTGGCCCGACCGCTCGCCCTCGATGGCCTTTGCCTCGAAGCAGGCGCGCGACAGCAAGCTGGAGCGCGGCCTGATCGTGACCTTCGCGCTGGCTGAACTTCTGGTCGCCGGCGGCGAGCGCGTTGGCATCCCCGGCCTGATGAACCCGACCGCCAGCCGCAGCGTCATCGACAAGATGGCGCAGGCGATGCTGCATGACGATGCCGCGCGCGCGAGCCTGCCGCCGTCGTTCATCCCGTCGGCGCTGGCCGAGATCGTGGTGCTGTCGGATTTCTGGTCGCCGATGAGCGAAATACGCACCATGCTCGCGGGCCTGTCGGCTTCCGGCGCGCATGGCACGCTGATCCAGATCGTCGATCCCGCCGAAGAGACCTTTCCCTATTCCGGACGCGTCGAGTTCGTCGAACCGGAAAGCGGCGGCGTCATCACCGCCGGCCGCGCCGAGAGCTGGGCCAGCGACTATGTCGCGCGCGTGGCGCTGCATCGCGACGAGATCCGGGGCGAGACCAACAAGCTCGACTGGCTGTTTTCAACCCATACCACCAGCCGCTCCGCGGCCGAGCTATTGTTGTTCCTGCACTCGGGCATGATGGTGAGCAAGGGCACGGCGCGTTCCTCGACCGTCAAAGCGGGGCGAAGCGCATGATCGCGGGCCTGCCCCTCTCCTTTGCACAACCGCTGCTGCTGCTGGGTCTCTTGTCCCTTCCGGTGCTGTGGTGGCTGCTGCGGGTGATGCCGCCGCGGCCGAGACGGATCGAATTTCCGCCGACGCGGCTGCTGTTCGACATCAAGCCCAAGGAGGAAACCCCGTCGCGGACGCCGTGGTGGCTGACGCTGCTGCGCCTGACCGCAGCAGCCCTGGTGATCCTCGCCGCCGCTGGTCCGATCTGGAATCCACAGACCGCCGCCGGCGGCAGCAGGGCGCCGCTGGTGATCCTGCTCGATGACGGCTGGAGCGCAGCCTCGAGCTGGGAAACGAGGATCAAGGCCGCCGACGAATTGATCGCCAACGCCGACAACGACCGCCGCGGCGTCGCGCTGGTACCATTGTCCGAGCCGGCGCGCGACGTCACGCTGATGCCGGGGGGCACGGCCCGCGTCGCGTTGCGCCAGCTGGCGCCAAAGCCCTATTCGATCGAGCGCGTCGAAACGCTCGCCGCACTCGATCGCTTCCTCAAGACCACCGGCGATGCCGAACTCGTCTGGCTATCCGACGGCGTCGACACCGGGCGCGGCGCCGAATTTTTGGAGGCGCTGGCCAAGACGGTCGGCGACCGCACGCTGACGATCTATGAAGGCGGCGCATCCCCAGCCCTGGCGCTGGTCGCCGCCGAGAACGCCGCGGCGAAGATGACGGTGAAAGTACTGCGCACCAACAGCGGCATTGCCGCCGGCGTGGTGCGTGCGATCGACGCCAAGGGTTCGCCGATCGGCGAGGCCCGTTATGCGTTCGGACCGCAGGACCGCGAAGCCGAAGCCGCGTTCGAGCTGCCGGTCGAGTTGCGCAACGACATCTCGCGGCTGGAAATCGCCGGCGAGCGATCCGCCGGCGCCGTGCAGCTGCTCGACAAGCGATGGCGGCGGCGCGCGATCGGTGTCGTCACGGGCGCCACCAGCGACACCGCGCAGCCGCTGCTCGCCTCGACCTTCTATCTCACCCGCGCGCTGTCGCCGTTCGCCGACGTGCGGCTCGGCGACCGCGGCGCGCCGCAGCAGGTGATCGGACAGTTTCTCGATCAACGGCTGCCGATGATCGTGCTGGCCGATGTCGGCACGCTGTCGCCGGAAATCCGCGAACGCCTCAACGCCTGGATCGCCCAGGGCGGCGTGCTGGTGCGTTTCGCAGGTCCCCGTCTCGCTCAGGCCGATGACGATCTGGTGCCGGTCAAACTGCGCCGCGGCGGCCGCAGCCTTGGCGGCAGCCTGACCTGGGAAAAGCCGCAGCATATGGCCTCGTTCGCCGCCGACGGCCCGTTCGCGGGCTTGCAGGTACCGAAGGACGTCACCGTCAACCGCCAGGTTCTGGCTGAACCAGATGCCGTGCTGGCAACCAAGAGCTGGGCCTCGCTGGAAGACGGCACACCGCTGGTAACCGGCGAACATCGCGGCAAGGGCATCCTCAGCCTGTTCCATGTCGGCGCCGACTCGCGCTGGTCCGACCTGCCGATGTCCGGCAGCTTCGTCGAGATGCTGCGGCGGCTGGTCGACACGTCCGGCTACACGCAAAAGCCGGGCGCGGGCGTCGCCAGGGAAGCGACCAATGTCGAGACCGTGGCGCCGCTGCGCACGCTCGATGGCTTTGGCGCATTCGGCCCGCCGCCCTCCACCGCCAAGCCGATGCCGGCCGATTATCGCGACCGCGCCACCGCGGATCATCCGCCGGGCTTCTATGGCGCGGCCGAAGGTCCGATCGCCGTCAACACGCTGGCCTCAGCCGATCGTATCGCAGCACTCGACACGACGTCGCTGCGGGCCCGCCGCGCCAGCTATACCAACGCCGAACCGCGCGATCTGCGCGGCATCCTGTTGTCGTCATCGCTGGCACTGTTCCTGATCGATGCGATCGTGGTCGCCATGCTCGGAGCGGGCCTTGCGGCGCTGTGGCGGCGGCGTGCCGCACCCGCAGCATTGGTGTTGGCGATGATCCTGGCCGCGACATCGATCGCGCCCTCGCCGCTGCGCGCCGCCGACAATGACGATTTTGCGATCAAGTCGGTCTCGCAGACGCGCCTCGCCTATGTCGTGACCGGCAATGCCGACGTCGATTCCATCGTCAAGTCAGGCCTATCGGGACTGACCCTGTTTCTCGCCCAGCGCACCGCGCTGGAAGCCGGCGATCCCGTCGGCATCGATCCCGCGCGCGACGAGCTGGCGTTCTTCCCGCTGATCTACTGGCCGGTGGTACCGGGTGCGCCAAAACCGCCGCAGGACGCCATCAACCGCATCGACGCCTATATGAAGCAGGGCGGCACGGTCGTGTTCGACACCCGCGACGCCATCGAGGCGCCGCCGGGCGAAAACGGCGCATCGCAGACGCCGGGCATGCGCACCTTGCGCGAGATTCTCTCCTCGCTCGATGTGCCCGAGCTCGAACCGGTGCCGCGCGAGCACGTGCTGACGAAAACGTTTTATCTGCTGCGGGATTTTCCGGGCCGGTTCAACTCGGGCCAGACCTGGGTTGAAACCCTGCCGCGCGAGGATGACGACGAAGCCGCATCGCGGCCCGCGCGCGGCGGCGACGGCGTCTCGCCGATCATCATCACCTCGAACGATCTTGCGGGGGCCTGGGCGATCCGGCCCGACGGCCAGCCGATGCTGCCGCTGACGCCGAGCGAGCCGCGCCAGCGCGAATTCGCCTTCCGCGCCGGCGTCAACATCGTGATGTACACGCTGACCGGCAACTACAAGGCCGACCAGGTGCACGCGCCTGCCCTCATCGAACGGCTGGGGCAATAACGGCATGCAGTACGGCATCGCGTTCACCCCCCTCGTCCCCAGCCTCGTGCTGTGGATCGCGCTGGCCGCAATCGTCGCGATATCCGTGCTGCTGCTGATCGGCCGTGCGCGGGGCGCCGCGGTGCGCGTCACCGCGCTGGCGCTGATCTTGCTCGCGCTCGCCAACCCCTCTTTCACCCGCGAAGACCGTGAGCCGTTGTCGTCGGTCGCCGCCGTGGTCATCGACAAGAGCCCGAGCCAGAATTTCGGGACCCGCAATCAGGAGACGGCGAAGGTCCAGGAGGCCCTGGTCGACAGCCTCAAGAAGGTCAAGGGACTGGAAGTGCGTGTCGTCGAGGCCGGACAGGCCGACGGCGAAACCGACGGCACCAAACTGTTCGGCGCGTTGTCGTCGGCGCTGGCGGATGTTCCCGTCGATCGCGTCGCCGGCGCCTTCCTGATCACCGACGGCCGGGTCCACGACATTCCGGCCAACGCCGCGGCGTTGGGCTTCCAGGCGCCGGTGCATGCGCTGGTCACCGGCCGCAAGGACGAGCGCGACCGCCGCATCGCGATTTCAGCCGCCCCAAGATTTGGCATCGTCGGCCAGCCCCAGACCATCACCTACCGGCTGGACGACCAGGGCGTCACCGGCCAGCGCGCCAGGATCGTGGTGCGCCGCGACGGCGAAGTGATCAACGAACGCACGTTGCAGAGCGGCCAGACCGCCAATGTCGAGATCGACATCAAGCATGCCGGTCCCAATATCGTCGAGATCGAAGCCTCGCCGCTGGAAAACGAGCTGACGCTGGTCAACAACCGCGCCGTCGTCGCGATCGATGGCGTGCGCGACAAGCTGAGGGTGCTGCTGGTCTCGGGCGAACCGCATTCCGGCGAGCGCACCTGGCGCAATTTGTTGAAGTCGGACGCCAGCGTCGACCTCGTGCACTTCACCATTCTGCGTCCGCCGGAGAAGCAGGACGGCACGCCGATCAACGAACTGTCACTGATCGCGTTTCCGACCCGTGAATTGTTCCAGCAGAAGATCAACGAATTCCAGTTGATTATCTTCGATCGCTACGCCCGCCAGGGCGTGCTGCCGATCGCCTATTTCGACAACATCGCACGCTATGTACGGGCCGGCGGTGCCGTGCTGGTGTCGGCCGGGCCCGATTACGCCTCGACCACCAGCATCTGGCGCACGCCGCTGGATTCGGTTTTGCCGGCCGAACCCGTCGGCGTTACCGAGAAGCCGTTTTATGCGCACTTAAGCGACATCGGTAAGCGCCATCCGGTGACGCGCGGCCTCGAAGGCTCCGCCAGCGAGCCGCCGCGCTGGAGCCGGTTCTTCCGCACCGTGGAGACGCGCAACGCCATCACGCCACCGGTCATGACCGGTGCCGACGGCAAGCCGCTGCTGCTGCTGTCGCGCTTCGGCGAGGGCCGCGTCGCGCTGCTGCTGTCTGACCATATCTGGCTGTGGGCGCGCGGCTATGAAGGCGGCGGCCCGCATCTCGATCTCTTGCGGCGGATGTCGCATTGGCTGATGAAGCAACCTGATCTGGATGAAGAGGCACTGCGCCTGCAGATCCAGGGCAAGGACCTCGTGGTGTTGCGGCAGACCATGGCCGACAACGTCGCACCCGTAACGGTGACCTCGCCGAGCGGCGCCACGCGCGAATTGACGCTGAGCGCGAGCGATCCCGGCACCTGGCGTTCGACCCTACCGGCGAGCGAACTCGGCCTGTGGCAGGCGACCGACGGCACGCTGAAGGCGCTGATCAATGTCGGCCCGACCAACCCGAGGGAATTTTCCGAAGTCACTTCGACGATCGAAATGCTCAAGCCGCTGGCGCAAGCGACCGGCGGCGACGCGCGACGCGTGATCGACGGATCAAGCATCGATCTGCCCCGCATCGTGCCGGTGCGCTCCACCAGCATCTTCCGCGGCGACGGCTGGATAGGCGTGAAGATGCGCGACGCCAGCGTCGTCAAGGGCGTCGGCGTGCTGCCGATGTTCGCCGGCCTGATCGGCTTGCTGCTGCTGCTCGGCGCTTTCGCGGCGACGTGGGTGCGCGAGGGGCGCTAGACGCGGCTGCCAAACAGCTAGGCGGCCTCATCGGCACGTCGCCATCTGGGGAACGGGTCGGTTAGACCCACCCATTCCTCGATGTGCATTCCCGACTTCCCCGCAACAAGGCATGCATCGAGACGTGCCTTGATAAGCTCCTGGTCCATGTCAGTACCAATGAAGACGATCTCCTGGCGGCGGTCGCCATAAACATCGTTCCAGTTCTTCTTGAGCGACTGCCGCCAGAACGGATCGTCCGGCCAGCGGTCAGCCGGCACGTTGGCCCACCAAAATCCCAGGCCTTCGGTTCGGACAATCGCGCCGGCCTGACTCAGTTCACCCAGCCATTGCGGACGCGTGGCGATCCAGAAATGGCCCTTTGCCCGGATGACTCCGACCCAGCTTTCTCTCAGGAATTGATGAAACTTCGCCGGCTCGAACGGTCGACGCGCGCGATAGACGAAGCTGCCGACGCCGTATTGTTCGGTCTCCGGCATATGGTCGGCAAAGCCGTACAGTTCCTTGAACCAGAGCGGATGTTGTTGCGCCCGCTCGAAATCGAAGCGCCCGGTGTTGAGAATGCGCTCGAAGGGCGCATTGGCAAAGTTGGTCTCCACGATGTCGGCGGCAGGGTTCAGCGCGCGGATGATCTTGCGAGCGGCTTCCAACTGTTCTTTGGAAGCATCGCTGATCTTGTTGAGCACGACAACATCGGCGAATTCGATCTGCTCAACCAGCAGATCCACCATCGTCCGCTTATCGTCATCGCCGAGCGATTCGCCGCGATCCCGGATGAAGTCGGTTGAGGAATAATCGCGCAGCAAGTTTACCGCATCGACCACCGTCACCATGGTGTCGAGCACCGCCACATCGGAAAGGCTGTCGCCTTCTTCGGTGCGGAAATCGAACGTCGCCGCGACTGGAAGCGGTTCCGAAATGCCGGTCGATTCGATCAGGAGGTAATCGAACCGGTTGCTCTCGGCGAGCCCACGAATTTCCTTCAAGAGATCGTCCCGAAGCGTGCAGCAAATGCACCCATTGGTCATTTCGACCAGCTTTTCATCCGTCCGCGACAGGTTCGCACCGCCATCGCGCACGAGGTCGGCGTCGATGTTCACCTAGCTCATGTCGTTCACAATCACCGCCACTTTCAGGCCGTGACGGTTGTTCAGCACGTGGTTCAGCAAAGTTGTCTTTCCAGCCCCGAGGAAGCCGGACAAGACGGTGACGGGGAGTTTTCGCATGGAGATCAAAGAGCCTGTTCAGTGCGCGGAACCCCAAACGAGGACGACGAGGCATGGGGTGATCCGTATATGTAATGTTATAACATAACAATCCGAACCCGGTTCTGCTGTCAACCCGGAAAATCGAGGTCGCTGTGCGGCTGGCTTGCGACGCCAGCTGCGCCCAATCGACGATGATCAGCTCGCCCCGCATACCGTTGCGTGAATCACACACACGCTCTGAATTGCGCCGGCACCCGGACCGAGCACGGTTGACCCCTCAGACCATCGCTGATGTTATAATATTACATTGGGGCCGCCGAGACACCTCGGCCGCCCCGGCACAAGGCCTCCATTGTCGTGAAGTGGTTCCGGGATAACGTCAAACACGGCTCGCGGCTGGCGCTGCTCGCGCTCGCGATCCAGTTTGCGCTGTCGTTCGGGCACTGCCACGCGGTTGCAGCCGCAATCGCGATCAGCCTGACGCAGGTTGACCTCGATCATGCGCCGATCCCCGTCGCACCGGATGCGGCGAGCGAAGCCGCCCGGACGCAGCCGCCGTCCAATCATGATACCGACCACCCGGCAGAGGCTTGCGCGATCTGCGCCGTCATTACGCTGGCCAACAACCTTGTATTCCCGGCACCGCCGCTGTTGCTGCTGCCGCAGGCCATCGAACTTCTGTACCTGACGACCGACGCCGAATTCGCGCATCTGAGTTCGGTCCGCTCGCCGTTCCAGTCCCGCGCCCCTCCCGCCTCCTGACATCGATTGACTGATGCGCCCGAAGGGGATCGCCGCGTGACACGTGGCCGATCCGCCAAGGGATAATCGAATCGATCCGTCGCTTGACGGAATCAGGATCGGGACAAATGACATTCACCAAAAGACGAGCGTTCCACATCGGTGGCGCAAGCTGGCTATTGCTGTGCGCGGTCGGCAACGGCGCGATGGCCCAGGACGCGGCCGCGCCATCCTCCTCGACACAACTGCCGGAAATCACCGTGACGGCGCCAAGCCCGATCGTGCGGCGAAACGTGACCCCGGCGCGAAAGCCGGCGCGCGTCGCCCGCGGCGTGCCCGGCCGCAATCGCGAACGCGATAACCAGCCGCAACCGGCCCCCGTCGCCGCCGCACCTCAACAGGGCGTGCTTCCGGTGGTGACCGACCAGTTCGCAACCGTCACCGTCATGCCCAACGAGGAAATCCGCCGGCAGGGCGGTGGCACGCTCGGCGATCTCTTGTTCTCCAAGCCCGGGATCACCGGCTCGAGCTTTGCACCCGGAGCGTCAAGCCGGCCGATCATCAGGGGCCTCGACGTCAATCGCGTCGGCATCGTCGAGAACGGCATCGGCAGCAACGGCGCATCGGACCTCGGCGAAGATCACTTCGTGCCGATCGATCCGCTTTCGACCAACCAGATCGAGGTCATCCGCGGACCGGCAACCCTGCGTTACGGGTCCACGGCGATCGGTGGCGTTGTCAGCGCCACCAACAACCGCATTCCGGACGCTTTGCCCACCTGCGCGGCACCCCCGTTTCAGACCTATGGGCTTCCGGTGAAGGCCCCGCTCGCCAATGCTGCGCCGGGGTGCCTGAACGTCGAGACCCGCACCGCGGTCAATTCGGTCGATCGCGGCGTCGAAGGCGGCATTCTGCTCGACGCCGGCGGCGGCAATGTTGCCATTCATGCCGACGCCTACGGACGAAAGTCGGGCGATTACAACATTCCGAGCTATCCCTATCTGTTCGACCAGACCCGGCCGGTCGATGGACGCCAGCCGAATTCCGCGGCGCAGGCCACCGGCGCATCAATCGGCGGTTCGTATTTCTTCCATGGCGGCTTCATCGGCGCGGCCGTCACGCAGAACGACTCGCTCTATCACATCCCCGGCATTGACGGCGCCGATCACCTTACCCGCATCGATGCGCGCCAGACCAAATTCACGACCAAGGGCGAATACCGGCCGGACGCGGCGGCGATCGATGCCATACGTTTCTGGGCGGGCGCCACCGACTATAAGCACAATGAGATCGGCCTTGCCGACCCCGCCGATCTGACGACGCTGGGCGTGCGCCAGACCTTCACCAACAAGGAACAGGAAGGCCGCGTCGAGGTACAGTTGGCACCGTTTAACGTCCGCTTCGCCGCCCTCACTACGGCTGTCGGCATCCAGGCGTCGCATCAGGAACTCACAGCACCAAGCCCGGATGATATCGGCAGTCCGGTGAATGGTTTGTGGGATCCCAACAAGAACACCAAGGTCGCCGGATACATCTTCAACGAACTGAAATTCAGCGATACGACAAAGGCGCAGATTGCCGGGCGTATCGAGCACGCCCACCTGACTGGAACGACACCGGCCTTCATTCCGGATGAGTTCGACCTCAACGTCGATCCCGGTGCCATTGGCCCCGCCACGCCGCGCAACCTCAACTTCGCGCCGAAGAGCGGAAGTATCGGCCTGATCCAGAATCTTCCATGGAATCTGGTTGCGAGCATCACCGGCCAATATGTCGAGCGCGCCCCCAAGCCCGCCGAGCTGTTTTCACGCGGCGGTCACGATGCGACCGTCACATTCGATATCGGCAATCCCAATCTGGGTATCGAGACAGCGAAATCGGTCGAAGTCGGTCTACGACGGGCAACAGGCCCGTTGCGATTTGAAATCACCGGCTATTACACCAAATTCAACGGCTTCATCTATCGGCGGCTGACCGGCAACACGTGCGAAGACGGCGTGTGCCAGGCGGGCCCGGGCCTCGAACTCAACCAGGCGATCTACTCCCAGCGCGACGCCACCTTCCGCGGCGGCGAATTCCAGTTTCAGTACGATGTGCTGCCGGTCTGGAACGGTCTGTTCGGGATCGAGGGACAATACGATATTGTCCGCGCGACCTTCGAGGACGGGACCAACGTACCGCGTATTCCACCGCAGAGGCTTGGAGGCGGCCTGTTCTATCGCGACGCCAACTGGTTGATGCGGGTCAATCTGCTGCACGCCTTCGCGCAGAACGATATCGCCGTGATCGGCGAGACGCCGACGGCGGGATATAATCTGTTGAAGGCCGAGGTCAGTTACAGGACCAAGCTCGATGCGTCCTGGTTCGGCGCGCGGGAAATGACGGTTGGCCTGGTCGGCAACAACCTGTTGAACGAAAACATCCGCAACTCGGTGTCCTACTCCAAGGACGAAGTCCTGATGCCGGGCATCGGGGTGCGGGCGTTTGCGAATTTGAAGTTCTAGCAATCCCGCTGGAGCAAGGCGAGATCAGCGCGCCTTGCTCCAGTCCGGCCGAATGGCACCGGAGACGCCATCGAAGGCGCCGTCGACCAGTTCGGCAACCAGGACGCGGCTGTAATCGACCGGGCCGGGCATGGTCATCCGCCCCTTGGGCACGGCCTTGAAACCGACACGGCTGTAATAGGCCTCGTCGCCGACCAGAATGACCAGGCGATGGCCCTTTGCCCTGGCATCCGCAAGGGCGCGATCGAGCAGCATGCGCCCGACGCCGCGGCTGCGAAACGGCGGCTCGACCGTCAACGGCCCGAGCATCAAGGCGGGGGTATCGCCGATGCAAACCGGCAACTGGCGCACCGAGCCGACCATCAGTGTGCCGATCCGTGCCGTGAACGACAGATCGAGCAGATGATCGACGTGCTCGCGCAGCCGGTAGGCACTCAGCACGAAGCGGCCGGGGCCGAAGGTGCGTTCGAGCAGGCGCTCGATCGCCTGCGCATCCTTTGGCGTTTCGGGCAATATGGTGACGGAAAGTTCGCTCATGGTAAGGCGCGGAATAGCATCTGGCAGCGGCGCGGTCCATTGCCGCCAGCACTAAAGCCCGCATTGCCTCATTTCTTGTTAATCGCCGGTTGCGACAGATAGGCCAGCAGTTTCATCTCACGGCGGCCGCGCGTCACCGTATCCAGCACCAGCCCCGACGAAACCGACAGCACCGCCATAATCATCAGACCCATCGACAATACCGCGGTCGGTAGTCGCGGAACGAGACCTTGCTCGAGATAGGTGATGATGACGGGGATCGCGAGGACGACGGAAATCACCATCAGCAACACGCCGATCGCGGTGAAAAACCGCAGCGGCTTTTCCGAGCGATAGAGTTTCAGGATGGTGCCGAGGATCCGGAAACCGTCGCGCCAGGTGTTCAGCTTGCTGAACGACCCTACCGGCCGGGCAAAATAGGGTGTCTCGATCTCGGCGACCGGCAGTGCCAGTTCGAGTGCATGAACACTTAACTCGGTTTCGATCTCGAAGCCGTCCGACAACACCGGAAACGATTTGACGAAGCGGCGCGAGAACACGCGGTAGCCGGAAAGGATATCCTTGAACGCCTGACCGAACACCAACGAAAGGAAGCCGGTCAGCATCCAGTTGCCGGTGCGGTGGCCGGGCCGGTAGGCGGCGGCCGATTGATCGACGCGAAAGCCCACCACCATGTCGAGGTGTTCCTTGACCAGCATATCGATCATGCGTGGGGCGCTGGGGGCGTCGTAGGTCGCGTCGCCGTCGACCAGCACGTAGATGTCCGCCTCGATATCGGCAAACATCCGCCGGATGACATGCCCCTTGCCCTGACGGCGTTCGCTACGCACCTCCGCGCCGGCCGCCCGCGCGACGTCGACGGTGCGATCTCTTGAATTGTTGTCGTAGACGAAGATTTCGGCCGCCGGCAGTACTTTGCGAAAATCGGCGACCACGGTCGCGACGGCCGCCTCCTCATTGAAGCACGGCACCAGAACCGCAACTCGCAACGCTGGTGTCGTCATCGCGGACCTGCCGAATCAGGCCTGACCATGGATCGCCGATGCCGCTTCAAGGCTTTTGCCAGTTGCGGGAAGCCCGGCTCGGCGGCGACCTCGCCGCGCAGATTGATCGTTGCGAACAGCAGCGTCCACAGCGTGAGCATGTCGATCGGCATGATGTAATAGGGCGTGAAGATCGGATGCGTCATGAAGAAAATCGCGTTCACCACCAGATTGGCGGCGAGCAAAATGGCGACCTGCCTCGCGCCCCCCTGATTGTAGCGCCACAGCCAGGCGGTCCATGCGGCGGCGATCGCCAGCAAGGTGAACTGCACGTCCCTGAAATACTGCCAGAGGACGCTTGCATCCAGCTCCGGCGGCGCGACGTCCTGTCCGCCATAGGTCGTCGTGAAGGGGCTGCCCGCATTGATCGCATTCGCGATCAGCGTCGGCGCCATCCCGATCAGGAACGCAACGCCGAATGCCGCCCCTTGCAGGAAGGTCTCCCGGTTTCGCGCCAGCAGGAATGCGCCGGCGAGATACAGGCAATAGCCCGCCGACAGGAACAGGTTCGGCAGACGCAAATTCACGGACAGGCCGATCAGCAACCCCACCAGCGCGAGCAGCACAAGCCGATGCCGCGATCCATCCTTGAACAGCTTCGCGGTGAGCCAGCCCGCGAGCACGCAGACCATCATGGTCGGCGCTATCGAATAGCTCGCCTTGGTCGGATTGATCATCAGGTAGATCGCGACATCCCCGAAGACGGCCGCCAATGCGAGCGAATACCACGTTGATGCGCAGCTCAACGCGAGCAGTGCGAAACCGGTTACCACGATCGACGCCAGAACATAGAGCGGGATAACCTGGAAACCTTCGGGGAACAGCGCCAGCGCAAACCCGGTCCCCGGCGGATATTGAATGACGGTTTTTTTCGTCTTCTCCATCCAGACGTGACAAGGAGCCCGCGTCGCCACGTTCCACTCGGGATAACCGATCTCCTTCAGCTTGTTGGCGAGATATTGGTCGTCCTCGCGCTTGATGTCGGTGTTGAGCCCACCCAGGCCGAACAGCTTGAACAGATGTGCCTGCCGCAAATAGCAGATGTCGTCATAGACCCCGCGGCTTTCGCTCCAGCGCGAGATGGTCCAGATGTTGCTCGCCAGCATCACCAGCAAGCCGAAGCCGCAGAGAAGTTTAATCAGTTTCATCGTGTCCGGCCCCCGCCTCGACTGCTCCGCTTCTAGGGGCTGTGATGGCGGGACGCAACCGAGCGCCTGCGCAAAAATCAGCGCCAGGTCGCGGTCCGTGCCTTGAAATCCAGCACTTCGGCGATCCGAAGGCGCGTACCTCGGGTAGTGTCAGCCGGCAGTGCAGCCGCGTCGTAGAACCCACACTCCACGATCTCGCGGTTGGGCACCGGCAAACGGTCCTGGCGGAATTGCCTCACGACATAGACCGCGACGTGGTCGCGGCGGGAGATATGGCCGTTGAAAAACAGACCATGCAACGCCGGCTCGTCGGTGAGTTCGATCCGCCCCTCCTCCATGAGTTCGCGCCGCAATGCTTCGAGGAACGTCTCGCCGACCTCGACCCCGCCGCCCGGCAGATGCCAGCCGGAGATATAGCTGTGTTTGACCAGAAACACCCTGTTGCTGCCGTCGAGCACGACGCCGCGGACCCCGAGCGTCATGCCGCGGGCGATCCGCCAATAGAGATGCATTACCCGCCGCAGCTGCGGCTCGAAGCGTTTTCGAAGATTCTGCAGGGCGGTCACAAATACCTCAGATGCCGGACATGATGTTTGATCCTTGCGCTGATACGGTTGGCTTGCCAATACATTGCAAGGATTCTGGCAAAGGATTCTGGCAAGGATCCTGACGAGGTTGTTGATGGCCGCATTCACGCTGGCGCATTTGTCCGATCCGCACCTGCCGCCGCTGCCGGCAGCGCGCTTTCGCGATCTCGCCAATAAGCGCGCGCTCGGCTACCTCAACTGGACCCGCAACCGCCACAAATACCACCGCCGCGAGGTGCTCGACGCATTGGTCGCCGACATGCAGGTCCAGCAGCCTGACCATATCGCGGTCACCGGCGATCTGGTCAATCTCGCGCTGGAAGCCGAGTTCTCGCCGGCGCAGGCCTGGCTTGAAAGCGTCGGCGCGCCGCAGGAAGTCACGGTGATTCCCGGCAATCACGACGCCTATGTGCGCGCCACCAGGCATCGTTTCGCCGGAACGTTCGGCGACTATCTGCGCGGCGATGCCGGGCCCAACGGCGCGACGTTTCCGTTCGTGCGCCGGCGCGGCCCGCTGGCGCTGATCGGCGTATCCTCGGCAGTGCCGACGCTGCCGCTGATGGCGACCGGCAGGCTCGGACGGGCCCAGCTCGATGAACTGGATCAAATCCTGACGCAATTGTCGTCCGAACAGGCATTCCGGGTGTTGCTGGTCCATCACCCCCTGCATTCGGATTCCCGCATCAAGCGGCTGACGGATTCGCGGCAGTTGCGCGCGCTCTTGAAGCGCCATGGCGTGGAATTGGTGCTGCACGGGCATGACCACATCCATTCGACCATGTGGATCGAAGGCACGGACCGCCAGATTCCCGCGATCGGCGTGCCTTCGGCGTCGGCACTGGCGCACCGGCACTATCCCGCCGCGGCCTATAATCTGTTTTCGATCGAGCGGGACGGCGACCACTGGCGCTGCGTGCAGACCGTGCGCGGCTTTGGCGATGACAATGTGATCCGGCAGTTGGCGCAAGTCAGGTTGTCGTAACCGGTTCAAGCAGGGCTAGTCCCCACCGCCACCGCCGCAACCGCCGCCGCCGCCATCTCCGCCACCACCCCCATCGCTACCCCCGCCATCGCCGCCATGGCTGGCGTCGCCATCGCCGAAGCCAGCGGACGAGCCGTCGACCGACGAGTCCGCGAAATCACCGCCACAATATGCGGTGCCGCTGCCGTTCTTGCGCAACTCCTCGCAGTCGGGGTGATAGACAAAGCCGTTGGGGATCTTGAACTTGCTGTCGAGCGCAAATAACAGCGGCAGCCGGCTCGGCCTGACAGGATCGATGCTCTCGTACTTGCAGCAGTACCACCAGACCCGCCGCAGGCCCTCGTTGCTCTTGCGATGCTCGCTCAGCACCACCGCCGGGGTGTGATGCAGGAAACCACCGAACGCGCGGCGGCAAAACGCATCGTACTCGCGCGTGTAGAGGATAAACTCGTGCCATAGATCGTCCGCGACTTGCGAGGGCATCGAGACGTAGCGCTTGCCGCTCATGAGATAGGCGAGGAAAAACTGCCGCAGGCCCCGCGAGACCAACGCGCTGTCCTTGCGCTGGAAGCCCGGGTGATGCTGCTCCAGCCGCTGCAGCAGCCCGCGTGGCCAGCGGAAGGTGCGGATAAATTCGGCACGCCTCAACGTCAGCCATTTGCCGTACAGGCTCGCGGCGATGACCAGGACGATCACCGCCGCGATGGCGTTGCCGATGATGATGGCTGGCACTAGGTCCCCTTCAGGCTCCGCGCTAGAGGTTTTTCAGGCTGGCAAACAGCGCGAGGCCGAACAGGGCGGCGGCGCCGAGCAGGAAGCCGAGCACGAACATCCCGAAGCCGCCACGGCGTTTCGGCGGTTCTTCGGCTGATGGCTCGACCATCGGGGTTGCCACCATCGCATGCTCGCGCTCGATCATGCGGCGCGCGACATAGTCGGTGACGGCATCGACGATGACGGGCACGTCGTGGGATTCGGCGAGCACGATGCGGCCGAAGCGGGTGTCCTGCACGAAGCGGTAGATCCGCTTGTCGCGGCCCATCAGGATATGCGCGACGACGTCGATCCACAGCCGCGGCGTCTCGCCCTGGCTGACGCCGCGGTCGAACAGGTCGACCTTTTCGGGGACCTGCGCGAACAACGGATCGAGCGCCTCGTTCAGGATCTCGAGCCGCGCCACTTCGGCGTCGCGCAATTCGACGACGACGCCGGTGCGGTCGGCGGCCTCGATCCGTGCCTTGCGCAGCGCGTCGCGCAGCCGCGTCGGTTGCGGCTCGGTGGTGGCGGTACTCTGTACGTCTGACATCTCACGACCCGCCTTTGTCCTGAAGGGTTGGCGGCGGTTAACCTAGCAGTAACCATGTTTTCCGCAAAGGTCGTTTGTTCCCAATGACTTAGGTTTCGGTTGAAAAGCCGGACGGCCCCACCCGGGATTCCGGATGGGGCCGCCTGTTCGCAGGTCCTTGGACGTTTCTTCTAGTTTATCGGCAGCAGCCGCTCAGGCCGAGGCTCAAGCAGAGACTCGGGACGGCTCTTCCACGATGGAAAAGCGTACGCCGGCCTTGTGGCGGTTCTCTTCCGAGACGACGCGCCAGGCGTCCTCGGCTTCCTTGCGGGTCTTGAACGGGCCTTGAACCTGGGCCGAGCCTTCCACGAGCTTGTGGAAGTTCATCGATCCGAACTCGCCGCCAATCACCCAGAAATTGCTGCCTTTGGTCATGGTGGTCTCCTGCTGTTGACCGGCTGTTACCGTTAGCCGAACTGGTTCATCGTGTTGTGGGCGCCGCCCGCCTTCAGAGCGGCTTCCCCGGCGAAATATTCCTTGTGCTCGTCACCGATATCGGAGCCGGCCATGTTCTGATGCTTGGCGCAGGCGATACCCTGACGGATCTCCTGGCGCTGAACATTCTTCACATAGCCCAGCATGCCCTGCTCGCCGAAATACTCCCTCGCGAGATTGTCAGTCGACAGCGCTGCCGTGTGATAGGTCGGCAACGTGATCAGATGGTGGAAGATGCCGGCGCGCTTGGCTGAATCGGCCTGGAAGGTGCGGATGCGCTCGTCTGCTTCAATGCCCAGCGGCGTATCGTCGTATTCCGGCTTCATCAGTTCGGCGCGGTTGTACTTGCTGACATCCTTGCCGGCTTCCTTCATCGCGTCGTAGACCTGCCAACGGAAGTTGAGCGTCCAGTTGAACGACGGCGAGTTGTTGTAGGCCAGCTTCGCGTTCGGAACGACCTCGCGAATGCGGTCGACCATCTTGGCGATCTGCTCGATATGCGGCTTCTCGGTCTCGATCCACAACAGATCGGCGCCGTTCTGCAGCGAGGTGATGCTGTCGAGCACGCAGCGATCTTCGCCCGTGCCGGCACGGAACTGATAGAGGTTGCTGGCGAGCCGCTTCGGACGCATCATCTTGCCGTTGCGGTTGATGATGACATCGCCATTCCGGGCGTTTTCGGCCGTGATTTCCTCGCAATCCAGGAAGCTGTTGTACTGATCGCCGATGTCGCCGGGCTTGTGGCTGACAGCGATCTGCTGCGTGAGACCGGCACCCAGCGAGTCGGTGCGGGTCACGACGATGCCGTCTTCGACGCCGAGTTCGAGGAAGGCATGGCGGCAGGCCCGGATCTTCGCCAGGAACACCTCGTGCGGCACAGTCACCTTGCCGTCCTGGTGGCCGCACTGCTTTTCGTCGGAGACCTGATTTTCGATCTGCAGAGCGCACGCACCTGCTTCGATCATCTTCTTTGCGAGCAGGTAGGTCGCCTCCGCATTGCCGAAACCGGCGTCGATGTCGGCGATGACCGGCACGACATGGGTCTGGAAGTTGTCGACCTTTTCGATCAGTTCCTTTTCCTTCGCCTTGTCGCCTGCCTTGCGGGCAGCGTCGATGGCGCGGAAGATATCATTGAGCTCACGGGAGTCCGCCTGACGAAGGAAGGTGTAGAGCTCTTCGATCAGCGCCGGCACCGAAGTCTTTTCGTGCATCGACTGATCGGGCAGCGGTCCGAACTCGGAGCGCAGCGCGGCGATCATCCAGCCGGAGAGATAGAGATAGCGGCGATCGGTCTTGCCGCCGAAATGCTTCTTCACCGAGATCAGCTTCTGCTGCGCGATGAAGCCATGCCAGCAGCCGAGCGACTGGGTGTACTTGGTCGGATCGGCGTCATAGGCAGCCATATCGCGGCGCATCAGCGCCGCGGTGTAGCGGGCGATGTCGAGGCCGGTCTTGAAGCGGTTCTGCAGACGCATGCGCGCCACGGCCTCGGCAGTGACGCCGTTCCAGGTCGGCTGGGTCTCGAGCAGCGCCTTGGCAGCGCCAAGCTCGCTCGCGTAGGAAGCGGGTCCCTTGATAGCCTGGTCGATGCCACGTGGCTGATAGTTCATTTGCTTAATCCTTTCGGTGACGACTAATTTGCAGCATTCGCCACTCTTTGCCGAAATCGACATTCATGACAGTGCATTGCAAAACGTACCGAGAGCTAAACGCCAAAATCCTGATTTCGTATAGATAGCTTGATTTTGAATGGTGATGTCATGTAACATCTGAACTTGTCACAGATGTCATTTTGTTAATTTTGTCACAAAATCCGTCAGAAGGGCTGACATGGCGAGCGATTCCGGAAAGAAGCTGTTTGTCGGTCCGCGGTTTCGCCGGATCCGCCAGCAGCTCGGCCTGTCGCAGACCCAGATGGCCGAGGGCCTGGAGATTTCTCCGAGCTATATCAACCTGATAGAACGGAACCAGCGCCCGGTGACCGCCCAGCTGCTGCTCCGGCTGGCGGAGACCTATGACCTTGATTTGCGCGATCTCGCGACCGCCGACGAGGATCGCTTTTTCGCCGAACTGAACGAGATATTCTCCGATCCGCTGTTCCGGCAAATCGACCTGCCGAAGCAGGAACTGCGCGATCTCGCTGAATTGTGCCCCGGTGTGACTCATTCCCTGCAACGGCTGTACGCCGCCTATACCGAGGCCCGCCGCGGCGAAACGCTGGTGGCGGCGCAAATGGCCGACCGCGACGAGGGAACCCGATTCGAGGCCAATCCGATCGAACGGGTGCGCGACCTGATCGAGGCCAACCGCAATTACTTCCCCGAACTCGAACAGGCCGCGGAAAGCCTGCGCGACGAACTGGGCGTGCCGTCCGAGGAATTGTTTGCGGCCCTCGCCGCGCGATTGCGCGAGAAGCATTCGATCGTCACCCGCATCATGCCTGTCGACGTGATGCGCGAGACGCTGCGGCGGTTCGACCGCCATCGCCGGCAGCTGTTGGTCTCCGAACTGGTCGACGGCCCCGGCCGGGCCTTCCAGCTCGCGCTGCAGATCGGGCTTGCCGAATGCAGCGCCAGCATCGATGCCATCGTCAACCGCGCCGGCCCGCTCGACGACACGCCGCGAAGGCTCTACCGGATTACGCTGGCGAATTATTTCGCCGCCGCCACCATGATGCCCTATCAGGCGTTCCATGCCGCGGCCGAGGCGTTGAACTACGACGTGCACGTGCTGGCGCAGCGCTTCAATGCCGGTTTCGAGCAGGTCTGCCATCGCCTGACCACGCTGCAGCGGCCGAACGCGCGCGGCGTGCCGTTCTTCCTGCTGCGCGTCGACAATGCCGGCAATGTTTCCAAGCGGTTTTCCTCCGGCACGTTTCCGTTCTCGAAATTCGGCGGCACCTGCCCGCTGTGGAACGTGCATTCGACCTTCGACACGCCGGACCGGCTGCTCAAGCAGGTCATCGAATTGCCAGATGGCACCCGTTACTTCTCGATCGCGCAGATGGTGCGCCGGCCGGTGGCGCCGCACCCGCAGCCGCAGCCGCGCTTTGCGATCGGTCTGGGGTGCGAAATCCGCCATGCCGCCAAACTGGTTTATGCCGCCGGCATGGACCTGGAGAAAGCCGAGGGTACGCCGATCGGGGTCAACTGCCGGCTCTGCGAGCGCGAAAACTGCAGCCAGCGCGCCGAGCCGCCGATCACGCGCACCCTCATCCTGGATGAGAACACGCGGCGCGTGTCGTCGTTTGCGTTTAGTAACGCGAGAGAGTTGTGAGTGTTTGAGATTTCTAAGTGCATCAACTGTGGGACTGTCATTCTCCGATGCGCAATTGTGCATCGTAGATGGTGCGTTAGCACCAGACCTCAGATGTGCAAGTTGCACATCGAGGGAATCTCGAGATTCCGGGCTCGATGCTGCGCATCGCCCCGGAATGACGAGAGCCCCACAAATCCTCTGACCTGAGAGACAACCGAATGTTCGTTTCATTCTTCCCCCGCCCAAAGATCTTCTTCATCTCGGCGATCGTCTGGGCCGCGCTGGCGATGACGCTCTGGTACAGTTACGCCAACGAACTGTACGGGTCGTCGGCGCCTGTTGTCGGCGTCTCGACCTTCTGGTCGGTGCGTTCGCTGTGGTTCGATCTGTATTTCTGGGCGTTCGTCGGCATCTTCACAGCCTTCTGGATGTGGTTTTCGCCGCATCCCTGGGCGCTGTGGTCGATCCCGGGCTCGGCGCTGATCCTGTTCGCCACCTATTTCCAGGTCCAGGTCAGCGTCGCCATCAACACCTGGTACGGGCCGTTCTACGATCTGCTCCAGGCCGCGCTTTCGAAATCGAAGCCGGTCACTGTCGAACAGATCTACGGAGAATTTTCGACTTTTGCCGGCATCGCGCTGGTCGCCGTTACCGTCGGCGTACTGACGCGTTTCTTCGTTAGCCATTACATCTTCCGCTGGCGCACCGCGATGAACGATTTTTACATCGCCCACTGGCCGCGGCTGCGCACCATCGAAGGCGCCTCGCAACGCGTCCAGGAAGACACCATGCGGTTTGCGACCATCACCGAAGGCCTCGGCGTCAATTTCATCAGCGCGATCCTGACGCTGATCGCCTTCCTGCCGGTGCTGCTCAGGCTTTCCAGCATTATCACCGAGCTGCCTATCGTCGGTGCGATCCCCTATCCGCTGGTGATCGCCGCGATCGTGTGGTCGATCTTCGGAACCGGTTTGCTGGCGCTGATCGGCATCAAGCTGCCCGGCATCGAGTTCTTCAACCAGCGGGTTGAAGCCGCCTACCGCAAGGAGCTCGTGCTCGGCGAAGACGATCCGGCGCGCGCCGATCCGATGACGCTGAATGAGCTCTTCGTGCACATTCGCAAAAACTATTTCTGGTTCTATTTGAACTACCTGTACTTCAACGTCGGCCGCATCGTCTATTTGCAGACCGACGTCATCTTTCCCTACATCCTGCTGGCGCCGACGATCGTCGCCGGCAAGCTCACGCTGGGTCCGCTGCAGCAGATCCTGAATGCGTTCACGCAGGTGAGAAACTCGTTCCAGATACTGATCAACTCCTGGACCACGATCGTCGACCTGCTCTCGGTCTACAAGCGCCTGCGCGGCTTCGAAGCCATGATCGCCGGCGCGCCGCTGCCGGCCATCGAGGCCGTGAAGGAGCCGGCGGGGATTTGAGGTAGGGGCTGCCAACGTCGTCCCGGCGAACGCCGGGACCCATACGCCGCGGCGCTTATTGTTGCAGAAGGTCGCTAACGCCAGAGCTCTCCTCCGATGGGCCGCGGCGAATGGGTCCCGGCTCAAGGCCGGGACGACGGCGGAGTTTGTTGCTGCACCATCATACAGGCGCACCTTCGCTTTCTCGCGGCGCATTGCGCCCGAGCTTTTGCTAGAAATTCCTCGCCCTCTCATTGAGAGGGCGCAGGGAAGACCGGGTGCGCGCTGCACCCGCGGTCTCGTGTGCAATTGTGCAACAAGAACGCGCACACGAGCATACAGGGCAGCGGAGAACACCCGGCCTTCCCTGCGCAATGGCTTTACGGCTTACTTCGTGCTCTCCCCGGTCGGGCCGGGCTCGTTGTCACCGTCGCCCGTGGAAGCGTGAGCTTCTCACGAGCTTGACGCCAGCATCGGGGCGTCAGGACCACACGACTTCACCGTACGCTTTTGCCGCACTCGTCAGTTGCAACATCAGCGTCCACCGCAACCCGTCCAACGTCCATGACGACGGCCGACGCCCTCTGAGTGGGACGGGATGGCCAAGGATATGCCCCTGATTTGGTCGGATGGAAACAAGAATATTTTTGATTATCAGAAATTTTTGGCTTGACATGATTTCGGACAACCAGAAGTGATTTGCCCGTCGGGTCGTTTTGTCGCAGTCAGCAGCGTCTTCCTGCCCTCAGCGTCTGACTCATAAAGAGATCAAGGAAATAGCGCGTTGTACCGAACACCGTCATGCCCGGCCTTGTGCCGGGCATCCACGTCTTGGCTTCCCATTGAGCAAGAAAGACGTGGATGGCCGGGACAAGCCCGGCCATGACGAGAAAGGTGATGACCGTGCACCGCTCAAATCGCGCGGCGGCGACCCGCAACCATGCTGTAGACCAACAAGACCACGATAGCGCCGACGACCGCGCCGATCAGGCCGGCGCCCTCGCCGGGCCGATACCAGCCGAGTGCCTGGCCGAGAAACGACGCAACAAACGCCCCGACGATGCCGAGTATCGTCGTGAGGATGAACCCCGAGGGCTCATTGTCTCCGGGCATGATGAACTTCGCTATCACGCCGGCCAGGAAGCCAATAATGATCGTCCAGATAATGCCCATATCAAATCCTCTGTTTGTGAGCGTCAGCTCGGAAGGCGTCCGTCGGGCGTATATTGATCAACGGCGGTCGGAAGTTCGCGTGACAGCCTTGCGAGGAGTTCCTCCTGCGACAGGCCGGTTTGCTGTTCCAGCGCGGCCAACACATCCGCGCCGATGGCCTGTTTCAATTGCGGGGCAGGAAGCTCCTTGTTCGGTCCCTTGCCGACCCAGGACTCGGCAGCATCTCCCTGGCCGTTCTCCTTGAAGCGTTCGAGCAACTCACCCAGCCCGCCGCCCAGCAGACCGCCGACGCCGCCGCCGCCGAGATTGCCGAGCAGGCCGCCCAAGGGATTGTCCGAGGGACCTTGCTGGTTGCCGGCGCCGGGCTGCGCGTTGCCGGTCGCACCTTTCAGCAGCTCGGCGAGTTTGTCCCTGTTCTGGTAGCCCGCCAAAGCGAGCAAACCCAATAGCGCCGTCATCGATGGCATCCCGCGGGACATGATCGTCTCCTTCGTTGAATCACTGAATCACCGCGCCTGTAACGTGCCAATTCCTGCCGGGTTCCACGCAGGCCGTCAGTTGGCATCGCTCGTCGGCGCAGCACTGCGTCAGGTGGCACACCAAGACGGCCCGCTCAGGCAGGCCGTCTCATTGCCCTGCGACGATGTCCCGCGAGCAGATATTAGAACGAAACCTAATCGCCGTCCGCGGCCCAGGGGACGGTGCCGCTTTTCCACTTGCCTTCGACCTTGTCGGTATCCTCGATCAGTTGATCGATGACGCTGATCGGCTTCTTGCCCGGGTTCTTCTGGCAGAATTCGTAGATCAACGGGAGGATCTTCTTTTCGTTCATCAAATAGAGGTCGACATACTGGCTGTCGCCCTCGAGCAACGCGATGTTGGCGGCGCTCATGTAACCCTGGACCCAATAGAATATCAGGGAGTTGGTCACATTGTTGAAGCCCTCTGCCGGATTCATGTCCTTGGCCAGCTTTTCGCAAGACGCGACGCCGATCCCGTTGGTCGCCAATGGTTGTGCGCCGGCCGGCGCGGCGAAGGCGATGAAGCACGCGGCAAAGGCCGATAGTCCGTAAGGAATGCGATTGATAGCGCTCATGGAAGCTCCCGTTTGTGCGCGCAAATGCTAAAAATACGCCGCGCAGATTGCCTCATAGGCGGATGCAAGTCGAATCCTCTCGCCCTTAAGGTAAAGGCTTCTGCCACATAGGCGACGCGACCGCTGTGCGCTTCTCAACGCGCGCACCATGCCTCGGATATTCCAGCTGCATCGCAACGAAGTCGGCGGTCGGCATGCCGTAGCGCGCCTCGATTGCGGCCAGCGTCTGGTCCAGCGCCTTGGCCGGCGGCGAAGCGCCGATCGCGGGCAGCCGCCGCTCGGCAGGCCAGGTGGCGGCGACCTCATCGGGCACAATGCGAATGCCGTTGCGGCTCTCCAGCGCGCCGGCGGTGGCGGCAAACGTAACTGCGCGTGAGCGGTAGGTGCGCGACCAGGCGTCCGCGACGAGGGCCAGCGACACTTCGTCCATGCCGGGCGAAAGCTCGATGCCGAGTTGCTCGCGATTCCAGAAGGCCATGACGTTGCGCATCGCCGTCAACGCGAACGGGCGCGTGAACTGAAAGGCGCTGCTGTCATGACGCGCGTCCCAGTCGGCGAGGCCGATGTCGCGGCCGACGGCTTCGGCCTTGTCGCGGCCGGCGATGGCCTCGATCAGGGTCAGCGACATCGGCATCGACGCTGATATTCCCGTCGTCGTCGCAACGGCGCCGTCGACCACCAGCCGCCGGTTCGCGACATAGCGGATCGACGGATGCTTGCCCTGCAATTCCCTCAGCGAATACCAGTGCGTCGTCGCCCGCTTGCCGTGGAGCAATCCGGCTTCGCCGACGACTTTTGCGCCGACGCAGACACCGACCACGATGGCGCCCTTGGCGGCCTGGCTGCGGATCCATTGCAGCGCGGACGGATCGTCGTCCCGGCTCATGGCGGGGACGATGACATAGTCGGCGCCATCAGGATGCTGCGCATCGAAATCGGCGGTGGTCGCCTGCGGCTCTATCTTGAGCGCCGGGAATAGCGACATCGGCCCCGGACCCGTTGCCAGCGTCACCACATCGGCCACATCGGCGCGCCGCAAAATGCCATAGGGCATCAGATAGTCCGTGGTTTCGGTGGCGTCATTGATGCCGATGATCGCGATCAGCGGACGCTGACGTTTCGGCGGCTTCAGCGCGGCAATGGTGGCCTCGGCCTCCTCTTTCGCGATCGGCGGCGCGGCCGCAAACGATGGCGCTGGAGGCAACGTAAAAATCCAGCCCGCAAAAATGATTGCGAACAGTGCCGGGACGCCGACACCGATCCATTTTACAAGTCGCCAGTTCATGGTTCCTTGGCTCTGCCATCCATTGCGATCTGGCGCGCAAGCTACTGCGCGCATGGTCGGACCAAAATGGCGTAAATCGCGCAAAAACAGACATGCGTTGGGAACGCCATCGTCGTTCACGAATTCATGAACAAGGGCCTCACTGCCAGTTCCCTTAATGGTGTAGTGGTTAATCCAGATGAACGTTATTCGCCCGTCAGGTCATCATCTTGCCAACGTTCTGGCCTGAACAGGGTTCGGTTGGTTGATCGGCGCAGTAGCCCGCGGCCCACGCACTTCACTGTAAGAAAAAACGACCAAGCCAGAGGTCAGCGTTGTCGGAATCTCCACTCATTCTCGTCGTCGAAGACGAATACCCGTTGCAGGGTATCGTCGAAGCTACGTTGAACGACGGCGGCTTTGAAGCCGACATTCTGTCGTCGGGCGAAGAGGCGCTGACCCTGTTCCGGGGCCGGGTCAAGAACTACCGGGCGCTCGTCACCGACGTCAGCCTGAAAGGCACGATGAGCGGCTGGGACGTGGCGCGACAGGTCAGGGAGATCGACCCTCATTGTCCGGTCATCTACATCACGGGCTTGGCCGCGGATGAATGGTCATCGCGGGGCGTGCCCAACAGCGTGCTGTTGCAGAAGCCGTTCGCGCCGGCGCAACTCGTCACGGCGGTTTCCCAGCTGCTGAATGCCGGCCCGGCTACCGCGTAAGCAACGGCGAACGCAGCCTCACCTCACGTTGCCCGATAAGCCCGACGTCAATCACTTCCCTATTCCCGCCTGCGCTGTTACGTTCGGCCCCACAAAAACACGGCAAACGTCGCCGATCGCTCGGCGCAACTTTGGGGAGAAAGACAAGATGTTTTCGCACGTCATGATCGGGACCAATGATCTGGAAAAGGCCAAGGTGTTTTATGACGCCTTGCTGGGCACGCTCGACATTCCGCCCGGGCGGGTCGACCGCCACCGCATCTTCTACCGCAGCAAAACCGGCACCTTCTCGGTGTCGAAGCCGATCGACGGCAAGGAAGCATGCCACGCCAATGGCGGCACCATCGGCTTTACCGCCAATTCCCCCGAACAGGCCGACGCGTTTCATGCGGCCGGCCTCGCCCATGGCGGCAAGACCTGCGAGGATCCGCCCGGCATCCGCGAAGGCAGCGGGGTGAAACTCTACATCGCCTATCTGCGCGATCCCGATGGCAACAAGCTCTGCGCGCTGCACCGCGTGGCGTGAGGCGCTGACCGGAAATGTAGCCGGGATTTTCGGCCTCTCGCTAACAACTTGAAAAAGACTCCGTCATGGCCGGGCATAGCCGTCTGAAGGACGGCGTCGTTTCCGCTCGCCTATGCCCGGCCATCCACGTCTTTCTTGCTTAGTTGAGGCCAAGACGTGGATGCCCGAGACAAGCCCGGGCATGACGAGACCGTTTTTTGCTGCGCGACCTGTGAGTCGGACTCTACGGCGCGTCGAATCTTCGCAGGAACAATTCGTGATTCCGCCGGTTGCTCGTTCTCAAACGATGGAGGAGCAACCATGGTTACGGAAGCAAGAGAAACCGGTTCCCTGATCGGCAGCGACAAGGTGGAAGGAACCGCCGTGTACGGCGCCGATGACACCAAGATCGGATCGATCGAACGCGTCATGATCGACAAGATGAGCGGCAAGGTCTCGTATGCCGTCCTGAGCTTTGGCGGCTTTCTCGGGATCGGTGACGACCATTATCCGCTGCCGTGGCAATCGCTGAAATACGACACCAATCTCGGCGGCTATCGCACTGGCATTACCGAGACGCAGCTGAAAGGCGCGCCGAGATACGGCAATGACAACGCCTGGAACTGGTCCGACCCTGCGAGGGTACGCACGGTCAACGACTATTACGGCATCGCGATGTAGCCACCGCCGCTGCGCAAGGACTGCAAAGGCCCGCTCTCAGGCGGGCCTTTTCGTTTGGCGAGACGGAATTTCGGGACGGTTAATCATAAGCTTAAGGGATTGGCCTGGAATCGCATTGCCGAAGGCTAAATGGCCACAGGATGCGAGGACGATCTCTTAAGGAACCTCCGGTACAGCTGCTCGATAATCGACCTTCCAAACAAGACGGGTAACGACGGCCCGCGGCCCAGGGACCAGACGATGGACGATTCGGTTCAAATCCGCTGCCACCGCTGCAAATCGTGCTTTCGCGAAAAGGCGCGACGGCTGCAGAGCGGCTATTCCCGGCAGTGCATCAGCTGCGAAACGATGCTGTTCTTTGACGACGGCTCCGCCGACAAGAACATCCAGCAGACGCTGCGGGACGCAAGAAGAGTTCGCAAGGAGCTTCGCGAAGCCGAAGCCAAAAAGTTCGCCACCTCGGCGCTGGTGTCCTCAAGCCGTGAGTCCTCAAGCGCCAGGTCCATGACCTCGGGTCGCGAAGATTAGGCCGGCGCTGTAAATTGAGCTAGCATGGCGTCCCCGGGGGGCACGCCCATGACAATTCACCGTCAAATTCAACGCCGACAATTCCTGCAGCTCACGGCCGCCGGCCTCGCCGCGCCGGCGTTTCCGCATTCCGCCGCAGCGGAGGATTACCCGTCCCGGCCGGTGCGCATCGTTGCCGGTTTTGCCGCCGGCGGCGGCGTCGACATTACGGCGCGGCTGATCGGCCAGTGGCTCAACGAGCGGCTCGGGCAATCCTTCGTGGTCGAAAACCGCACCGGCGCCGGCGGCAATATCGGCACCGAGGCCGTGGTCGGCGCCGCGCCCGACGGCTACACCCTGCTGCTGGCCACCGTGCCGAACGCGGTCAACGCCGCGCTCTACAATAATCTGAAGTTCAACTTCATCCGCGACATCGCCCCGGTCGCCGGCATCATCCGCGTGCCGATGATCATCCTGTTGCATCCCTCGATGCCGGTCAAAACCGTCCCTGAATTGATCGCCTATGCCAAGGCCAATCCGGGCAAGGTCAACATGGCCTCCGCCGGCAATGGCAGCGCGCCGCATATGGCGGGCGAGCTGTTCAAGATGATGACCGGCGTCAACATGGTGCACGTGCCCTATCGCGGCCAGGGTCCGGCGCTGACCGATCTCCTGGGCGGCGAGGTGCAGGTGCTGTTCGCGACCGCGCCGGGCACGACGGATTATATCGCGAGCGGCAGACTGCGCGCGCTGGCGGTGACCACGGCGGCGCGGGCGGAAGTGGCGCCGGAGCTGCCGCCGGTCGGCGATTTCGTGCCGGGCTACGAGACCAGCCAGTGGTACGGCATGTGCGCGCCCGCCAGGACGCCGGCGGAAATCATCGGCAAGCTCAACAGGGAAATCAACGCGGCCATCGCCGACGCCCGCATGAAAGCCCGCCTCGCCGCGATCGGCGGCGAACCGCTGCCGGGCACGCCGGCCGATTTCGGCAGACTGATCGCGGAAGAGACGGAGAAGTGGGCCAAGGTGGTTCAGGCGGGCGGGTTGAAGCCGGATTGAAGGTTGGCATGAGCTGGAACGAGTCCGATATTCTGGCGGCCCGTCGCGCGATGAGGCCGCGCAAGATATGCTATCGGGCACACTTTCCTATATCGAGGGTGCGCTGAAAATTTTTGCAGCGAGGGAGGCGTCGCGACTTGATGATAGGGATGCCGATCTGTTGCCTTTCGTCGGCATTGTTTCCGAAACCGACACGCTGCCGTTCGGCGAAATGAGAACACATTGGCAAGCCGCCGCGCTTGAGGCACTCCAGCCCAAGGTCGCAAAAATGGAAGCTTGGGCTCGGCAGCTTGGCGAGCCCCATTGCATTAATCTCGTGGAGCGTTTTTCAAGCGGACAGATCGAACTTATGGGTAGAGCGAAGCCGTAACCCACCGCAGATGTGGCCACGAAGATGGTGGGTTACGCTTCGCTAACCCACCCTACGAAGCAGCAGAAACCCTACCGTCCCTTATATACCGCCCGGCGCTTTTCCTTGACTGCGGCCGCCGCCTCGACGGCGTCTTCGCTTTCCTTGACTTCATAAAGCTGGCGCTGGGCGCGGCCGGATTGCTCGGACGGCCCAACCGGCAGGACGCCTTCGGTGACGAAGCGCTTCAGGGTTTTCAGCACGAGCGGCGAGAACTCGGTCATCTCGCGCGCCATCTTCAGCGCGACCTCGACCTGCTGCCCGACCGGCACCACCTCGTTGACGAGGCCGATATTCCAGGCGCGCTGCACCTCGACGATACGGCACAGCAACATCATTTCCATCGCGATCTTGTGCGGGATCCGCGCAGCTAACCCCGCGATCATGCCGCCGGTAAATCCCATCCGCGCTTCGGGGTAGGAGAATTTGGCGTTCTCGGCCGCGACCGTGAGATCGCACATCATCGACAGCACCAGCGCGCCGCCGACGCACCAGCCGCCCACCGCCGAGATGATCGGCTTGGATGTCTCGAACCCGACGGTCGGAATGCACCGCCACAGTTCGGGAAAATTGCCGGTGTCGGCACCGCCGGAAAACGCCTCATTGCCGGCGCCGGTCAACACCGCGGCCTTCTGCGTCGGCGAGCGCTCGAATTCCTGAAAGGCGTTCTGCAGCAATAGCGCCGTCTCGGCGCAGATGGCGTTGCGGCGCTCGGGCCGGTTGATCGTGACCAGCGTGGTGCCGTCGGAATTGTTCTCGACCAGGACTTTTGGCATGGAACTTCCCTCTCATGCCCGCGCGACGGCGGGCCGTTTCGCGGATCATATGTGGCAACACCGGTCCGGCCAATATCGCTGGAACCCGTGAGGGGCAGGCATGCTGATCTGCGCTTCAGCGGGGATACTTCGTCTCAACAAGCTGCGGAATGGTTCGTATCAGCCCGCCAAGCTCGCCTGAGGTCAGCAACAGGACAACATCATCCGGCCGCAGGATGTCGCCCAATCTCGCCAATGCCCCGTCCGGGTCACTTATCGCCTCGGCATCGTAGTTCGCCGCCCTGACGCGGGCGACGATTTCGTCCTGGGTCAATTGGGCATGGGTGCCGGCGCCTTGCGAAGCCGGCTGATAGATGAAGATCCTGGACGCCCCCGCAAATGCGTCGTCATAGGCTGATATCGCCGCCCGGTTTCGCCAGGTGAACGTATGCGGCTCGAACACGATGACCAGCCGACGATTGGGGAAATGGAGTTTTGTGGCGAGAATAGCGCTTCGGGCCTTTTCGTAGGACGATCCAAAACCTTCGTAGACCGGCACCTTCGATGCGGGCGAGAGCAATTCCATGCGGCGCTTGACGCCCAGGAACGTGCTCATGCCGGCGTTCAACTCCTCGGGCGACAGCAACTTCTTCTCCAGCAGCATCGCGCTGACGCCGACGATATTTTCGATGTTGTGATCGCCGAGCATCCGGGTCGAGAGCCGAATGATCTTTTCGCTGCCGCGCATCAGGTCGAAACCGGTTTCCGCGCCGCGCTCGATGTTGGCGGCATGCCAATGCGCCTTGTCGTCCAAGGCATAAAAAACCGTGGCGCAGGCGAGGCTTCCGGCCAGGGCGCGCGCGTGAGGCTCGCTGCTGCAGACCACCAGAAGCCCGTCCGAAGGCAATGAGCCAAGCAGGCTGCGAAAGGGACTGAGATAATCCGCGTGCGTCGGAAAGACGTTGATGTGGTCGTGGGTCGCCGAGGTGAGCAGGACGTTTTTAGCGTTGTAGCGAAGGAATTTCGATCTGTTGTCCCAATTCGAGGCCGGGTATTCGTCGCCTTCGAGAACGAACGTCGGGCCCTGCCCGCGGTGCGCGTGCCGTTCGAACCCATTGGTGATCTCACCGATAAAATAGCTTGGGTCCCTGTTCGAGACCTTCAGGCACCACGCCAGCAGCGCAGAGCAGGTCGATTTGCCGTAGCTTCCTGCGGCTACGATCGTCTCGGAATTGACGGTCATGTCGTGCAGCAAATCCGCAAACGATCGCACCAGCTTTCCGCTGTCCATCGCCGCGCGAACTTCTTCGTTGCTGTCAGGCTGAAGCTTTGCGTTCTTGCCGATCACGATGACATCGGCATCGTCCGGAATGTTCTCTTTCCGGTAGCCCGCGGCAAACGGGATCTTCTCGTTCCTGAGATAGTCGCTGACCGGCGGGTAAAAGCCTTCGTCGGAGCCGCTAATCTGCACGCCCATCTGCCGGAGCAGCAATGCCGTCGCGCTCATGCCCTTTCCGGCAATGCCAATGAAATGCGCTTTCGAAAAATTCATCTGTCCCCCTGATTCGGCGATATTAGAGCGTTTTCCAGCGAAGTGGATACCGGTTCGCTTCAAGAAAACGCGTCAAATCAAGAATCTGGAGCCCCGTTCCGATTCAATCGGAACGGGTCTAGCGCTTACCGAGGGGTGATGAAACCGGCGCGGTGTCAACCGTGACGCGTATTCGCGCCGCCGGGCAGCTCAATCTTCCCGGGCTGCCATGCAAAACGGGCCCCCGCATATCACGAGGGCCCTGTCCGCCTAATCCTCTGTTGTCTGCAATGCCTCTGTCTCGACCTTATCCGACGAAGACCTGATCCGCTCCAGCAGTTGCAGGAATTCAGCGGTTTCGTCCGCGATCGACTTCGGCTGGGGCTTGGGTGGGAACGGTATCACTTCAGACATGGGCAAAACCTCCCTGGGTGCCATTCCGTGCGGCATGTCCTTCTCATGCGAAATTGGCGCGTTTCTGCGACGCGCGTTTTCGCGCGCGCCCGGAAGCCGCCTTAAATAGTTCCAATTCTGCTCGGGCGCGATCAGCCCCTGGATAATCCACGCACAACGGGAATGCGGACCGGGTGCCTGGCATCGAAGCCATCAGGCAATTTTCCTGCGCGGCTCCGATCGGGTTCAGGCGACTGTTCTTCGCGGGGGATCAGCGTGGCCTCGAACGGCAGGCCCGGCGCCTGCTTGGCGGTTCCCGAGCACGACGCCAGCCTGCCCTTGAATCTCCCCGCAAGTTCTACGTCAACCACGTCGAGGCCGAACAGCGTGGGCGGACCTGCGGCATGCCGCGTGGTCGTGAGCGCCGCGGTGAAATGATCATTATCGACCTGGTAGGAGCCGCTATAGGTGAAGAAGCTGTCGCCGCCCGATATAATGCCATTTGCAAGGTGCACGATGCCGGTGCCTTCGCCACGCGAGGTCTTGAACCAAACCGCATATTGGCCGTCTCTGCGCATGAAGAAAACTCTCGCATGAGGAGAACTAACAATCGGTACCAACTAAGGGTTGGCGCATCGAACCGCTACAAAGGCGTCGCGCGGTAGTTAATGATCCAGAAAACGCGAAGAGCAAATTGTAATCGCCTCAACGCGTGAGCTGATTTGCAAGCTGAACGCGCGTGCCGATCCGCGCGCGAAAGGCGATCGCCGGTCCGACGCACGGCCTTTTCGGCCGCTTCAGATGTTCACGTGAGTTACCGTTAACAGAAGCCTTCGCAAATGCCGCGGCTTCCTTTCCTGGACAACACAACCGTCACGCGTGACGGCAATCACTGCAGGATCGACCGCTGGCCATAGCGCTGTAGCGTGCGGATAGATAACGGTCCGGCGAACGCGACCAACAAGTTTAGGTTGTGAAATTAAGGAGGGCGTAAACTTTCCTCGGTATTTTCCCCCTTTATCGAACTGCCAGGGCCCCGGAAAGAAGGGCTGCGACGGTTCAGTAACAACAATCGTCGCGGCTGCGCCGCACAAGGGGGCTTTGTTGGCACTGCCGTTTCCATACAATCCAGCATTGGATGGATTGCGGGCGGTCGCAGTGCTCCTGGTCATCGCAGATCACTGCGACGTTACTGTATTCGACCAGGGTTATTTTGGCGTCGATCTGTTTTTCGTTCTAAGCGGCTTTCTGATTACGCGACTTCTCGTGGACGAAATTGACGCGACGGGACGGATCGACCTGCGGAGATTCTATCTGCGTCGACTTCTCCGTCTCACGCCGCCCCTGCTTCTGTTGCTGGCGGCGTATCTGCTGATTGCCCCCCTGCTCTGGCCGCAGCTCGACCTCATGTCGCATGTGCGCGACGCCGCGCTGGTGGCATTTTATCTGTCCGACTATTCGCAGGCCTTTTGGCACAATCCGAAAGTGCTGATCCACACATGGTCGCTCTCGGTCGAGGAGCACTTTTATCTGATCTGGCCGTTCGCAGTTCTGCTGCTGGCGCGCATCGGCCCTCGCGGGCGTCTGGCCGTTCTCCTCGGCCTCTACCTCCTCGCCAGCGCATGGCGCATATACGTGTATGAAACCTCGGGATGGGACGCGACGTATTATCGCTTTGATACGCGGATCGACGGCCTGGTTTGTGGCGCGCTGCTGGCGACAGCCCTCCGGTACAAGGACTTAATCTCGGAAAGAGCAGCCAATGCCGCGGGCCTCGTCGCGTGGGTAGCGCTCACCGTCTGCCTCTCGATCGGCTTTTGGCGCGCGCCCTGGTCGTTGGTGGTCATGACCAATCTTGCCCATGTCGCCGCCTTTGGTTTGCTGATCTCGGTCTCGACAAAAGAATCGAGGGTCAGTTTGGTGTTGTCTGCACCGCCGCTGGTTGGCATCGGCGTCATCTCTTACGGCATGTATCTGTGGCACTATCCGGCAGCCATCTACCTCAGAGAGTTGTTTCCCTGGTACGTGACTGGTCCGCTCGTCCTCGGTTTTTCAATCGCCATGGCTACGGTCAGCTACCTGGCTGTTGAACGGCCACTGCAACGATATCGCCGCAGTCTCGGAGGACATCAGCGCAACGCCGCGACCAAGCCCGCATCAGTGGGCGGCGAGCAAGTGCCACAGACCGCAATTGGCGCCACGACGACGTAGCGCGCGGGTAGTCGCGCGCGACGACAAGGTCGACCGTCGCAAGTAGCCCGCATGAGCACAGCGACATGCGGGGTTAGAGAAGACCCGGATGTCGCTTTCGCTCATCCGGGCTACGCCGTTCTAACGCACCTGCACGTCGACGACGCCGATGCCCTCGAGACTGAAACGATAGCTGGCATCGCTATCCGGAAACACGGTCTTCATGACGCTGCCGGTCATCACCACCTGGCCGGCTTTCAGCCCCGCACCCCGCGAATTGAGCTGCGTGGCAAGCCAGGCCACGGAGTTGAAGGGATGGCCGAGGATGTCGCGGCCATGGCCCTCGCCGATGTCAACGTCATCCTTTGTGGCGCGTCCCACCACTGGCTCCAGGTCCGGCCATTTCGCCGCGAATTCCGACAGGACAATGCCGCCGTTCCAGGAATTATCCGATACCAGCGAAAGCACATCGAGATTGCCGTAATCGGCGTTGCGGTCATCCACGATTTCGATGGCTGCGCAGACGCCGCCGACATGCGGCGCGATCATTTCAGCGGTCACCGGCGCAGCCGTGACCGGCACATCGGATTTGATGCGAACGGCGATTTCGAATTCGAGACCGAGCCGCCCGAAATCCGCACGACGGATGGTCGCACCGGATCGATGCACGCGGCTTGCGAGCACCACGCCGGCGATCGGATGGTCGATCCCGCAGAATTTCTGCATCGTTGCCGACGTCAGCCCGACCTTGTAACCCACGGCGTCGCCGTGCTCGCCCCGGAGCAGCGCGACGTACCTGTCCTGGATGTCATAGGCGTCCGCGATCGTGGCGGGCTTATCCGGCGGAGCGAGCGAGGTGAACGGAACGTTGGCCTTGTGTGCCGCAAGCAGCGATTGCGCCGCGCGCCGGGCTGCAACGTCTTCCATGGCTGGTCTCCCCTTTGTTGTTTTCTTGTTCGTAGGGTGGGTTAGCGAAGCGTAACCCACCGCTTCTTTCGTCGGAACAACTGGCGGGTATCGCTTCGCTCCACCCACCCTACGCAGATATCTTGTAGCCCGCATGAGCGCAGCGATATGCGGGATTCGAAAGAAGACCCCGGATATCGCTTGCGCTCATCCGGGCTACGCCTGCTAGCGTTTGCCCGACGTTACTGCCTTGAACGCGCCGTTCGCTAACTCAAAATAATGCGGACCTTCCGGGCCCCGCTCGTTGATCATCCCGTTCAGGGCGACGAGACGGCTCTGCAACTGGAATTCGACCGGCTCGAAATTTTGGGCGACTTCTATCGGCCAACAACAAACCGACCCCGGCAGAAAAGCGACCTTTCCAGACCTCAGGTCCACCGCGGCGCCGAGCACGCAGCCAGTGCCACAGCCCCACGTGGTGAGTACATAATGGCTGGCGAAATTGGCCGGCTGGCTGGCGGCCTCCCTGAGCCGCGTCCGATATTCCCGGTTCTCCGGTGGTTTCAAATCTACCTTGGCCGCGCGGCCTCGAAACACCTCGCCCGCCGGGTAATCCTTGGGCTGAGGAACGGGCGCGGCGGATTGGGCGTGCGCATCTTTCGCTACCGAAAGCGCGAGCAACAGAATGACGAATGCCGGCGCGCGGCGGCAGATTTCGAAAGTTGAGGCGGCCTGACCGATCATGATTGGTGTATATGGCGGGTTAGCAAGTAGCGCAGTCCGTAGGGTGGGTTAGCGAAGCGTAACCCACCATCTTCTTTCGTCGGAACAGTTGGTGCTTCTTTCGTCGGAACAGTTGGTGGGTATCGCTTCGCTCCACCCACCCTACGCAGCGCATCACTCCGCCGCTTGACGGGTCTCCGGCGCGTCGATCACTTCCAGCACCTTCGGCGGCGACATCGGCAAGGCGTAGAAGCGTTTGCCGAGAGCGTTGTAGATCGCATTGGCCACCGCGGCCATCACGGGGACCAGCGGCACTTCGCCGACACCCTTGACGCCTTGCGGGTGTTTCGGGTTCGGCACCTCGACCATGATGCAGTCGATCATCGGCAGGTCGGAGCAGACCGGCATGCGATAGTCGAGGAAGCCGGGATTATCGACCTTCCCCTCCCTAGTGTAGATGTATTCCTCGTTCAGCGCCCAGCCGATGCCTTGCGCGACGCCGCCCTGCAGCTGGCCCTCAACATAGCCGGGATGGATGGCGCGGCCGACATCCTGCACGGCGGTGTAGCGGATCACGCGCGCGATACCGAGGTCGACGTCGACCTCGACGTCGCAGATATGCGTGCCAAAGCCGCCGTCCGCGCCTTGCGTGTTGAGCTGCACGCCGGCGCCGATCGGACCGCCCATCGCGGGTGCCTTCTCGGCGAGATCCTTCAGGGTCAGCGGCGGGAACTGGCCGGCATTCGGGCTCACCGGATGCGCCGCGCCGTCTTCCCACTTCACGGCTTCAGGATCGATTTCCCAGATCTTGGCCGCGCGCTCGCGCAAGGTATGGATGATCTTTTCGGCCGACTGCGTCACAACGATCGAGGAGGCGAACAGCACGCGGCTGCCGCCGGTGAGGTTGGAGAAACCGATGGTTTGCGTATCGCCGATGATGACGGAGACGCGGCGATAGTCGATGCCGAGCAACTCGGCGCAGATGTTGGCGATGCCGGCGCGCGAGCCGCCGATGTCGGGATGGCCCGTGGTGACGACGACGTTGCCGTCCTCGGTGATGTTGACCTGCGCGGAGGATTCGCCGCCGGCATTGAACCAGAAGCCGGATGCGACGCCGCGTCCTTGAAGTTTTCCCAGCGGCGCCTTGTAGTGATCCGACGCCTTCGCCGCTTCCACCGTCTCGATGTAGCCGATGCGCGGGAAGGTCGGGCCGTGCGCGGCCTTGGTGCCTTCCTTGGCGGCATTCTTCAGGCGGAAGTCGAGCGGGTCCATCTTCAGGGCCTCGGCGACCTCGTCGAGCACGCATTCCACCGCATAGGCGCCGATCGGCGCGCCCGGCGCGCGATAGGCCGCCACTTTCGAGCGGTTGGAGCAGACGTCATAGCCTTCCGACAACAGGTTCGGGATGTCGTAGGGTGTGAAGCTGCAGCCGGCCGCGCCGCGGATCGGCGAGCCCGGGAGGGCGCCGGCCTGCAGATAAAAGGTGCCGTGCGCGGCGACGATCTTGCCGTCCTTGGTGACGCCGATCTTCACCGTGCTCTTCGAGCCTGACGTGGGCCCGGTCGCGCGCATCACTTCCTCGCGCGTCATCACCATCTTCACCGGGCGGCCGGACTTTTTCGCGAGCAGCGTCGCCAGCGGCTCGAGATAAACGATGGTCTTGCCGCCAAAACCGCCGCCGATCTCGGCGGGGATGGCGCGGATGTCGCTCTGCGGGATGCCGGTGAGATAGGCCGTCATCGCGCGGACCATGAACTGGCCCTGGCTGGAACTCCAGATCGTGGTCTTGCCGTCGGGCGCGACGCTGATCAGGCAGGCATGCGGCTCGATATAGCCCTGATGCACGGGACGTGTCGTGAAGCTGCGCTCGATGACGATGTCGGCCTTCTTGAAGCCGTCGGCGATATCACCCTTCTTGTGCTCGAGCCGGCCGGCGATGTTGGAGGGCTTGCCCTCGAACTTGTTGAACTCGTGCAGGATCGGCGCGTCGGATTTGATCGCGTCCTCGATCTCGATCACGAAAGGCAGCACTTCGTAGTCGACCTCGATCAGCTTGCAGGCTTCCGCCGCAATCGCTTCGGTGGTAGCGGCAACGGCTGCGATGGGGTGCCCGGGAAACAGCGCCTTTTCGCGCGCCATCACGTTGCGGCACATCCAGCGCATGTCCTGGATGCCGAGCATGACGGCGCCCTTCTCGATCGGGAAATCGACGATGTCGCGCGCGGTGACGACGGCCTTGACGCCGGGCAGCGCTTCCGCCTTCGCGGTGTTGATCGATTTGATGCGCGCATGCGCGTGCGGGCTGCGCAACACCTTGCCCCAGATCATGCCCGGCATATTGGTGTCGGCGGCGAACTGCGCGCGGCCGGTCACCTTGTCCATGCCGTCAGGACGAATGGTGCGCTGGCCGATCCACTTGTTGTTGGTGACGACGGTCATGGTGCTGGCTCCGGCTTCTATTGGGCGCGCATTTCGGCCGCGGTGTCCATGACAGCGCGAACGATCTTGTCATAACCGGTGCACCGGCAGAGATTGCCGGCGAGCCAGAAGCGAACCTCTTCCTCGCTCGGCTTCGGATTCCGCTTCAGCAGCGCGTCCGACGCCACCAGCATGCCCGAGGTGCAGATGCCGCACTGAAGCGCGGCCATTTCCAGAAACTTCTGCTGCAGCGGATGCAGCTTTTCGCCCTGGGCCATGCCCTCGATGGTGCGGAGCTCGTGGCCTTCGGATTCGACCGCGAGCATCAGGCAGGAACAGATGAGGTTGTCGTCGACCGTGATGCTGCACGCGCCGCAGTCGCCGGAGGCGCAGCCTTCCTTGGAGCCGGTGAGCCCGAGCGGCCCGCGCAGCGCATCGAGCATGGTGTCGTTGGGCTCGCAGAGAAACTCTGACGGTTCGCCGTTGATGGTGGTGGTGACGTGGACCTTGGCCATGAAGCTTAATTCCCTTTGGCGCGTTGGGCGGCAATCGCGGTGGTGCGCTTGAGCAGCACACCGGCCACTTTGGTGCGATAAGCGATCGTGCCGCGCTTGTCGTCGATCGGACGGCAGGCGGCGGAACAGGCGGCGGCGGCCGCATTGAGCGCGGCTTCGTCGAGCTTGCTGCCGATCAGGGCTTTGGCGGCCGCTTCAACCAGCAGCACGGTCGGCGCCACCGCTCCGAGGCCGACGCGGGCGGCGGTGCAGACGCCGTCCTTCAGCGTCAGGCTGACGCCGAGGCCGACCACGGCGATGTCCATTTCAGTGCGCGGGATCATGCGCAAATACGCGTCGCTCGAGCCTTTGGGACGCGGCGGCAGCGTGAAGCTGACGAGGATTTCGCCGGGCTTGAAATTGGTGCGGCCGGGACCCGCCGGCACCTGTTCCACCGGCATTTCGCGGCGGCCATCCGGCCCTTGCACCGTGACGATGGCGCCGGCCGCGACCATGGCGGGCACGCTGTCGCCGGCCGGCGAGCCGTTGCAGAGATTGCCGCCGGCGGACGCCCGCCCCTGGACTTGTTTGGAGCCGATCAGGTTGACGGCCTCCAGCACGCCGGGCCAGACCTTGCCGAAACTGACATGATCATGCAGCGCCATGCCGGAAACGGCGGCGCCGACGCGAAACCCGCCATCGGCGGTTTGCTCGATTTTCGTCATCTCGGCGATTTTCTTGATGTCGACGATCAGGCCCGGTTTCACGACGCCGGCGCGCATTTGCACCAGAAGATCGGTACCGCCGGCCAGGATGCGCCCTGCACTTCCGGCCGCAGCGAACGCCTTGATCGCTTCATCAAGCGAATTGGGCGCCAAATATCGGAGTTCCGTCATGGTTGTCCGTCATCTCCCATTTTCTGCCCGCCCCATTTGGACGTCGGCCTATGTGGCCGGCAGTTGCGGTAGCCTACACGGGCGATGCGGGTTGGAACAGCCTCCGGGCTGCGGTTCTGGCGGCAGGCTCCTATGCAGGAAGCGGGCTTGTTCTCACATCGTCGGAAGCACGGATATCCTTGACGCCAGCGCCCGCCACGTGGCCTCGTCTACCCGCACATCTGTCCTGACCCTCCCCTGGAGGGTGAACACCGCCTCTCGCCGTTTGCCCCATCGGAAACTGCATGCGAAATTTTTCAACGACCCATTTCCTTCCTGGCGCAGTCCTGCTGGCGATCCTCTCCGGACCGCAACAGGCGTTGTCCCAACCGGCCCCGGCTCCCGTGCGACCCGCCCCCGCCAGGCCCGCGGTTGCGCCTCAGCCCAGGCCGGCCGCGGTGCCCAGGCCCGATGCGGTGCCGGGCCAGCAGCCGGCCGCGCGACCCGTCGCCGCGGCTCCGCGCGGCGGTGCGGCGTGCCACAACGGCATGAGTTTCGATCGCTTTCTCGCCAACCTCAAGCAGCAGGCGGCAGCGGAAGGCGTCTCGCAGCGCGCGATGGCGGAAGCCGCCCCCTACCTCGTCTACGACCAGAGCATCGTCAACCGCGACCGCGGCCAGCGCGTGTTCGGCCAGGTGTTCACCGAGTTTTCGCGGAACAGGGCGTCCGACGGCGCGGCAAAAAATGCGCAGGCGCGAATCCGGATGCATCAGGCAGCGTTCAACCGCGCCGAAAAGGAATATGGCGTGCCGCCGGCGGTGATCGCCGCGTTCTGGGGGCTGGAGAGCAGTTTTGGCGCGGAGCTCGGCAAGCTGCATACGCTGCCGTCGCTGGTGTCGCTGGCGTATGACTGCCGCCGCTCGGAGATGTTCCAGAAGGAGACCATCGCCGCGCTGAAGATCGTCGACCGCGGCGACCTCACGGCAAGCGAGATGATCGGATCGTGGGCCGGCGAACTCGGCCAGACGCAGTTTTTGCCGACGCATTATTTCAACTATGCGGTCGATTACGACGGCGACGGGCATCGCAATCTCCTGAGCAGCGCGCCCGACGTGATCGGCTCGACCGCGAACTACATCGCCAACGGATTGAAATGGCGGCGCGGCGAGCCGTGGCTGCAGGAAGTGCGCGCGCCGCAAAACCTGCCCTGGGACCAGGCCGATCTGACCATCAAACTGCCGCGCTCTAAATGGGCGCAGCTCGGCGTCACCTTTGCCGACGGCAAACCGTTGCCGAACGACGATCTGCCGGCGTCGATGTTGTTGCCGATGGGCCGCACCGGCCCGGCGTTCCTGGCCTACGCGAATTTCGCCGCCTACACCGAATGGAACAACTCGCTGATCTATTCGACCACCGCCGGCTATCTCGCGGCCCGTATCGCGGGCGCGGCGCCGATGCGCCAGCCCAGCGCGCCGGTGGCGCAACTGCCGCTCAACGAGCTCAAGGAATTGCAGCAACTCCTGGTGCGCGCCGGCTTCAATGTCGGCAAGGTCGACGGCATCATGGGACAGCTCAGCCGCACCGCCGTGAAGACGATGCAGATCAAATACGGCCTGCCCGCGGATTCCTGGCCGACCGCCGAATTGCTGGCGCGGATGCGCGGCCCGCGCGCCGAGCCGGCGGCGATGGCGTTGCCACAGGCGCGGTGAACACCCTCCGCTGTCATGCCCCGCGAAGGCGGGGCATCCAGTACTCTGTGGCGAAATTGTTCACCCATACACAACGCGGCGTACTGGATCGCCCGGTCTAGCCGGGCGATGACGGTCAAAAAATATTTGACTACACCGGCCCCCTCCCAAGCGTTGTAATTCCCTCTCCCCCGCCCCACTTGCAGCAGCGCAGTCTCTGCATGCCATAAAATTCCACACAACGAAAAGAGCATCACATGTCCTTTTACGACGCCACCGTTCCGGCCTATCTGCAAATTCTCAATAGCCTCTCCGGGCTGCTCACCAAGGCCGAGGCGCATTGCGAGGCGAAGAAGATCCAGCCCGACGTGCTGCTCGCCTCGCGCCTTTATCCGGATATGCTGCCGCTCTCCAAGCAGATCCAGCTTGCCACCGATTTTGCTGTCAGGGGCTGTGCCCGCGTCACCCATAGCGAAGTGCCGTCGACACCCGATACCGAAAAAACCTTTGAGGAATTGCGCCAGCGGCTCGCCAGAACCGTCGACTACGTCAAGTCGTTCAAGCCCGAGCAGTTCGAGGGCGCCGACACCAAAGACGTCACCTTTCCGATGGGTCCGGACAAAACCATGACGCTGAAGGGCCAGCAGTTCATCTCGAACTTCTCGCTGCCCCAATTCTACTTCCATGCCGCCATTGCCCACGGCATCCTGCGCCATAATGGCGTCGAGGTCGGCAAGCGGGATTACATGGGCGCGAATTGATCTTCTCTCGTCATTCCGGGGCTCGCGAAGCGAGAACCCGGAATGTATAACCACGATAATGAGTATGGATTCCCCGATGCGCGATTGCGCATCTGAGGCCTGCGCCAAGTGGCGCATCCCGGAATGACGAACTAAATTGCCGTCATTGCGAGGAGCCAACGGGTCGCGCGAATGCGCGCCCGATGACAGGCTCCGCGACGAAGCAATCCATCTATCTTGACGGGATAGACATGGATTGCTTCGCTTCGCTCGCAATGACGGAAAATAACAAGCAATAAAAACAATCAGGGAGAGACGGCCGATGTCCACGACCACGCAAGCGCCGACGAAGCTCGATCCCGGCGCCTCGCTCCATCCCGAAACGCTCGGCCTCGCTCCGGGCCGCGGCCGCCTGCAGGGCCGCCGCATCATCGTGGTCGGGGCCGGCCAGCGCAACATCGTCGACGAGGAGCCGCCTGTTGGTAACGGCCGCGCGATGTCGGTGCTGTTCGCGCGCGAGGGCGCGCATGTCGCCTGCATCGACATCAACAAGGAAGCCGCCGACGACACGGTCAAGCAGATCGCCAGCGAAGGCGGCAGGGCGTTTACCGATGTGGTCGACGTCTCCGACGCCGCCGCGATTGGGCCGGCGATCGCGCGCTGTACGAAGCAACTCGGCGGGCTTGACGGGCTGGCGCTGAATGTCGGCATTTCCTGCGGGCTGTCGCTGCCCAAGATGACGGCGGAAGCCTGGGACAGGGATTACGCCGTCAACGTGCGCAGCCACATGCTGTTCGCGCAAGCCGCGCTCGAGGTGATGTCGCCGGGCGGCGCGATCACGCTGACCTCGTCGATGGCGAGCCAGCGCGCCAATGGCCGCAACCCGGCCTATGAATCCTCCAAGGCCGCCCAGATCGCGCTCGGCCGCGCCATCGCGCGGGCCGGCGAGGAAAAGGGCATTCGCTGCAATGTGATCGCGCCGGGCTTCATCGATTCCCCGATGGGCCGCGACGCCAGCCGCAGGCGGGCCGACCGCGCGCTGACGGTGCCGTTCGGCCGCCAGGGTACCGGCTGGGAGGTCGCCTATGCTGCGCTGTTCCTGATTTCGAATGAATCATCCTACGTCAACGCCCACACCCTGTTCCTCGACGCCGGCCATATGGCCGGTATAGTGCGGGCCTAGTCTGCGTGGCCCGAATGGCTGGGGCATTGCGCCGGCGCCTCTAATGCCCAACTGTTCCCCATCATCATCTTTCGGAAATCCCTTCATGAGCCAGACCAAACTATTCGAGCCCTACAAGCTTGGTGGAATCACGCTGCCGAACCGCCTTGTCATGGCGCCGCTGACCCGCAACCGCGCGGTACCCGGCAGCTTCGTGCCGAGCGAGCTTGCCATCGACTATTACGGCCAGCGCGCTTCCGCCGGATTGCTGATCACCGAAGCCAGCCAGATCTCGCAGCAGGGCCAGGGTTATCAGGACACGCCCGGCATCTATTCCAGGGAGCAGGTTGCGGGCTGGCGCAAGATCACCGACCGCGTGCATGAGCAGGGCGGGCGCATCTTCATCCAGATCTGGCATGTCGGCCGCATCTCGCATGATTCATTGCAGCCCGGCGGTGGCAAGCCGGTGGCTCCATCAGCGATCCGCGCCAAGGGCAAGACCTTTGTCAACGGCACCTTCACCGACATCTCCGAGCCGCGCGAGCTCGAGCTGTCGGAGATTCCAGGGATCATCGAAGACTTCAAGCGCGGCACCGAGAATGCGCTCGCCGCCGGTTTCGACGGCATCGAAATCCACGGCGCCAACGGCTATCTGCTCGACCAGTTCGCCAAGGACGGCACCAACAAGCGTACCGATGCCTATGGCGGTTCAATCGAGAACCGCGCCAAACTGATGCTGGAAGTATCGAAGGCGGTCGCCGCGGTCGCCGGCCCGGAGCGCACCGGCATCCGCATTTCGCCGGTGACGCCGGCCAATGATGTTTCCGACTCCAACCCGCAGCCGCTGTTCGATCACATCGTGGATGGGCTCAACGCGCTGAAGCTGACCTACATCCACGTCGTCGAGGGCGCGACCGGCGGCCCGCGCGACATCACACCGTTCGACTACGGTTCGTTGCGCAAGCGCTTCAAGCAGGCCTATGTCGCCAACAACGGCTACGATTTCGATCTGGCGACCAAAATGCTCGCGGCGGACGCCGCCGATTTGATCGCATTCGGCAAGCCGTTCATCTCCAACCCCGACCTGGTCGAGCGCCTGAAGAAGGGCGCACCGCTGAACGCGTTCGACAAGGCGACGTTCTACGGCGGCGGGGCGAAGGGATATACGGACTATCCGACACTCGGGGCGAGGCAAGCGGCGGAGTAGCGCGAGCGCGCGCTCTTGGCTCAGCGTCATTGCGAGGAGCGAAGCGACGAAGCAATCCATACCTCGGCTTGTGGCGCCATGGATTGCTTCGCTACGCTCGCAATGACGGAAAGAAAAAAAGGCCGGGATCGCTCCCGGCCTTTAGTTTTTGCATCACTCGTAATCGCGAGGCTTACTTCGCTTCTGCCCGCTTCGGCGGCGTTGCCGGCCACGACTTCACCAGTGTGTCGTAGTCGACGGTTTCGCCCTTCGGCTTCTCGTTCGCCAGCTTGCGCTGCGGAGCTACGTTGCCGTCCTTCTCCGACTTGGCGAACCAGAATTCGGCGGTCTCCTTCTTGTTCAGCTTCGGTCCGCAGGCGCCCTGCACGTTGGATTTCTCCAGACGCTCGAGCACGGAGTCCTGGGCTGCCGCCAGGGCGTCCATCGCGGCTTGCGGCGTCTTCGCACCGGACGACGCATCGCCGATGTTCTGCCACCACAATTGCGCGAGCTTCGGATAGTCAGGCACGTTGTTGCCGGTCGGGGTCCACTGCACGCGCGCGGGCGAGCGGTAGAACTCGATCAGGCCGCCGAGCTTCGGCGCACGCTCGGTGAACGACTTGTCCCAGATGTCGGATTCACGAATGAACGTGAGACCGACATGGCTCTTCTTCAAGCTCACCGTCTTGGAGGTGATGAACTGCAGATAGAGCCAGGCCGCCTTGCGGCGGTCCGCCGGGGTCGACTTCAGGAGCGTCGCCGAGCCGGCGTCCTGGTAGCCGAGCTTCATGCCTTCCTTCCAGTACGAGCCGTGCGGCGACGGCGCCATACGCCACTTCGGCGAACCGTCGGCGTTCACGACGGCAATACCGGGCTTCACCATGTCGGCGGTGAAGGCGGTGTACCAGAAGATCTGCTGGGCGATGTTGCCTTGCGCCGGTACCGGTCCAGCTTCGCCGAAGGTCATGCCTTGCGCCTGCGGCGGGGCATACTTCTTCATCCAGTCGAGATATTTGGCGATCGAATAGACCGCCGCCGGACCGTTGGTGTCACCGCCGCGTTCGACGGATGAACCCACCGGACGGCAGCCTTCCATGCGGATGCCCCATTCGTCGACCGGCTTGCCGTTCGGGATGCCCTTGTCGCCGTTGCCGGCCATCGACAGCCAGGCATCGGTGAACCGCCAGCCGAGCGAGGGATCCTTCTTGCCGTAGTCCATGTGACCATAGACCTTGGTGCCGTTGATCTCCTTGATGTCGTTGGTGAAGAACTCGGCGATGTCTTCATAGGCCGACCAGTTCACGGGAACGCCGAGATCGTAGCCATATTTGGCCTTGAACTTGGCCTTGTAGTCCGGATTGGAGAACCAGTCGTAGCGGAACCAATAGAGGTTCGCGAACTGCTGGACGGGCAGCTGATAGAGCTTGCCGTCCGGCGCCGTGGTGAAGGATTTTCCGATGAAGTCGTTGACGTCGAGATTGGGATTGGTGACGTCCTTGCCTTCGCCGGTCATGTAGTCCGACAGCACGACCGTCTGGTTGTAGCGGAAATGGGTGCCGATCAGGTCCGAGTCGTTGATCCACCCGTCATAGACGTTCTTGCCGGACTGCATCTGGGTCTGCAGCTTTTCGACCACGTCACCTTCCTGGATCAAATCGTGCTTGAGCTTGATGCCGGTGATCTCGGTGAAGGCTTTCGCCAGGGTCTTGGATTCATATTCATGCGTCGTGATGGTTTCCGACACCACGTTGATTTCCATCCCCTTGAAGGGCTGGGCGGCCTTTTCGAACCACTGCAATTCCTTCAGCTGGTCGGCCTTCGACAGCGTCGAGGGCTGGAATTCGCTGTCGATCCAGCGCTGATTGACCGCGTCGTCCGCGCGAGCAGGTGCCGCGATCGTCATGGAAGCTCCGATCAGCGCAGCCGCGCTGGTCATCGTCAGAAAGCGCTCCTTGGTCAATGGGCCGTTCCTTCCTCTAAAACGTCGCATGTTGAGTCCTCCGGTTGCAGCGACAAACAATTTTCAGGCCCGGGTTGATCCCGGATCTGTCTTTTTTCGCTTCATCAGACGGTGCGGAAAACCGCCACGGCCGAAACAAGCGAAATCACGGTAGCGAGCCACAAGCTCGATATTTCAACGCCATCTCCGATCGGCAGCGTCGCGACCGTATCGATGCCGACGAAGGCGATCCACAACAGATGGATGACGGCAGCGAGCACCAGCGAGATGAACAACCGGTCGCCGCGCGTGGTCGGAATGCGCAGCACGCCGACGCGTTCGGCCTCGGGATAGGCGGCCGCAAGCCACGTCATGACACCGAGCGTCAGCGACAGCAGCACGAAGAAGATCGCGGTCGGGAGCGTCCAGGCCATCCATGCAATGTGTTCCATGAAGCCCCCCTACACTCGGCCGAGCGCAAAACCGCGCGCGATGTAGTTGCGGACGAACCAGATCACCAGCGCACCGGGGATGATGGTGAGCACACCGGCCGCCGCCAGCAGGCCCCAATCCATGCCGGCGGCCGAGACCGTGCGGGTCATGATCGCCGAGATCGGTTTTGCGTTCACCGACGTCAGCGTGCGCGCCAGCAGCAGTTCGACCCAGGAGAACATGAAGCAGAAGAACGCCGCGACGCCGATGCCGCTTGCTATCAAGGGCACCAGGATCTTGATGAAGAAGCGCGGGAACGAATAACCGTCGAGGAACGCCGTCTCATCGATCTCGCGTGGCACGCCGGAGACAAAACCTTCCAGGATCCACACCGCGAGCGGGACGTTGAAGATGCAGTGCGCGAGTGCCACCGCCCAGGGTGTATCGAACAAATTGATCGCCGAATAGAGATTGAAGAACGGCAGCGCATAGACCGCCGCCGGCGCCATGCGGTTCGACAGCAGCCAGAAGAACAGATGCTTGTCGCCGAGAAAACGGTAGCGCGAAAAGCCGTAGGCCGCCGGCAACGCCACTGCAATCGAGATCACGGTGTTGATCAGGACATAGGTCAGCGAGTTGATGTAGCCGGAATACCAGCTCTCGTCGGTGAAGATGCGCTTGTAGTTTTCCAGCGTCGGCTGGTGCGGCCACAGCGTCATGGTGGAGACGATCTCGGCATTGGTCTTGAAGCTCATGTTGACGAGCCAGTAGATCGGCAACAGCAGGAAGATCAGGAAGGTGATGAGGATGATGCGACGTCCGGGAATCGAATGCATCATTCAGCTCCCTGTTTGACCGGGCGCTCGGCCCCGGCGTTTGTCATCACGGTATAGAACACCCAGCACACGATCAGGATGATGAGGTTGTAGACCAGCGAGAGTGCGGCGGCCTTGCCGAGGTCGAACTGGCCGAGCGCGATCTTGACCAGCTCGATCGAGACGAAGGTGGTCGAGTTGCCGGGACCGCCACCGGTCACCACGAACGGCTCGGTGTAGATCATGAAACTGTCCATGAAGCGAAGCAGCACCGCGATCAGCAGCACGCGATTCATCTTCGGCAACTGGATCGCCGTGAACACCGCCCAGCGCGAGGCGCCGTCGATCTGCGCCGCCTGGTAATAGGCGTCGGGGATCGACTTCAGTCCGGCGTAGCACAACAGCGCGACCAGGCTGGTCCAGTGCCAGACATCCATCACGATGACGGTGGCCCAGGCGTCGAACTCGTTGGAGACGTAGTTGTAGTTGATGCCCAGGCTGTTCAGCGTGTAGCCGAGCAGGCCGATGTCGGGCCGTCCGAAGATCTGCCAGATGGTGCCGACCACGTTCCACGGAATCAAAAGCGGCAGCGCCAGGATCACGAGGCAGGCGGCGACGCTCCAGCCGTCGCGCGGCATCGACAGCGCGACCACGATCCCGAGCGGCACCTCGATGCTAAGGATGATGGCCGAGAACAGCAGATTGCGGCCGAGCGACGCCAGGAACCGTCCACCGAGATCGGTCGACGGATCGAGCAATTCCTTGAACCAGCCGACGCCGTTCCAGAAGAACTGGTTGTTGCCGAAGGTGTCCTGCATCGAATAGTTCACCACCGTCATCAACGGCAGGATCGCGGAGAACGCGACCACCAGAAACACCGGCAGCACTAGGAACCAGGCTTTTTGGTTGATCGTCTTGTCCATCAGGCTGTCCCCTCGACCAGACGGCTGTCGGCATAGACGTGAACATGCGACGGATCGAAAACCAGCCCGGCGGTTTCGCCGGAGACTGAAAACCCGGATGGTACGCGCGCGGCGAATTTGGCGTCGCCGATCCGCACGCGCGCGAAGCGGACGCGGCCGAGATCGTCGATGCGCTCGATATTGGCGGACAGCAATCCCGGCGCGGGCGCGGCGACGTCGACGAATTCCGGACGCACGCCGACTTCGATCTTCGCGCCCGGCGGCAGCGAATCATAGCTGCGGTTCAGCGCGATCGGGTGACCGCTGATCCGGGCCTCGCGGCCCCTCACCTCGGCCGGCACGATGTTCATGCCGGGCGAGCCGATGAAGTAACCGACGAATGTATGCGCGGGCTTGTCGAACAGTTCGGCCGGCGTGCCGCTCTGCACCACCCTGCCGTCATGCATCACGACCACCGTATCGGCAAAGGTCAGCGCCTCGGTCTGGTCATGGGTGACGTAGATCATCGTGAGATCGAGGTCGCGATGCAGCGCCTTGAGTTTGGAACGCAACTGCCACTTCAATTCGGGATCGATCACCGTCAGCGGCTCGTCGAACAGGATCGCGGCGACGTCTGATCGCACCAGGCCGCGGCCGAGCGAGATCTTCTGCTTGGCGTCGGCGGTCAGCCGCGTTGCCTTGCGATCGAGATGCGGCGTGAGGTCGAGCAGATCGGCGATCTGCTTCACGCGCGCGTCGATTTCGGCTTTCGGGACGCCGCGGTTCTTTAAGGGGAATGCGAGGTTCTGCCCGACCGTCATGGTGTCGTAGATCACCGGAAACTGGAACACCTGCGCGATATTGCGCTTCTGGGTTGACAGCGGTGTGATATCGGCGCCGTCGAACAGTATCTGGCCGCGCGACGGCGTCACGATCCCGGAAATCAGGTTGAGCAGCGTGGTCTTGCCGCAGCCGGACGGCCCGAGCAGCGCATAGGCGCCGCCCTGCCGCCAGGTCATCGTCACCGGCTTCAGCGCAAACGATTCGGGCGCGGCGTCATTGCCGCCGTAGGAATGCGCGAGATCGACGAGGTCAATGCGGGCCATGCGGCATCTCCCTCACGCGTTGTCTTGTTTAGGCGCGGCGACCAGACGGTCAGCCGCGTCGAACACGAAAAGATTGTCAGGGTCGAGCACGGCGTCGAGCACGTGGCCCGGTTCGAACTCATGAATGCCCTGCAGCACCGCGACCCAGTTCGACGCGTCGCGGTTGAGATGCACGAAGCTTTCCGAACCGGTGATTTCGGTCACGGTGACGGTGGCCTGAAACGCGTGGCGGCCGGCGATGCCATTGGCGACTTCAAGCTGATGGGCGCGGAAGCCGACGCGATAGGGCCCGTCGGCAAGCGAGGCATAAAGCCCGCTGGCCGGCGCCTGGATGCCGCCGGCATATTGCACCGTGCCGTTCTTCTTTTCGATGCCGACAATATTGAGCGGCGGATCGGAAAACACCTGCGCCACACGCAGCGTATCGGGATGCCGGTAGACCTTCGGAGTGTCGCCGGCCTGCAGGACCTGGCCTTCCCACATGCAGACGGTTCGGCCGCCGAGCAGCAGGGCTTCGGAAGGCTCGGTGGTCGCATAGACGAAGATCGCGCCCGACGCCTCGAAGATGCGCGGCAATTCGGTGCGCAACTCCTCGCGCAGCTTGTAATCGAGATTGGCGAGCGGCTCGTCGAGCAGCACCAGATCCGCGCCCTTGACCAGCGCGCGTGCAATCGCTGTGCGCTGCTGCTGGCCGCCGGACAGTTGCAATGGCGTGCGCTGCAGATACGGCTCGAGCTTGAGCAGGCGCGACGCCTCATGCACGCGCTTCTCGATTTCCGCGCGCGGCTTGCCCTGCACCCGCAACGGCGAGGCGATATTCTCATAGACCGTCAGCGAGGGATAATTGATGAACTGCTGATAGACCATCGCGACCGAACGCTTGCGCACGTCGAATCCGGTGACATCCTTGCCGTCGACCAGCACGCGGCCTGATCCCGGCTTGTCGAGCCCGGCGAGCAGCCGCATGATCGAGGTCTTGCCGGAAAGCGTCGGCCCGAGCAGCACGCTCAGCGTGCCGCGCTCAAGCGTCAGCGACACATCACGGATGGTCGCGATGCCGTCGACGGTTCGTGTGACGTGTTCGAGCGTGACGCTCATGTCCGTCCTCCCGCTTCACGCAGGGGTCGTTCACCGGACGCGCGATGGGCGGCCATCCATTCGTCGAGGACGGCGATTTCGCCCGCAGACAGCCGTAATCCGAGCTTGGATCGGCGCCACGCGACATCTTCGGCGGTGCAGGCCCATTCGGCCGACATCAGGTACCTGACTTCGCTCTCCGTCAAGGTCGCGCCAAAGGACTGGCCGAGATCGGCCGCCGATTTCGCGTTGCCAAGCACCTTGCTGGCGCGGGTGCCATAGGCGTGCGCCAACCGCTTCGCATGCGCGGGAATGAGGAACGGATAGTCCCGCGTCAGTTCCGCGGTCAGCGCGGCGATTGCGGAAACATCCATGTCGCCGCCGGGCAACGCGGCCTTGCCGGTCCAGCCTTCTTTTGCCTTGAAGTCCTCGCAGGGCGTGGACCTGCGCAAATAAGGCTCGAGTCGTTCCAGCGCCTCTTCGGCGAGGCGACGATAAGTCGTGATCTTGCCGCCATAAATCGACAGCAGCGGCGCGCCGCCGGGCGTATCGAGTTCGAAGACGTAATCTCGCGTCGCAGCTTTTGCTTCGCTGGCGCCGTCGTCATACAGCGGGCGCACGCCCGAATAAGTCCAGACCACGTCCTCCGGCTTGACCGGTTTGGCGAGATATTCGCTGGCGGACGCGCAGAGATAGGCGATCTCTTCCGTGGAGGCTTTCACCTTGGCCGGGTCGCCGTCGTAATCGCGATCGGTGGTGCCGATCAGCGTGAAATCATCCTGATAGGGAATGACGAAGATGATGCGGCCGTCGGCGTTCTGGAAGATGTAGGCGCGGTCGTGGTCGTAGAGCTTGCGCACCACGATATGCGAGCCCTGCACCAGGCGAACTTTTGCGCGTGAATTGACGCCCGATCCCGACGACAGCACCTGTTCGACCCAGGGCCCGCCGGCATTGACCAGCGCGCGCGCCTGGATCGTGGTGCGCGTGCCGCTTTGCGTATCCTCGACGGTGACGTGCCAGACGCCGTCGGCCTGCCTGATCTCGACCGCCCGCGCGCGCGTGTGGATCTCGGCGCCGCGATCCGCCGCGTCACGCGCCGTGAGCACGACCAGGCGCGCGTCGTCGACGAAGCAGTCGGAATACTCAAAGCCTTTGGTGTAGCGGTTGGCGATCAAGGGCTTTCCGACCTCGTCATGCGCGAGATCGACCGAACGTGTCGGCGGCAGCAGATGACGGCCGCCGATGTGGTCGTACAGGAACAACCCTAGCCTCAGCAGCCATGCCGGCCGCAACCCCGAATGGTGCGGCAAAACGAAACGCAGCGGGCGGATGATGTGAGGTGCGATCTGCCAGAGGATTTCGCGTTCGATCAGCGCCTCGCGCACCAAACGAAACTCGTAATATTCGAGGTAACGCAGGCCGCCATGCACCAGCTTGGTCGACCAGGACGACGTCCCGCTCGCCAAGTCATTCATTTCACAAAGGAAAACGGAATTGCCCCGGCCCACCGCGTCGCGCGCGATGCCGCAGCCGTTGATGCCGCCTCCGATGATGGCGAGGTCGAAAATCCGATCCAACAGACGCTTCCCCGGCGATCGCCTCTTCACTTCGGCGATTTAGCTTTCGGATCGGAGTTAATCACAAAGAAAAACGAAAGCAAGATGAAAGCAAGATGAAAACGGGAACTGGAGCGTTTTGCCCAAACTTCATCGTTCGATGCGAACGCAAGGGCGCCCCGCCAGAGCCTCACTCAAAATGCAGCCGATGAAGAAGACAGGGGCTTCGTAGCGAAACTCGGTAATGCCCGACCTAGGCCGTCGTCCTCCGTCCCTCCCACCATTTCCCCAAGGCATCGATCAGCGGCACCAGTTCGAGACCGGCCGCGGTGAGATCGTAGTCGACGCGGAGCGGGTAGCCGTCGTGAGCCGTGCGTCGCACGATCCCGGCGTCCTGCAGCTTACGCAATTCCAGCGCCAGCATTCGGTGCGACACCGTCGGATTGTCGCGCCGGAGATCGCTGAACCGTTTGGTGCCATCCTTGAGATAATAGAGCAGCAGGGTGGGCCAGCGCCCGCTGAGCACCCGCATGGTCTCTTCGATGGGGCAGCGCGATACAGCGTCTTTCATGAGTCGAACCTGGTTACAGAAAAGTGCCTAATTTACATGGGGCGGCCATCGCCTATGTACCAGTCGCGCTGCGCAGCACACCCTCCAATCACGGAAAGAAAACGATGGAACCGATTCTCCTTTACGGCTTCCCGGCGGGAAGCTCGATGGGGCTCGTCGCTGCCTTTGAACGCGTCGGCCAACCCTACCGCCTCTGCCGTGTCGACATGCTCGCCGACATGAAGAACGACGGCTATGGCCGCATCAACGGCCGTCAGGAAACGCCCGTGCTCATCACCGGCGAAGGCCGCTTGCTGACCGAGACGATGGCCATCGCCGCCTGGCTTGAGGCCCGCGACATCGAACGCCGTATCAGTTTTGACCCGCGCTCACCCGAAGCCGACCGCATGCACCAACTGACGGCCTTCGTGAATACCGGCTTCACCGCCGCCTTCACCCCGCTTTGGGCGGCGTTCGAGATGGCTTCTGCCGAACCCGCGCTGCTGGCGATCTTGCGCGACTTTGGCAGCCAGGCCGTAGCCAAACGTCACGATCAGCTGGAAGCGATGATCGGCGATACCGACTTTCTCGTCGGCGATCGCCTGACGCTGGCGGATACCACGCTGATCGGCGTGGCGCGCTGGGCGGAATTCCATCAGGCCATCGACGGCGCTGCCTATCCCAAGCTGGCCGCGTTGCGCCGCCGGATCGAAGCGGATGCGGACGTGCGTTACGCCCAGGCCATCGAGGACGGCGAAACGCCCGCCGGTTCGGGCGCCTGCCTCGGGCAAATCCCACTGGCCGAAATCATCAAGCGCTTCGGCGCCAGCTAGCGCAGCCGCGTGACGGTCGAGGCCGCCTCCGCCACCGGCTCATCGATATCGGGGCCGGCTCGTCCATCGCCTAGCCCACTTCGCAACCAAGTCAGTTCCACCGACCTGGCAGCGGACCTCCGCTCACGACGTAAACGCCGACGGAAATGCCTGATATGGCAATCCAGTCCATTGCCGTCGGCCACTCACCCAGAATTGGAATTGCCATGACAGCAGTCATCGCGGGGGACAGCGCGGCGAACGCGGCACCACTGGAGGCGCCAAGGATGCTGACCGCCCGTCCGTAGAAAACCAGTGAAACAATCGCGGTCAGAAGCCCCTGCACGATGGCTTGAAGCGCCAAGTCGCTCCCTGAGGCTTTGGCCAAGCCCCCGCCCTCTACGAAAAAATATACGGGAATGTAGAGAAACAGAGCGCCGACGGCTGCGATGCCCGCCGCATGCAGGCCACCGAGCCGCGCGTGACGCATCGCGACCGTGTAGCATGCCCACGCCACGGCGGAACCTAGAAACAGCGCGTGCCCGATCGTCTGCCCGGGGCCGACCGCGCCACCAGCGCCCCCAGCGATGACAAAAACGCCGAACAGGATCAGCACGAAGCCAATCTTTTTCGAATCTGTGAACGGTTCATGCAGGACGGCCGCGGCAAGAAGCGCCACCGCCAACGGCATGACTCCGGGAAACAGTGCGCCTGCATGCGCCGCTGGCGCGAACAACAGACCTGCATTCGCCAGCAGGACCGGAGCGCCGCCGCCAATCACGATCGCCGCGAGCCCGATCCAGCCCAGTCGATCGAGCGCGAGCCCCTTGCGCATCACATAAGGCAGCAGGAACACACCAGCCACGCCAAAGCGAAGCGCAGCGATGTCCCATGGCGTGAGGCTGCTCCGCAGTCCCAGCCTAGCCACCACGATCCAGCCAGACCAGATGCTGACGGCCGCGAGGCCGTAGAGGGCACCGCGGAGATATTGCGCGGCAGTGCGGCCACCGACGGTGAGATCAGTCATCATCGCCTCCGATCGCAATGGACGGCATAACCCCTTTAATATATTTTACAGGTTATGATGGAGCGCAACATGAGGCAAGCAGGATGAGCGACCGCGCCAATCCGTTCGAATGGAGCGGCGGCCACCCGGCGCTGGATCTCGTGAACACCCTCGATGAGCGGCCCTCGGCCGCACCAATCGAGAACCTGGCAACGTATCGCGACCTGACACGGTTCGCTGCGCTGGCGGGCCTTATCGACAATCGGACCGCCGCACGCCTGCAGCAGCTCGGAAACAGCGGCTCGCATATTGCGAAACGCGCGCGCAAGCTTCGTGAACACCTTCACGATGTTCTCGCTGCCGCACATGCGCGACGGCCGGCGCGACAATCCGATCTCGACGCGCTATCTGCTGCGATCCAGGCGGCACATGCGGCCCGGACGCTGGTCGCATCGCCCTCACCCGGGTTGGCCGACCGCCGCTGGTCGCCTGCGCTGGCGCGTGATATCCCACTGCATGCCTGTGCGCTCGCGATCGAGCGTCTGCTCGTTGACGAGGAGCGCAAGAGAATCCGCAAATGCGGAGCCTCGGACTGCGACGTCTTTTACCTCGACACCAGCAAGGGCCAGCGCCGACAATGGTGCAGCATGATCGGCTGCGGCAATCGCGAAAAGCAGCGGCGATGGCGATGCACCGCACGATAGAAAGGCTTCAGCCCGCAGCCACCGCCTCGATTTCGAGCAGCCACGCCTCGTCGAAGATTCCGGCGATGACGACAGTGAGCGCTGTTTCCCGGCCGCCAAGCACCTCGCTTCGCACCGCGCGATTGAGCATGGTGTAGCGCCGATCCGCGAGGTAGGTCCGGTGCATGACCAGATTGTCGAAGGTCATGCCGGCGGCCTTGAGCTGCGCCTCGACGTTGCCCCAGGCGAGCCTGCACTGCGCTTCAAAGCCCTCAGGCACCACACCGTCGGCCGCAACCGGGATTTGGCCGCTGACAAAAAGCATCCTTGTGTGGCCGGTGACCTCAAGCGCCTGGCTATAACCAGTCGTTGGCACGAGGGCCGCTTCGGAATTGATGCGTCGGATTTGCATTCGGTTCTCCTTTTTCCTGAGAGAACCTCGTGCACCGGTCGATCCAGCACAAACCATTTTTCCTGCACTGCTGGACTAGATTTTCTATTCCATGTCCTTTTCTCATGAAAAGGCCCCGGACGATGCCGGGGCCTCTTCAAGCTGGAACGAAGTGAAGGTCAGTAGTTTCCGCAGTTAGCGCAGCCGCGTGACGGTCGAAGCCGTCTCCGCCACCGTCTCGTCGATATCGGGGGCCGGCTTGTCCATCGCCTCGACCACTTCTATGCCGCGGGTGTGGCAGATGTTGGCGAGACCTGCTGGAAGTGCGGCGTCGGTCACGAAAGTCTGGATCTGGCTGAGATGGGCGATGCGCACCGGCGCGCTGCGCCGGAGCTTAGTCGAGTCCGCGACCAGCATCACGCTGCGCGCGTTCGCGATGATCGCCTGCGCCGCCTGCACTTCGCGATAGTCGAAATCCAGGAGCGCGCCCTCCTCGTCGATCGCGGAGGCGCCGATGATGGCGTAGTCGACCTTGAACTGGCCAATGAGACTGATCGCGGTCGAGCCGATCACCGCGCCATCGGCGCGGCGCACCGCCCCGCCCGCCACGATCACCTCGATGCGCGGATGGCGATACAGCAGCATCGCAACGTTGAGGTTGTTGGTGATGACGAGAAGGTCCTCGTGCGAGGTCAGCGCACTGGCGACCTCTTCCGTGGTGGTGCCGATATTGATGAACAGCGAGCAGCCATTCGGGATCCGCGAGGCGGCGGCAATGCCGATCGCCCGCTTCTCCTCGGCGGCGACGAAGCGGCGCGCTTCATAGGCGAGGTTCTCGACGCCGGAGGCGATGATGGCGCCGCCATGGATCCGCGTCAGCGAGCGCTGGTCGCAGAGATCGTTGAGGTCCTTGCGGATGGTCTGCGCCGAAACCTCGAAACGCTTGGCGAGGTCCTCCACCATCACCCGGCCGAAGGCCCGGGCGATGTTGAGAATTTCAGTCTGGCGGTTGGACAGTCCGGCCACTGGTGGCACCTCAGGGGAAAAGTTTCTTATCGTGCGGTGGTTTGTGGTTCCGGTCAACGCGGCCGAAACCGGGCGCGCCTGACATCATGGTTAACCATCTGTTAAAAAGGCGGCGTGCGAGAGGCATGATAAGCCCATTGGCATCGCGCCAGCCGCATTTTACCGGTGCGATTTTGCCGTTCTTAACGGTTTTGTGATTGCATTGCCGTCGCTGGCCCGGAAAACGGGCCAGATATCGGAAAATCGCTGCGATGCGGGTCGATCGAATCTGGGAATTCCTCCAGCGGTTGAGCCCGCTGACGCGCAGCTGCCTGCTCACCGAGCTGGAGCGGCTGGAGGCGTGCGGCGTCGACATGCCGGGCACCGCGGACCTGCAGGCCAGGCTGCGGGCCGAACTGCGCCCGGACGGACCGAACGAGACCCCAACGCCGTCCAAATATTTCTTCGCGCCGCTGGAGCCGCTGGTCGTCGCGGGTGCGCCGGAGCATGCCAATACGGGCCGGATTGCGCGGAGTTCACTCGTTCCGATCTGGGAATGGATCAACCGCGATCTGCTGCCGATCATGGCCCGCGACTACGAAGACCAGATGAAGGGGTTTATCGCTTCCAACCGGCCGCGCGACGCGCAAAAGGCGGCATCGATCTTCCAGACCAAGGTCGCAAAATCGCTGGAGGGAAACCTGGCTTCGGCCGATGGCGCGGAGCGGGCACGCACCAAGCTTGCGGCCTACACGGCTTCGCCGTCAGTTTATAGCGACCTCGTCAAGATCATGGGCGCGCTGCGCGCACGCGAGGCGCTGGCAGGGTTCGGCAAGGCTTTGCCGGAAAAGGTTCTGAAATTCAACGACGCGCAGGTCGACAAGGTCACGGCGCTGCTGGATGCATTCCGGAAAAAGGATCCCGGCGCGGTACCCTTTGCGCTGGCGCTGGTTGCTGGACGTCTCAAGACGCCCCGCGAGTTGCTCCGTCTTGCCACCAAACCCGCGCGCAGCCGGCGCGCAACCGACGTCGCAGCGACGCCTTATGCGATATCCGTCTCGATGGTGCTGGACCAGATCGACGACAAACGGATCGCCTTGCGCGTTGCCCTGAAGAAAAACCGTGTCGTCGACGCGCGCGACATCCTGGCCGACATCGACAAGACAGAAGCAGCGGTGCAGGCCGCCATCCGCGAACTCGCGGCCTCCGAATGGGGCGCGCGGCTGCGCGGCATCAGGAGCGCGATCGTCGCCGATGTGGAGACTGAAGTGAGCCGGTTTCCCGATGAAGTCGGCCACATCCTGCAACTGCGCGGCGCGCGCGGCAATAAATTGTTGTCTGGCCTCGTCTGGAAGGGCCGCGATGCGATCAGCGATAGCGCCGCATTTTGCAAGCGGCTGATTGGTCAGAGCTGAACGCGGCTCCGGCGCTCTCGCCCGCGCAGCGCCTTTCGGTTATGTCGCGGTGCGCATGTGGCCGGCTGCATCGCTGCGGCCCAGCAGATTGGCATAAACTTCGATCCGGCGCGGACGCCCGATCAGATAGCCCTGCATTTCATCGCATCCCTCTGATATCAGCGGTTTGCTTCTTGAGGCTTTCAGCATCAGCGTTGCACGCGCAACGTTCTCGATCAGCACGCCCTCGGTAATTCACGCGGCCAGCGTCAGATAGCCGGTGGCAAGACGCCTCGCCGCGCGCTCGGCTTCGCGGGCATTGCGGAACAGCTGGCCTTCCAGCTGGTCGAAACGATGAGAGGCCGCAAAGAAACGATAGCCGCCGGGGCCGTGCACGACGATCCCGGCGGTCTGCGAACCGACTTCGATAATGTAGGTATCCGACATATTTATCTTATCCAGCCTCGATGGCATTCCGCGCCAATAACGGAGCGCCTGCCGAAATGTTCCTCAGCCCGGAAAGCGCGCCTACGCGGAAACGTCATCGACGATTGTCTGGCGAATCAGCGCCCCGCAAGGCCGGTCCACTACGGATTCGTGGGACAAACGGCCCCTCCGCAGGCTTGACCTGCGGCAAAGTCGCCGCCAGTGTTCCCCGCGAATTCAGTGATTTGCGACAAACAGGCCGGAGAACGGACATGGTATCGAAATTGGCGGTTACGACGCTTCTGGCCCTCGCGATTTGCGCACCGGTCCAGCAGGCCGCGGCGCAGGATGCGATCGGCGGCGCGATCGTCGGTGGCGTGCTTGGCGGTGTCGTCGGCGGCGCCCTCGGTGGCCGCGGCGGCGCGGCGGCAGGCGCCATCATCGGCGCCGGCACGGGAGCTGCGATTGCCTCCCAGGGCGAGCCGCGGCCGGGCGGCTACCGCTATTACAATAACGGCTGCTATGTGGAGGAGCCCGGCGGCTGGGTGGCCGTTTCGCCGCGCTATTGCGGCGTCCAGGCGCAATATGCGCCGCCCCCGCCGCAGCAGTATTATGACGATACGCCGCGCTGCATGCGCTCGCGGAGCTATGATCCGCGCAGCGGCACATTCATCGGCCGTGACGGTTATGAGCGTCCCTGCCCGTAAGATTCAGGTCCCATAAGATTCAGGTCGCGATGACCGGCGCGCCATCCCGCTGGATCACCTGCGGGTGGCCCTGCTCGTCGATCGAGACGTAGGTAAAATTGCCGTCGGTCACCAGGATCGACTGCCTGTCCTCGCGGCGCAGCGACCAGGCCTCGAGATGGACCGTGATCGAGGTCCGGCCGATCCGGACCAGATTGGCGTGCACCGAGACGAGGTCGCCGACATAGACGGCCTTGCGAAAATTCATCGCATCGATCGCAACCGTGACGGTGCGCGAATTCGCGATCTTGGAAGCAAACACGCCGCCGCCAATATCCATCTGGCTGAGCAGCCAGCCGCCAAAGATGTCGCCATTGGCGTTGGTGTCGGCCGGCATCGCCAGCGTGCGGATGCAGAGATCGCCGCGCGGCTCGGTTTCGGTGCTCAGCGGGGCATGCGTATGCGTCTCGTTCACTTGAAGTTCTCCCAGCCGGCATCGGGCGTGAATCTGCCGCCGAATTTTTCGGTGAGCGCGCGCAGGGTCGCGACCACATTGTCCACGCCGCGGGTACGGGCATAGTTCAGCGGGCCGCCGCGGAACGGCGCATAACCGGTGCCGAAGATGACAGCGCCGTCGACCACGTCGGCATTGTCGACGATGCCTTCGTGCAGGCACGCGACGCAGACGTTCGACATCGGCAGCATCAACCGGTCGATCATTTCGGCCGATGGCTCCGTCGTGGATGGCGCGGACGAAGACGTGTCCGCCTTGCCGTCCTTCCAGACATAAAATCCCTTGCCGGACTTGCGGCCGAGCTCGCCCTTGGCGACTTTTTCGCGCAGCCATGCGGGCGTCGGCGGCAGGGCGTCGCCGAACTTCGAGCGCAGCATGTCGCCGACGTCGAGACAGATATCGAGGCCGACCTGGTCAGCGAGCTCGATCGGGCCCATCGGCATGCCGAACTTTTTCGCCGCGGCGTCGATGACCGATTTATCGATCTTCTCGTCGAGCATCACCATCGCTTCCAGCATGTAGGGCGTCAGCGCACGGTTGACCAGGAAGCCCGGCGAAGACTTGACCGGCAGCGGCAGGCGGTCGATGGCGCCGACGAACGCCAGCGCCTCCTTCAACAGTTGCGCGTCGGTGCCGTCATGACTGACGACCTCGACCAACTGCAGCCGCGACACCGGGTTGAAGAAATGCAGGCCGAGCAGCCGCTCCGGCTTTTGCAGACTGGTGCGCAAATCCTGCAGCGGAATGCTCGACGTATTGGTGGCGAGGATCGCGCCGGGTTTCATCACCGGCTCGAGCCCGGCATAGACCTTCTGCTTCAGCGCCAGCTTTTCCGGCACCGCCTCGATGATGAGATCGGCGCTGCGGACGCCCTCGCCGCCCATGTCGGGTATCAATCGATCCAGCGCATCGCGCACGCTGGTGCGCTTGCGCAGGATCTTGCCGAACAAGTCAGATGCGCGCTTGATCGCGCCGGCGATCGGCTCGGGCTTCATATCGGCCAGCGTCACCCGCATATCCTGACCTGCACACCAGGCCGCGATATCGCCGCCCATCGCACCGGCGCCGATGACGTGAACGTGGTTGATCTTGTTGCCGCTGCCGGCGAGCTTCTTCATCTGCTCGCGCAGGAAGAACACCCGGATCAGGTTCTGCGCCGTCGGCGTCACCATCAATTTGGCGAACGAGGCTTGTTCGGCGCGCAGCATGCCGTACTTGTCACCGCCGTACCGTTCCCAGAGATCGATCAGCGCATAGGGCGCGGGGTAATGTTCCTGCGGTGCCGCCTTGGCCGCCTCGCCGCGCATCCGCGAGGCGAGGAGTTTGCGCACCGGCTCCCAGTTCAGGACCGAGATGAGCACGCCAGGTGCGGCGCGCTTCAGCCGCCCGAACACGGCATCCTTCACCGCGCTGCGGACGTGCCGTTCCTGCGTCACCGCCTCGACCAAACCCAGCGATTTGGCCTTGCGGGCGTCGATGGTCTTGCCGGTCAGCATCAACGGCATCGACTGCATCGGGTTGACCAGCTGCGTGAAACGCACGGTGCCGCCGAGACCGGGATGCAGACCGAGCATCACCTCGGGAAAGCCGAAGCGCGCATCATCGATCGCAATCCGCATCTGGCAGGCCAGCGCAACCTCAAGGCCTCCGCCGAGACAGAAGCCGTGGATCACGGCGACCGAGGGGATCCGCAGCGCTTCGAGCCGGTCGATCACCGCATGTGCCCGGCCGATTTCGGTCTCGACGGACAGCACATCGCTCGCACCGCGAAACGCGTTGACATCAGCGCCGGCGATGAAGCCGGATTCCTTCGCGGACCGGATCACGAGGCCCGCGGGCCGTGCGCTTTCGAGTTCGCCGAGCACCTTGCCGAGTTCTTCGATCAAATCCGCCGACAGCGTGTTGGCGCTGGCGCCTTCGCGGTCGAACAGCAGCCAGGCGATGCCGTCGGAGTCGCGGGTCAGCTTGAAATTCTTGTACGGTCCGCCCGCATCGGGCTTCGGCCCGAGTTCGAGCACGCGATCGCCGAGAACGCCCATGATCTCTGATTCCATGATCACACCGTCTCTATCAGCATCGCGCCGCCCTGCCCGCCGCCGATACATTCGGTGGCGATGCCGCGCCGTGTGCCCAACCGCTTCATGGCGTTGACGAGATGCAGCACGATGCGGTTGCCGCTGCAGCCGACGGGATGGCCGAGGCTGATCGCGCCGCCATCGACATTCATTTTGGTCTGGTCGATGGCACCGGCCGCACCATCCAGGCCCAGAATCTCCTTGCAGAACGTTTCGTCGTTCCAGGCTGCGAGGCAGCCCAGCACCTGGGTCGCAAAGGCCTCGTTCAATTCCCAGGTCTCGATATCGCCGAGCGTCAACTCGTTGCGCTTCAAGAGTTCGGTCGCCGACAGCACCGGCCCGAGGCCCATGATCGAGGGATCGAGCGCCGACCATTGGCTGTCGAGGATGACGGCCTTCGGCGTCAGGCCATGCTTGGCAACGGCTTTCTCGGAAGCGAGGATCACCCATGACGCACCGTCGGTGATCTGCGAGGAATTGCCGGCGGTGACCTTGCCCCAGGGCCGTTCGAACACCGGCTTCAGTTTTGCCAATGTCTCGGCCGTGGAATCCGGCCGCACGCCATCGTCATGGTCATAGAATTTGCCGTCGCGGGCAAAAGCGGTCTCGACCTCGCCCTTCAGCCAGCCCTGGCTCTGGGCATTGGCGAGCCGCTTGTGGCTCTCGGCGGCATAGGCATCGGACTGCGCGCGGGTGATGCCGAAGAGATGCCCGACCACCTCGGCGGTCTGGCCCATGTTGAGGTCGGTGATGGGATCCGTCAGCCCGCGCTCGAGGCCGATGATCGGTTTGAAATAAGACGGCCGCACCTTTAGCGCGGCCATGATCCTGGCGCCGATACCCCGGGCACCGGCAAGGTCGGCGAACCAGCGCACGCCCTGCTGCGGCCACACCAGCGGCGCGTGGCTCAGCGCCTCGGCGCCGCCGGCCAGGATCAGGTCGGAGACGCCCTCGCGGATGTAGCGGTAACCCGTGTCGATCGACTGCATGCCGGAGCCGCAATTGATCTGCACGGTGAAGGCGACCATTTTTTCGCCCATGCCGAGCCGCAGCGCTGCGACCCGCGCCGGGTTCATCTCGTCGGCAATGACGTTGACGCAGCCCAAAATCACCTGATCGAAGGCGGTGGGCGCAAAGGGCTGCCGGGCCAATAGCGGCCGGCCGCATTGCACGGCAAGATCGACCGGGGTGAAGGGCCCGGGGCCGGAACGCGCTTTCAGGAACGGCGTCCGGCTGCCGTCGACAATAAAAACCGGTCGCGCCATCAGCTCGCCGCCCTCTGCTCACCCAATTCCTGGAAGAATTGATGCACGTCGGCGGCTCTCCTGTAAATCGGCGACAGCGCTTCCGGCGCAAAATCGTCGACCTCGATCACTTTTGCGACAGCCTCATGGGCCGCGGCAAGCTTTTCGCCCTCGGACTGGGTGATGACGCCCTTCTGCACCGCCTCTTTCCAGTCATGCAATCGCGCGGCGTGCATTTTCTTTGAAATGTCATCTGCAGCCGTGACGAGCAGGAACGCCTTCTCCAGCCTGAAAACGCCGCGGTCGTCGTCGACATGCGACAAATCAGCCGTCAGCCGGTCGCGCGCCGCCGATGGCGACAGCACCAGCTGCGCGCAGAGTTGGACGACCCGGTCTGTCGGACCGACCACCCGCGCCCCGAACGGCTGGATCAGGAATTTCAGGATGATTGCGACAAAGCGATTGGGCAGATTATTGAGGATCTCGGCAAACCGGTTCTCGATGGTTTTGAAGCCGCTCGCCATGCACCATTCCAGCGCCGCGAAATCGGCTTGCTGGCGGCCTTCGTCCTGCCAGCGCTTCAGCGCGGCCGAAAGCAGATAGAGCTCGGAGAGGATATCGCCGAACCGGGCCGAGAGCATTTCCTTGCGCTTGAGCGCACCGCCCAAGGTGAGCAGTGCCATGTCGGCGCAGAGCGCGAACGCCGAGGAGTAGCGCGAGAGCTGGCGATAGAACCTGGTCGCATCCCCCGCATCTGGCGCCGGCGCGAACATGCCAAAGCTCCAGCTGCGGCCAAAGGCGCGGAACATGGTCTTGAAACTATGCCCGACATGGCTCCAGAACGCCTTGTCGAAAGCATCCAGCCCCCTGGCGCGATCGGCTTCACCGAGCGCGTTCATCTCGTCGAGCAGATAGGGATGGGCGCGGATCGCGCCCTGCCCGAACACGATCAGATTGCGGGTCAGGATGTTGGCGCCTTCGACGGTGATGCCGACCGGCACCGAGCGATAGAGGTTGCCGAGATAGTTCTGCGGGCCGTCAATGACCGCCTTGCCGCCATGGATGTCCATGGCGTCGTCGATCGCGATCCGCATCCGCTCGGTGGCGTGCAGCTTCATGATGCCGGAAATGACCGCGGGATGATGGCCCTGGTTCAGCGCCGCACAGGTCAGCCGCCGCGCGGCGTCGAGCAAATAGGCCGTGCCGGCGATGCGCGCCAGCGGCTCCTCGATGCCTTCGAATTTTGAGATGGAGATGCCGAACTGTTCGCGGATGCGGGCATAGGCGCCGGAGGTGCGCGCGGCATAGGCCGCGCCCGCGGCCGACAGTGACGGCAGCGAGATGCCGCGGCCGGCGGCGAGCGCCGTCATCAGCATTTTCCAGCCCTGGCCGAGCCGCTCCTGGCCGCCGATGATGTAATCCATCGGGATGAAGACATCGCGGCCCCAGTTCGGGCCGTTCTGAAACACCTGCATTGCCGGCAGATGGCGCTTGCCGATTTCGACGCCCGGAAGATGCGTCGGGATCAAGGCCACGGTGATGCCGAGCTCTTCCTGCGAACCCACCAGATGATCGGGGTCGTAGGCCTTGAAGGCGAGGCCGAGCAGCGTCGCGACCGGGCCGAGCGTGATATAGCGCTTGTGCCAGTTGAGGCGCAGCCCCAGCACTTCACGGTCTTCAAACTGACCCTTGCAGATGATACCCGTGTCGATCATCGAGGCGGCATCGGAGCCGGCTTCCGGACTGGTCAGCCCGAAGCAGGGAATGTCGCGGCCATCGGCCAGGCGTGGCAGCCATTGCTGCTGCTGTTCTTTGGTGCCGAACCGCATCAGGAGTTCGCCGGGCCCGAGCGAGTTCGGCACCATCACGGTGACGGCGGCGGTGAGCGAACGCGATGAGAGTTTGCGCACCACTTCGGAATGCGCGTAGGGCGAGAAGCCGAGGCCGCCATATTCTTTGGGAATGATCATGCCGAAGAATTTGTGGCGCTTGATGAAGGCCCACGCCTCCGGCGGCAGGTCGCGCCATTCCCAATTGATCTTCCAGTCGTCGAGCATGGCGCAGAGTTCGTCGACCGGACCATGGAGGAACGCTTCTTCTTCCGCCGTCAGCGTCGCCGGCGCATTCGCCAGCAATTTCGACCAGTCGGGATTGCCGGTGAAGAGGTCGGCATCCCACCAGACGTCACCGGCCTCCAGCGCCTCGCGCTCGGTGTCGGACATCGACGGCAACACGCCGCGGGCCCAGGAGAAGATCGGCTTGGTGATGAAATCGCGGCGGAAGCTCATGGCGGTCCTCATGGATCGGCGGCGCGGAAGGCTATTTTAGCTGATGATGCGGGATTTGGGTGAACACTTCGCCTTGAAAATAGGGCGAAATTGACGCGGACGGGCGGCTGATAACGGCTTTGGAGCTTGTCCGTTCCGGAGTGGGGGCCGCATGTCTGCGGTCCGCAGTCACAATCATCGTCGTCCCGGCGAAGGCCGGGACCCATACGCCGCAGCGCTTGTTTTGAGACGTGCTGTTCGACGACTTTCCTTCAACCGCTACCCTCGGTGGCTATGGGTCCCGGCTTTCGCCGGGACGACGAGGAGCGTTCTCGCGACGCGACGCGCCCGAGGTTTGCAATCAATTTTCGCACCTCTCAGAAATCAGAGGGCGCAGGGAATGCCGGATGCGCGCTGCACCCGCGGTCTCGTGTGCGAATAGTGCAAACAAAGCTGCACACGAGCATACAGGGCAGCGGAGGCAATCCGACATTCCCTGCGCAATGGCTTTACGGCTTACTTCGTGCTCTCCTCGGTCGGGCCGAGCTCGTTGTCACCGTC
>NZ_JAFCLR010000017.1:0-156454 GCF_018131065.1 Bradyrhizobium sp. AUGA SZCCT0431 | reverse complement strand
CTCGCGTGGGCCGCCTGGATCGTCGGCCGGCTCGGCGGCTGGGACGGTTACCCCTCGTCCAAGCCGCCAGGTCCCATTACCATGAAGCACGGCCTCGAATACTTCCACGCCGCCGCCGCAGGATGGAGCCTCAGAGATGTGTGCATGCCCTAGGGCCTTCGCCGGGACGACAAGCTACGCGCCATTGCGCTGGAACTGGCCTGCGGCGCGGAAGCGCCAGAGATACTGCGGCGCGATCGCTTCCAACGAATCGGGCGCGATGCCGAGCCCTTCCAGCGTCAGCCCTGCGGCCTTCGCCGCATCCGACACGACGTTGTCCGAGCGCAGCATCGCCACCTGATCCGGCGTCAGTTTCAGCACGCCCGGTGCGAATTGCAGGAACAGCGCCTGCAGCTTCGCCAGGCCGAACGGCAGCGAAATCAGCATGCGTTTACGCTCGGTGATGCTAAGAATGATTTCCATGATTTCACGCATGGTCAGCACTTCCGGCCCGCCAAGCTCATAGGTCGCGCCTGGCTTCGCCTTGCCATCGACGGCCTCGGCGACCGCGGTCGCGACGTCGCCGACATAGGCCGGCTGCATCCGGGTCTCGCCACCGCCGATCAGCGGCAGCGCCGGCGACATCCGCGCGAGCGCGGCAAAGCGGTTGGTGAATTGATCCTCGGGGCCAAACACGATCGACGGCCGCAGGATGGTGGCGGAAGGCACGGCTGCCAGCACGGCCTGTTCGCCGGCGGCCTTGGAGCGGCCATAGCCCGACGGCGAGTTCTCGTCGGCGCCGATCGCGGAGACGTGCACCATCCGCCCGCCGGCGGCGGCGACGGCCCTGGCGATCGTCTCAGCGCCCTTGGCCTGCACGGCGTCAAAGGATTGCGCGCCGCCCTCGGCCAGGATGCCGACCAGATTGATCGCGATCTGAGAATCCCGCATGGCGGCCTCGACCGAGGCCGGATAGCGCAAATTGGCCTGAACGCTGTGGATCTGGCCGACCCGGCCAAGCGGCTGCAGATGCCCGGCCAGCTCCGGCCGCCGCACCGCCACCCGGATGCGATAATCGCGCTTGGCCAGCGCCCGGACCACGTTTCGCCCCAGAAAGCCCGATCCGCCGAAGATCGTGACGAGGGTTTCCTGGTTCGATGCCATCGGGTCCATTGCTGGGTCCATTCCTGCGGTCAAATTCGAGAAATCGTGGGCGAATTTAGCGGATTCGCGATACGCCAACCCGCCGTCGCTGTACAGCATATTTGCACGTCGCCCCGGAAAAGTGGGCTCCGGTTTTCCGCAAGGGCGATGGGCCAAAAATTTATAGCCCACCCCGCAATTCATCAATTTGACAAGCTCGCGACTGATCCTTACTAACCCGCCCGGGCCCAGGTGGTGGAATTGGTAGACGCGCTGGCTTCAGGTGCCAGTGGCTTAACGGCCGTGAAGGTTCGAGTCCTTTCCTGGGCACCATTTGCCCATGCCCATGAGATCGCTGAATGGCGGGCCGATCGGTCCGCGTGGGCGAACGCTCGCTGCCGGGTCGCCGCGGCTGGCGGAACGCGCAAGCCTCAAACCACGCGCTTGGCGGCCTGATCCGCGACCGACTTCTGCACGAAATACATCATGATCAGCGAGAGGATCGACGTCGCGACCACGACGTATCCCAGCCAATCGAAATGCCGGAGCGTGCCGTCCGGATTTTGCGCGATGATCGCAGCCGCGAACACCGACCCGAGCCCGCCGGAGAGTTGCTGCAGGGAAGCGCTGACCGCGCTGAACGAACCGCGCTGGCTGGGGTCGGGTATTGCTGAAATCAGCGCCTGCGACGGGATCATGCGCGAAAAGATACCGACGAACATCAGGACGTTGACGATGATCGCGGTCGTCAAACTGACGTGGCCGAGATGCGTGTAGATCAGCACCATGACCACCGAAACGGCGCTGCCGAACGCAAAGGTCGGGAATTTTCCGAAAGCGTCGCTCGCCCGTCCGACCAGCGGCCCGATGAAAATGCTGAAAACGCCGGAAACGAGATAGATGGTCGGAAGATGCAGGATATCGATGCCGAGATTGTGCACGGTGAAGGCGCTGCCGAACGGCATCAGCATGAAGCCGCCGGTCGACAGCAGCGTCGTCACCGCGAAAGCCAGCGTATAGCGCGGCTGTCCGATGGTCGCGATCAGGTGCCGGAACGCGTTGCTGTCCTGCTTCAGTCGCAGATGCGCGTTCACCGGTTGCATCACGAGCAGGATCGCGGCCATCGCGACGATTGACAGGCCGACGATCGCGCCGAAAGAGACGTGCCAGCCCCAGTGGTTGGCGAGAAAAAGTCCGGCCGGAATGCCGAGCACCTGGCTGGCGGCGAAGGCGGTTTGCACGAAACCCATCACACGGCCGCGCAGCTGTAACGGAAACAGATCGGTGATGATGGCGAGCACCACGGCGCCAATCACGCCGCCGAACAGTCCGGTCACGATCCGGCCGAGCAGAAGCACGTGATAGTTCGGCGCCAGCGCGCAAAGCAGCGTTCCCAACGTGAAGCCGACATAGAAGAACAGCAGCAGACGCTTGCGATCGAATCGATCGGCAAAGCCGGCCGCAAGGATGCCCGAAATGCCGGCGCTGAACGCGTAGGCCGAAACCGCCACGCCGAATTGCCCGGCTGTAATATCCAGCGCGGGCATCAGGATGGCGCCGAGCGGCGACATGATGATGAAGTCGAGAATGATTGTGAACTGCGCGAATGCCAGCAGCGCAATGAGAAATGACTGGTAGCGCGAAAAACCGCGCTCCTGCTCCGGTTGTTGCTCGATTGGCGCCGCCGCGATTTGTTCGGTCATGACATTCTTTCGTCGGGAGCGATGCCGTGCGATGCGCCGGACGGACGCCGCATTGCCGGAAACATTTGAGCTGGGACAGATCGATTCACGCGGACGGCGCAAGCCGAGGCGGGCGCCGGCGATTAAACGTTAGAAGCGGGCGAGAGGTTGTCGAAACGCCAAGCTACACATCGAAGGCTTTCTCCGAAAGTGTGTGTGTCGTTTATCGCGACGATGTGAAGAGAAGTTTCAACGCCTGCCCGGCACTTGTATCGCTAGCAAGGGCTGCGATAGGCTCGCGCAACTGCTTACGCATCATGGCCGGGAAAAACCTACTTCGCCTTGCCCTTCGGACCCTTGGCTGTTGCCTTGGCTCTGATCCGCACATGCCCGCTATCGATCCTCTCAACGTCGAAGGCATCCGTCTTCCGGACCAGATCGATGAGTTTGCTATGGCCGTATGAGCGCTGGTCGAAATCAGAGAACAGGTTTGAAAGTTGCGTGCCCACCTGCCCCAGCGAAACCCAGCCGTCCTCGCCCTCGATCTGCGAAATGGCTTTTTTCAATATTGGAATCGCAGCACTCCGAGGCTGGAGGGAAACCGGCTTGGATGGCGTCTCCGCGTTGGAGGTCGTCGCCGCGGCCGGCAACAGATTCTCGGTGTAAATAAACCTGCGGCACGCCTGCCTGAAACTCTCTGGTGTCTTCTGGGCGCCGAATCCGTAGACGTCGGCGCCTTGCTCGCGCATGCGGGAGGCAAGGCGCGTAAAATCGCTGTCTGACGATACCAGGCAAAAGCCGTCGAACCGTCCGCTGTGCAGCAGGTCCATGGCGTCGATCACGAGCGCGATATCAGATGCGTTCTTGCCCTTGGTGTAGGCAAACTGCTGGTACGGATCGATGGCGTGCTTTTGCAGGATCTCGGACCACGATTTGAGGTGCGGCCCGGAAAAATCACCGTAAATGCGGCGGACGCTGGCCTCGCCGAATTTCGCGACTTCCTCGAACAAGCCGCCGGCAATCAGCGGCGAGGTGTTGTCGGCATCGATCAGCACGGCAAAACGGGGCAATCGCTGCTGTTCGGCTTTCATAGGTGCACCCCCTTTGTGGTCGCTGCCCATATTGACGTAACTCCGCCGATTCTGGAAAAGGCCCCATAAAGTACGCGATTTGGCGGCCGGACCCTCGTTTGGCGGCGATTTCGACGTTACCTTAGGACTTTAGGCTCTGCCGATTCGAAGAGGTTCCCAACGCCATGACCATCCGCCTGCATCGCGGCGATCTGCCGGATCTTTCCCGCTATACGGATTCGGTTGCGATCGATACCGAGACCATGGGGCTCAATCCGCATCGCGACCGGCTCTGCGTGGTGCAGATGTCGAATGGCGACGGCACCGCCGACGTGATCCAGATTCCGAAGGACCACAGCGACGCGCCGAACCTGAAGGCGCTGCTCGCCAATCCCAAGGTCATCAAGATCTTCCACTTCGCCCGCTTTGATCTGGCCGCCCTCTACAACGCCTTCGGCGTGATGCCGCAGCCGGTCTACTGCACCAAGATCGCCTCGCGGCTGAGCCGCACCTATACCGACCGGCATGGCCTGAAGGATCTGGTGCGCGAGGTGCTCAATATCGACCTGTCGAAGCAGCAGCAGTCGAGCGACTGGGGCTCGGCCAGCCTCAGCGAGGCGCAGCTCGCCTATGCGGCCTCCGACGTGCTGCATCTGCATGGCCTGCGTGAACGGCTCAACACCGTGCTGGCGCGCGAGGGCCGCACCGAACTGGCGCAGGCCTGTTTCGATTTCCTGCCGACCCGGGCTAGGCTCGACCTCGGCGGCTGGGAGGCCGAGGATATCTTTGCGCATTCCTGAACCGGGGCGATTTGAAGCAGTCCCCAGGGCGCTTGGGGGTGTTTACGCCCCGTTTCGGTCACACTGGTAAAGCGAGGTCCGGGCTGCATCGTGAGGCAATCCCGGCTACAATGGCGGGCTAACCTCGCTCTGGAGCAGCGGTGAACTCGTCACAGAACCCAGCCTACGTCGCCGGAATGGAGGCGCGCTTTGCCAGCGCGGCGCGCCACAGCCGGATGGTACGGATGCTGCGGATCGCGGTGCCGTCGGCGGTGGTGCTGGCGATGGCGAGTATCGTCGCCGTGTCGGTTTTCAACCCGTTCCGGATGCTGTTGCCGAAGCTCCCGGTCGATATTGGTAATATGGTTGTTTCCGGTACCAAGATCACGATGGAATCGCCGCATCTCGCCGGCTTTTCGACCGACCAGCGGCCGTACGAAGTCTGGGCCAAGGCCGCGATCCAGGATCTGACCGATCCCGACCATATGGAACTCAAGGCGCCGCGCGCCAAGGTGATGCTGGAAGACAAGAGCACGGTGACGATGGACGCCCGTACCGGCTATTACGACAGCAAGCAGCAATTGCTCGATCTGCGTAAGGATATCTTCCTGCAATCCTCCACCGGCTATGAAGCCCGCATGTCGCAGGCTTATATCGACATCAACAAGGGCACGGTAACCTCGGATGAACATGTCGACGTCAAGCTGCTGAACGGAACGCTGGTCGCCGACAGGCTCAGAATCCTCAACAGCGGCGAGGTGGTGCGGTTCGAAGGCAATGTCGTGATGAATTTGGACAAACTGGGTGATGACGTTGCGCCCGCTCAGCCTGCGCCGGCGCCCGAACCCGTTGCTCCATCGCCGAAGACGCGATCCGTCTCCGGCAAATCTTCCAGCACGAAGTGATTTTCATGAAGCTGTTTTTCCCGCGCAGTCTGGCGACAGTGGCGTTCGCGCTCGCGCTGATCGGCCCCGGCGCGGCTTTGGCGCAAGGCGCGGTGTCGGGTGTGCCCAATGCGATGCAGGGCTTCTCGCAGAATCGCGATCAGCCGATTCAAATCGAGGCGGCGTCGCTGGAGATGCGCGACAAGCAAAAGGAAGCGACCTTCTCCGGCAACGTGAAGGTCGTGCAGGGCGACACCACCATGACCTCGAAGACACTGGTGGTGTTTTACGATTCGGGTCCGGCCGCGCCGGCGCCTGCTGCCGCCAAGGGATCGAAATCCGCCCCGATGCAGGCGGCAACCCCGGGGCCCGGCGGCAGCTCCTCGATCCGCCGGCTGGAAGCCAAGGGCAAAGTCGTCGTCACGCAGAAAGATCAGGTGGTGACCGGCGAGACCGCTATCTTCGACACCAGGGCCAACCTCATCACCATGACGGGCGGCGTGGTGCTCACCCAGTGCAAAAACGTGCTCCAGGGCGACCGCCTGAAGGTGGACATGACCACCGGCGTGTCGCGGGTCGAATCCGACAGCGGCCAGGTGCGGGGCCTGTTCGACCAGGGCTCACAGGGCTGCGGGCCGGGAGCTGCGCCGACGCCGGCGCCGGGCGGCGCGAAGCCGGGCCTGCCCATGCTGCTTCCTGGGAAAAAATAAGACAGATCAAAGCCTTAATTATTATCTTGGGCTCGCACGGTTGAAGCCGGGGTTCCGAGGCTGTATCTACTGGGCGGGCGCGGCAAGGTGTTCCACTGGGCAGGGAACATCCATTCATTCATGCTTTGCAGGCGGATCGATTCGCCGGCGGGTGTCGCGGGATCACCGTGAAAGGCTAAGCGAAGCGGGATGGTGGATTTACTCGGCATGTTCCGTCGACGCCCCGCAAAACGCGGGCCGGCAGGATTTGCGCGTTCGCGCGAGGACATCACCGCGCTCGGCGATTCCTTTGGCGACATGCTGACGAACCCGGTGCGCGATGCGCCGCCGATGGCGCGTGCCGTCCCACTGACCGGACTGGAATTGCCCCAGCCGCCGGAGCATGCGGTGGAGCCGCCGTACGAGGAACCGCGCCCGCGCGCGCAGGCCCCCAGAACCCAGGCCCCCAAGAACCAATCCAGGACCAATGGCGCAGCTGCGCCCCGCCTGATCCAGCGGCCGGGCTACCTGGCCGTGCATAGCGTGGAAAAAAGCTTTGGCACCCGCAAGGTCGTGCGCGGCGTCAGCATCTATGTTCGCCGCGGTGAGGCGGTGGGTTTGCTGGGGCCGAACGGCGCCGGCAAGACCACGGTGTTCTACATGATCACCGGGCTGATCAAGGCCGACCGCGGCGCCATCGAACTCGACGGCCATGACGTCACGAAGCTGCCGATGTATCAGCGCGCGCGGCTCGGCATCGGCTATCTGCCGCAGGAAGCGTCAATCTTCCGCGGCCTCACGGTGGAACAGAATATTCGCGCGGTGCTCGAGGTGGTCGAACCCTCGAGGAAGAAGCGCGAGGCCGAACTCGATTCACTGCTCGATGAATTCAACATCGCGCGCTTGCGTAAATCGCCGTCGATCGCGCTGTCCGGCGGCGAGCGTCGCCGCGTCGAGATCGCGCGCGCGCTGGCGACGCGTCCGAACTACATGCTGCTCGACGAGCCGTTCGCCGGCATCGATCCGATTGCGGTCGGCGACATTCAGGATCTGGTGCGCCACCTCACCAATCGCGGCATCGGCGTCTTGATCACCGACCACAATGTGCGTGAAACGCTCGGCCTGACCGACCGCGCCTACATCGTCTATGCCGGGGAAATCTTGACTGAAGGCAGTCCGGACGACATCGTCAACGATCCGGATGTACGCCGTCTTTACCTTGGCGAGGAATTCCGCCTCTAGCCCTTTTTTAGCAGACGTCAAGCCGTGTACATCGGCTTTGGACTAGGATAAGCAAGAATCGGACCAACTTTAGTGGAACGGTTCTCGCCTCCATGGCACTGACGCAGAGACTAGAATTCCGCCAGTCGCAGTCGCTGGTCATGACGCCGCAGCTGATGCAGGCGATCAAGCTGCTGCAGCTGTCGAATCTCGACCTCTCGGCCTTCGTCGAGGAGGAGCTGGAGCGCAACCCGCTGCTCGAACGGGCCAACGACGGTCCCGAAGCGCCGGTCAGGGGCGAGCCGGTCCCGGAACAGGCTGAATTCTCCAATTCCAGTGATTCCCAGAGCTATGGCGACGAGGGCGGCGCCGAGCCGGGCGAGATGGCCGGTTCCACCGGCGACAATTTTGAGCCCGGCCAGTTCGAGGCCGGTCAGGAAGACTGGCTGAACCGCGATCTCGGCAGCCGCACAGAAATTGAGCAGACGCTGGATACCCCGCTCGACAACGTCTTCTCCGAGGAGCCCGCCGAGGCGGCCGCCCGGGCGGCGCAGGATGCCGCGCCCACCGCCTACACCGAATGGGGCGGCGGCGCGTCGAACGACGACGATTACAATCTGGAGGCCTTTGTCGCCGCCGAAATTACCCTCGGCAGCCATCTCGCCGAGCAACTGGCGGTGGCTTTCCCCGGCCCGGTGCAGCGCATGATCGGACAATATCTGATCGATCTGGTCGACGATGCCGGTTACCTGCCGCAGGACCTCGGGCAGGCCGCCGAACGGCTCGGCGCCGCGCAAGCCGATGTCGATGCGGTTCTTGCGGTGCTGCAGAAGTTCGACCCGCCCGGCGTTTGCGCGCGCAATTTGAGCGAATGCCTCGCGATCCAGCTCCGCGAACTCAATCGCTACGATCCCGCGATGCAGGCGCTGGTCGAACATCTGGATTTGCTGGCCAAGCGCGACATCGCGTCTTTGCGCAAATTGTGCGGTGTCGACGACGAGGACATCACCGACATGATCGGCGAGATCCGCCGGCTCGATCCCAAGCCCGGCCTGAAGTTCGGCTCGGCGCGCACCCAGACCATGGTGCCGGATGTCTATGTGCGGCCGGGCCCGGACGGCGGCTGGCATGTCGAACTCAACAGCGACACGTTGCCGCGTGTGCTGGTCAATCAGGTCTATTACACCGAGCTGTCGAAGACGATCCGCAAGGACGGCGACAAATCCTACTTCACCGACTGTCTGCAGAACGCGACGTGGCTGGTCCGCGCGCTCGATCAGCGCGCCCGCACCATCCTGAAGGTCGCGACCGAAATCGTGCGCCAGCAGGACGGCTTCTTCACCCATGGCGTGGCGCATCTTCGGCCGCTGAACCTCAAGGCGGTGGCGGACGCGATCCAGATGCATGAATCGACGGTGTCACGGGTTACCGCCAACAAATACATGGCGACCAATCGCGGCAGCTTTGAACTAAAGTATTTCTTCACCGCCTCGATCGCCTCGGCCGACGGCGGCGAGGCCCATTCGGCCGAAGCGGTCCGCCACCACATCAAGCAATTGATCGACGCGGAAGCCCCGGCCGCGATCCTCTCCGACGATACGATCGTGGAACGATTGCGGGAGTCGGGCATTGATATTGCCCGCCGCACCGTCGCGAAGTACCGCGAAGCGATGCGAATTCCTTCTTCGGTGCAGCGCCGCCGTGACAAACAAAGCATGCTCGGTAACGCACTTTCAGCCCCGGCCACTTCCTCCGACCGGTCCCGTGATACGGCGCCGGCCTGATTGCGTTCGCGTCAAATCGCGATAGTGTCGGTTTCCCGACAGAGTGAACGAGGCATCAAGCGAGGCATCAAATGACCCTTCGAATCTCCGGGAAAAGCATCAGCGTCGGCGAAGCGCTTCGTTCGCGCGTCAGCGAGCGCACCGATGAGGTCCTGCGAAAATATTTCGACGGCAATTATTCCGGCCACATCACGCTGAGCAAGGATGGCTTCGGCTTCCGTACCGATTGTTCGCTGCACCTCGATTCCGGCATTACGCTGGAAGCCGATTCGAACGCCACCGACGCCTATGCCAGCGCCGACCAGGCGCTGGTGATGATCGAGAAGCGCCTGCGCCGCTACAAGAGCCGGCTGAAGGACCGCTCGGCCCGCAAGACCTACGCGGCATCCATGGCGATCGCCGAATTGAATGGCGCCGGTCTCGACGCGCCGAGCTACGTCATCGAGGCCCCGGAGGGCGAGGACGAGGTCACCGAATACAGCCCCGTGATCATCGCCGAAGCGACCAAGTCGCTGAAGCGGCTTTCGGTCAGCGAAGCTGTCATGGAACTCGATCTGACCGGCGCTGCCTGCATCGTGTTTCAGCACGGATCGAGCGGCCGGGTGAACATCATTTACCGGCGCACGGACGGCAATGTCGGGTGGGTCGATCCCCCGGCGGTTACCCCGTGACAACTATGGCTGACAGCATTGACGCCCAAAGCGCCCCTCCCTATGGTCCGCCGCCCTTTAAGGATAGCGTGCGGGAACTCGCCCGTGGGAGTTGGCACCGGTCATGCGTTGGAGTAGAAGCCGACAAATCGGGACCCGGGCCTAAGCCCGCCTCCCACCTCAGCTTCTTGACGCCCAATTCTTGAAGCTGAAGTTCTCGAACCTATTTCGCACCCTGACGGCTTATTCACCTCGGAACGCCCCATGACGATTACCGATCTGGTCGCACCCGAGGCGATACTCCCCGCGTTGAAAGTCATCAGCAAAAAGCAGGCGTTGCAGGAACTTGCGGCGCGGGCGGCGACCCTGACCGGGCAGAACGAGCGCGCGGTCTTCGAAGTGCTGCTGCAGCGCGAAAAACTGGGGACCACCGCCGTCGGCTACGGCGTTGCGATTCCGCACGGCAAGCTGCCCAAGCTCGAAAAGCTGTTCGGGTTTTTCGCCCGGCTTGAACGCCCGATCGATTTCGAAGCGATGGATGGCCAGCCGGTCGACCTGGTATTCCTGCTGCTGGCACCGGAAGGCGCCGGCGCCGATCATTTGAAGGCGCTGGCGCGGATTGCCCGCCTGCTGCGCGATCAGGACGTCGCCAAGAAACTGCGCGCCTCGCGCGACGCCCAGGCGATCTATTCGGTACTGGCGCTGCCGCCGGCAAGCGCGGCGTAACATCCTCATTCTCGAACTGACGCTTGCGAAGCGCGCCGGCCAAAAAAATACGCGGGCCGTCCCCGATCCGAGGACATGCCCGCGTATTGCGAACTCTCATCGCGGTCTACGCGACCGCTACCAAGCCGGCGCCAGCGACAACAGCAAACGCTGCGTCAGTGATACCGACAAGCGTCGGATCAGTTGACACCGGTAGACCGGGTCAGTGCACGCTGACGGCCTGCAATTCGTTGCTCCATGCATTGGCGACCGCCGCCTCGCGGCTGTCGGTCAGCATGATCGGGGTACCGTCGGCGGCATGCAGCGCGAACAGTTTCAGTCCTGGCGCGATCTTCGGCGCCTGCGGAAACAGCCCGGGCACGTCCTCGGAACGGACTTGCTTTACGTAGGCGATATGGCCCTCACCAAGATGGGCCAGTGCCTCAACGGAAACCTTTTCAGTTTCGAACGTCACACTCACATCACTCATGGTCTCGACTCCTCTATGAGACTAAGCGGTCGAGTCCGCTCCTCGTTCCATTATTCGTGCTCATTGATAGCAATTGTCTTAATGACCCTTTCAGGTTCCGGCCTGGCAAGGTCGATCGACAACAGCCCGTTTTTCAGATCCGCGCCCAGCACATGCATCCCCTCCGCCAGCACGAAGGTGCGCTGGAAGTGGCGCGCGGCGATGCCGCGATGGATGTATTGCCGGGCCTTGTCGTCCTGCTGACGGCCCCGGATCACCAGCTGGTTTTCCTCAATGGTCACATCGAGTTGGTCACGGGTAAACCCGGCGACCGCCAGCGTGATGCGCAAGCGTTCGGGTTGCCCATTGCTGCGGTCGCAGCGCTCGATGTTGTAGGGAGGATAGCCGTCGGCGCCTTTGACGACGCGATCGAGCGCACGCTCAATTTCGTCGAACCCAAGCAGGAACGGACTGGATAACGATGGAACACGAGACATTACAAAGTCCTCTCGAAGCGACTTTGAGGGGCCCTTGCGGCACCCCATTCGACCGGCCGGCGGGTTTGCTGACCGGTCAAACAGCAATATGGGGGTGATTTGGGGAGGGTTCAAGCCGCTCCAGGCGCTGCGTAAATCGGCCGCGGCGGCCCTGTTTTCACGTCATTCCGGGGTGAACCCGGAATCTCGAGCTTCCCTGATGCGCAATTGCGCATCTGAGGTTCAGCGCTTCGCGCCGCCCTGGGACAGCGATCAGGAACCGAGCCGCTTGCGGCCATCGGCGGTAAACAGATGCAGTTTGTCGGATGGCGCCACCGCCCTGATTCGCTCGCCGATGGCAGGGCCGATGGCGCCGGGAATTCGCACGATCACCTCGCCGGGCGGCAGCTCGCCGGGGTTGGCAGCCACGGCCTGCGTCTCGTTCTGCCTTGTGCCGTAGATGAAGGTTTCGGCCCCGACGCGCTCGATCGCCTCGACGGTGAGGCCAAGTGCCACACCGCCGCCGACGGCTTCATTTGAAATGACGAAGTCCTCGGGACGGATTCCGAGGATGCCGGCCTCGTTGAGGCGGCTGTCGCCGGCCAGCTGCGATTTGAGTTCATCGGATCGCAGCGGCATCAGGTTCATCGGCGGCGCGCCGATGAAGGAGGCGACGAAGGTGGTCGCGGGCTTCTGGTAGATGTCGAGCGGATTGCCGATCTGTTCGACCTGGCCGGCATTCATCACCACCAGGATGTCGGCGAGCGTCATCGCCTCGAGCTGGTCGTGGGTGACGTAAATCGCCGTGGTGGAGAGGCGGCGCTGCAGTTTGCGGATTTCGACCCGCATCGCGATGCGCAGCTTGGCGTCGAGGTTCGACAGCGGCTCGTCGAACAGAAACACTTTCGGTTGCCGCACGATCGCGCGCCCCATCGCCACGCGCTGTCGCTGGCCGCCGGAAAGCTGCTTCGGCTTGCGATCGAGCATGGTGCTGAGTTCGAGAATGCGAGCGGCTTCCTGCACCCTGGTGTCGATCTCGGGCTCCGGCATACGCCGGTTGCGCAGGCCGTAGGCCATGTTGTTGTAGACACTCATATGCGGATAGAGCGCGTAGTTCTGGAACACCATCGCGATGTCGCGGTCGGCCGGCTCGACCTGGTTGACGATACGACCGCCAATATCGATCTCGCCGCCGGTTATCGTCTCGAGCCCTGCGACCATCCGCAGCAGCGTGGACTTGCCGCAACCGGAGGGGCCGACCAGCACGCAGAACTCGCCATCGCCGACGTCGAAATCGATGCCCTTGATGGCTTCGAAGCCACCGGCATAGGTCTTGCGGACGTCGCGTAGGGTTACGTTGGCCATTTCACTTTTCCGTCTCGACCAGTCCGCGCACGAACAGGCGCTGCATGAACACGACCACCGCGACCGGCGGCAGCATCGCGAGGATGGCGGTCGCCATCGCCAGCTGCCATTCGGCCAGCTCGTCGGTCGTGTACAGCATCTTCTTGATGCCGGTGACGATGGTCTGCATCGAATCCTGCGTGGTGATCAGAAGCGGCCACAGATACTGATTCCAGCCATAGATGAACTGGATCACGAACAGGGCCGCGATGGTCGTCACCGACAGCGGCAGCAGCGTATCCCAGAAGAAGCGGAACGGACCCGCGCCGTCGATCCGCGACGCCTCCAGCAATTCCTCGGGGACGGTCATGAAGAACTGCCGGAACAGCAGCGTTCCCGTGGCGGAAGCAATCAGGGGCAGGATGAGTCCGGCATAGGTATCGAGCATCTTCAGGTCGGCGACCACCTTGTAGGTCGGATAGATGCGCACCTCGACCGGCAGCATCAGCGTGACGAAGATGATCCAGAACGCGGTCTTGCGGAACGGAAAGCGGAAATACACCACGGCGTAGGCCGACAGGATCGAGATGAAGATCTTGCCGATCGCGATGCCGAGCGCCGAGATGAATGAATTGATCAGCATGTGGCCGACCGGCTCGCGGCTGGTCCGCGAGCCGCCGACGAATATGGCGCGGTAGTAGTTTTCCAGTGCCTGGCTGCCGGGCGTCAGCGGCATGCTGCCGCCGACCACGGTCGCGGCGTCATGGGTGGATGCGATCAGCGCCAGATAGACCGGAAAGGCGACGATGAAGACGCCGAGCGTCAGGATCGCGTAGGCGATGATGTCGCTGAGCGGGCGATGCTCGACCATCAGTATTGCACCTTGCGCTCGACATATTTGAACTGGACCGCGGTCAGCGCGATCACGATCACCATCAGCACCACCGACTGCGCGGCCGAGCCGCCGAGATCACCTCCCAGGCGTCCGTCGGCATAGACCTTGTAGACCATCGTGGTGGTGGCGCCGGCCGGGCCGCCACCGGTGACCGCATCGATGATGCCGAAGGTGTCGAAGAAGACGTAGACGACATTGACGACCAGGAGGAAGAACGTGGTCGGCGACAGCAGCGGGAATACGATGGTCCAGAACCGCCGCATCGGGCCCGCACCGTCGATCGCGCCGGCTTCCAGCACGCTCTTGGGGATCGATTGCAGGCCGGCCAGGAAGAACAGGAAATTGTAGGAGATCTGCTTCCACACCGCGGCCATCACCACCAGGGTCATGGCGTGGTTGCCGTTGAGCAGCGGATTCCAGTCGAAATTCATCCAGCGCAGCGGGCGCGCCAGCGTGCCGAGCGAGGGATGGAACATGAAAATCCACAGCACGCCGGCGACCGCGGGCGCCACCGCATAGGGCCAGATCATCAGCGTCTTGTAGGTGCCGGCGGCTTTGAGGTTCTTGTCGGCCTGGGTTGCGAACAACAGCGCAATGGACAGCGACAACGCCGCGACCAGCGACGAGAAGATCAGCGTCGTCAGCATCGACTTGTAATATTCAGGCTGGGCGAACAGCGACTGGTAATTTTCCAGCCCGACGAATTCGGACGTCAGTCCAAACGCGTCCTCGCGCTTGAACGATTGCAAGACCGCCTGGCTCGCCGGCCAGTAGAAGAATACGAATGTGATGATGAGCTGCGGCACCAGCAGCAGGTATGGCAACAGCTTGTTGTTGAAGACGACGGACTTTTCCATTCAGGACGCTGTGATGCCAGAGGTGCTCCCTCTCCGGATAGCGGAGAGGGAGTCTTCGTCGATACCATTTACACGTTATTTGGCCGTCTTTTCAAACGTCCGCAACATGGCATTGCCGCGCGCCACGGCCGCGTCGAGTGCTTCCTGCGCGGTCTTCTTGCCCGCGAGGGCTGCCTCGATCTCCTCGGACCAAAGTTCGCGCATCTGCACCATGTTGCCGAAGCGCAGGCCGCGCGAATTCTCGGTCGGCTCCTTGTTGGTGAGTTCTTTCAGCGGCGTCTGCAGAACGGGGTTCTTCTCGTAGAAGCCATCCGCCTTGGTTTTTTCATAGGCGGCCTTGGTGATCGGCAGGTAGCCGGACTTCTGATGCAGGTCGGCCTGACGGTTGGTGTCGGACAGGAAGGTGAAGAACTTGGCGACCCCCTTATACTCTTCAGGCTTCTTGCCGCCCATCACCCACAGGGAAGCGCCGCCGATGATCGAGTTCTGCGGTGCGCCCGCGGCGTCGGGATAATAGGGCATCGGCGCCGAGGTGAAGTCGAATTTGGCGGTGCTTTTCGCGGTCCCGTAATAGCCCGAAGACGTCAGGAAAATCGCGCACTCGCCCGAAGCGAACCGGGCTTCGCCGCCGTTGGCACGGCCTGCATAATCGTAGGTTTTGTCTTTCTGCAGGTCGATCAGGTTCTGCAGGTGCTTGACGTGCAGCGGCGAGTTGAACTTCAGCTCGGTGTCGAAACCGTCGAGCCCGTTTGCCTTGGTGCCGATCGGCACGTTGTGCCAGGCGGAAAATTGCTCGATATGGACCCATGACGCCCAGGCATTGGAAAAGCCGCAGGTCTCATGACCGGCCGCCTTCAGTTTCTTGGCGGCGGCGAACACTTCCGGCCAGGTTTTCGGGATCTCGGCGATGCCGGCCTTCTTCAGCTCATCATTGTTGATCCACATCACCGTCGATGACGAGTTGAAGGGAAACGACAGCATGTCTCCCTTGGAGGTCGAGTAGTAGCCCGTGATGGTTGGCAGGTAGGCCTTGGGATCGAACGGCTCGTTGGCGTCCTTCATCAGCTGATAGACCGGCTTGATGGCGCCGGTGGCGCTCATCATGGTCGCCGTGCCGACCTCGAACACCTGCATGATATGCGGTGCGGTGCCGGCGCGGAACGCGGCAATGCCGGCGTTCATGGTGTCGGCATAGCTGCCTTTGAAGGACGGCGTCACCTTATAGTCCGATTGGCTGGCGTTGAAGTCCGCGGCGAGCTTGTTGACGACGTCGTTGTTGGCGCCGGTCATCGCGTGCCACCACTGCAGCTCGGTCGCAGCGTAGGCAGGCGTGGCGAGCGCTAGCGCGACAGTTACTGTCGCGGCCGCGCCGAATTGTCGAAAAGCCATGTAATTCCTCCAGGTTGGGGTCGTCATCTTCGTTTCGCGCGATAACAGCGCCGGATGACGTACAAATGACCGTATAAGCGAAAGCAGCGTATGGGGGAAGCGGGCGCCAAGGGAAGCCGGAAAATAGGCGGAGGCCGCTTGTTAGTTATCGTCGTCCCGGACAAGTGAGCGCAGCGAACGCGATCCGGGACCCATACGCCGCGGCGCTGATTTGATGGGCGGTATCAGCCACCTTTGTTCACCGATGGGACAACGCGGTATGGGTCCCGGCGTTCGCCGGGACGACAATAGTGTTGCTACCGCTTCCGCTCCGACCCGCACACCACGCCCTTGGCGACCATCGCCTCGACCTCGCTCTTGGAGTAGCCGAACTCGCCCAGTACCTCGGCGGAGTGCTGGCTGAATTTCGGTGGGGTCCGGCGCAGGCTCGGTTTGGTTCGCTCCAGGCGAATCGGCGAGGCGACGCCCTTGTACCAGTCCTTTTCGATGACATCGCCGCGGTGAAGCGTGTGGGCGGCGGTCAGCGCCTGGTCGATCGACTGGACCGGGCCGGCCGGCAGGCCAGCCGCGAGCAGGCGGTCGCACAGCGGCGCGGCATCGTGCTGGCTGAACACCGCGGCGAGTTCGGCGCGCAGCGCATCGCGGTTGGCGATGCGGTCCTTGTTGCGGGCAAAGCGCGGATCGGTGCCGAGTTCCGGCTTGCCGATTTCCTTGGCGAGCTTGCGGAAGGTGCCGTCATTGCCGACGCCGATGAAGATGTTGTCGGTGCGGGTCGGAAAGATCGCATAAGGCACGAGATTGGGATGCTCGTTGCCGGTTAGATTCGGCGGCTTGCCATGCATGAAATAATTCGCGGTGTGCGGATGCATGATCGCGAGGCCGGTTTCATACAGCGTGGTCTCGAGGAATTGGCCGAGCCCCGAGCGCTGCCGCTCCGACAGCGCCATCAGGATGCCGATCGCGGCATAAAGCCCGGTGGTGATGTCGACGAGCGGAACGCCGATCCGCATCGGGCCGCTTTGCGGCGAACCGGTCGCAGCGATCATGCCGGTCATGGCCTGGATGATCGCGTCATAGCCGGGATTGCCGCCGCGCGGGCCGTCGCCGCCAAAGCCGGAAATCCGGCAATGCACGAGCTTTGGGAATTTCGCGCGCAGCACGTCGTTGCCGATGCCCCATTTGTCGAGCGTGCCCGGCTTGAAATTCTCGATCAGGACGTCGGCGGTCTCCAGCATCTTCAACAACACGGCGCGGCCGCCCTCGGAGGCGAGGTCGAGGCCGATCGAACGCTTGTTGCGGTTGATGCCGACGAAATAGGCCGCGTCCTCCTCATGGAACGGAGGGCCCCAGTCGCGCACCTCGTCACCGGCGGGCGGCTCGACCTTGATCACGTCGGCGCCGTGGTCGGCGAGGATCTGCGTGCAATAGGGGCCGCCGAGCACGCGCGTGAGATCGATCACGCGCAGGCCCGTCATTGCGCCGGGAGCCGGAGAACTCATGGAAAAAACCTTCGCTCAAGTAAGACCAATGGAATTCTTGAGCTAGCGGTCTTCGGGCGCGTCGGCAATGCCCGCGCGCGCACAGGCGCATGCGGAGACAGAAGGCGCGCGAAAACGGCCCGCGGCTTGTTGCAGCGGGCCGTTCGACGCGGTCGTTACACCACGGTCAGACGCACATCCACATTGCCGCGGGTGGCGTTGGAATACGGGCAAACCTGGTGGGCCTTCTGGACCAGTGCTTCGGCGTCGGCGCGGGCAAGGCCGGGCAGGGAAACGGCGAGGTCGATATCAAGGCCAAAGCCGCCTTCCGAGCGCGGGCCGATGCCGACGGTGGAGGTCACGGAGGCGTCCGCGGGCACCTTCACGCCGCCGCCCTGAGCTGCAACCGCCTTCATCGCGCCGATGAAACAGGCGGCATAGCCGGCCGCAAACAGCTGTTCGGGATTGTTGCCGGCGCCACCGCCGCCGCCGAGCTCCTTCGGGGTCGCAAGCTTGACGCTGAAGGCGCCGTCAGCCGTCGAGGCGGTGCCGTCGCGGCCGCCGGTGGCCGTTGCGGTGGTCTTGTAGAGGACTTTCACGGACATGTTGGTCTCCCTTGGGTTTGGTTTCGATGGCCGTTATATTGCACACAATTAGATTGTGCACAATAGAAAAAATGAAGGGGTCCGCAATTTAATTGTATGCAATTGATTAGGCTCGTCCGCGGCCCTAAATGATCACGGGCGTCCCCACTTGGCGAGGTGCAAATGGCTAGGAAACCGGCGGTCGATCCGCTGCTGCTCGGCAATCAGATCTGTTTCGCGGTGTATTCCACGGCGCATGCCTTCAATCGCGTCTACAAGCCCTTGCTCGACAAACTGGGGCTGACCTATCCGCAATATCTCGTGATGATGGTGCTGTGGGAGCGCGACGGCGTGCCCGTCAAGGACATCGGCGAGAAGCTGTTCCTGGATTCCGGCACCCTGACCCCGCTCCTGAAGCGGATGGAGGCCGCCGAATTGATCCGGCGCACACGCAGCACCGAGGACGAGCGCCAGGTCCTGATCGCACTGACGCCGAAAGGCCAGGCGCTTCGGGAAAAAGCCAGGGCGGTGCCGCAGGGTATCCTGGCGAGCTCGGCGTGCTCGGTGGGCGAACTGGTGGCGATGAAGAATGAACTGCTCGCGCTGCGCGACAAGCTGAATGCGGCATTGGGGGAGTAGGGGGCGGGGGTTAGAGACGCTTCTTGGCGAAGGCGCGGCCGGAATGGGATTTGAGGTATTTCTCGAACTCCAGTGCTTTAAGTTTATTCGGAAAGGCGCAGTACCAGATCAACTGCCAAGGCTTGAACTTGGCGGTGTGGGCGGATTTGCCGGCGTTGTGTTCGGGTAGCCGCCGTTTCAAATCGGAAGTCGCGCCGATGTATTCCTGCTCGGGAAAATCAATGCTGCGGAGGATGTAGACGTACCACATGGGTGCTCACGCGAACGGCGAGCCCGGATGGTAGATGGTCTCGGTTTGTCTCTCCAGCCCGTCGTCGCCCTTCGGGCTATGCCGGGCACCACGCTTCGCGCTTCAGGCTCCGTCGTGGCTGCGCCACGCGTAGCCCCGAGAATGAATTTTGGAAGATGTCGGTGGGTGTCCGGCCCGTCGTCGCCCATCGGGCTATGCCGGGCACCACGCTTCGCCCCTCAGGCTCCGTCGTGGCTGCGCCACGCGTAGCCCGAAGGGCGAAGCGTGGTGGAGCCAGGCGGGATCGAACCGCCGACCTCTTGCATGCCATGCAAGCGCTCTCCCAGCTGAGCTATGGCCCCTTAACCGATCCGCGCGCCTTGGGCGACGCGCGGGCATGACCCTGAACCACAGTTCAGGGCCGATCTCAAGTCTCTTCGTCGCCGCCGACGTCACCAATGATGTCGGTGACGTCCTCATCGCCTTCTTCCTCGTCGGGAATGAAGGTCGAATCGTCGTCTTCGTCGCCCTCGATGGTCTCGTCGATTTCGATGTCGTCTTCCGATTCGGGAACGACGGCCTTGACCTTGCCGGTGTTCTCCTCGGCATCGGCCTCCTCGAGCGAGACCAATTCCTCGGCCTCGGCCGGTTCCGGCGCATCGGCAGCGGCGCTCGCTGCGGCAGCTGCGCGTGCAGCATCACCGCGGGCGGCCCGGGGCGGCGCTATCGGCGCAATCGGCACGACCTCACCGGTATAGGGCGAGATCACCGGACTCTTGTTCAAGTCATAGAACTTCTTACCCGTCGTCGGGCAAATGCGTTTGGTTCCGAGATCGGATTTGGCCACGTGTGGAGTCCTGGGAATTTCTGAAAAACGGTGCTTCACTTGGCTAGTTGCTAGCCCGCTGTCAATAGCGGTTTGCGCGCATGAGACGGCCGCGTGACGCGGTGTTGCCTATGTGATACCTGCCGCCCTGCGCGAGAGGACACAATCTTGACCCATTCAGACCGGCTTGCAGCCCACCCGACCCCGCTGGAATCCCGCTCCAGCGGTTCCCTGACCGGTAAAGTCCGTGTTCCCGGCGACAAGTCGATTTCGCACCGCGCCCTGATCCTGGGGGCGCTTTCGGTCGGCCAGACCACGATTTCCGGCCTGCTTGAGGGCGAAGACGTGCTCAATACGGCAAAATCGATGCAGGCGCTGGGCGCCAAGGTCGAACGAACAGGCCCGTTCGCCTGGCAAGTGAGGGGCGTCGGGGTGGCGGGCTTCGCCCAACCCGCAAACCCGCTCGATTTCGGCAATTCCGGCACCGGCTGCCGGCTGGTGATGGGGGCGGTGGCCGGCTGTCCGATTTCGGCGGTGTTCGACGGCGACGCCTCGCTGCGTTCGCGGCCGATGCGGCGGATCCTCGATCCCCTGGAATTGATGGGCGCCAGGACCGGCGAGGCCAAGGAAGGCGGCCGCCTGCCGCTGACGCTGCATGGCGCCCGCGATCCCGTGCCGATCCTGTACCGGACGCCGGTGGCCTCGGCCCAGATCAAATCGGCGGTTCTCTTGGCGGGCCTTGCTGCGCCCGGCGTCACGACCGTGATCGAGCAGGAGGCGAGTCGCGACCATACGGAACTGATGCTGAAGCATTTTGGCGCGCAGATCGTCTCGACCAACGAAGGCAGCCATGGCCGCAAGATCGCGCTCACCGGCCAGCCCGAGTTGCACGGCGCCGATGTCGTGGTGCCCGCCGATCCCTCGTCTGCAGCGTTCCCGATCGTCGCGGCGCTGATCGTCGAGGGCTCCGACATCGTCTTCTCCGACGTCATGACTAATCCACTGCGCACCGGCCTGCTCACGACCTTGCGCGAGATGGGCGCCTCGATCGAGGAGAGCGACGTGCGCGGCGACGCCGGCGAGCCGATGGCCACCTTGCGCGTGCGGGCTTCAAAACTGCGCGGTGTCGAAGTGCCGCCGGAGCGCGCGCCCTCGATGATCGACGAATATCTGGTGCTCGCGGTTGCGGCCTCGTTTGCCGAAGGCACCACCATCATGCGCGGCCTGCAGGAGCTGCGCGTCAAGGAATCCGACCGGCTGGAGGCGACCGCCGACATGCTGCGCGTCAACGGCGTCAAGGTCGAGGTCGCGGGCGACGATCTGATCGTCGAGGGCCGCGGCCATGTGCCCGGCGGCGGCCTCGTCGCCACCCACATGGATCATCGCATCGCGATGTCGGCGCTGGTGATGGGGCTTGCCGCCGACAAGCCGGTCAAGATCGACGACACCACCTTCATCGCCACCAGCTTTCCGGATTTCATTCCGATGATGCGCGGGCTCGGGGCGGCGTTTTCATAAGGCGGAGGCTCGCGCGGTTCAGGACGGCGCAAGCCCCAGGCTGGTCACTGCCTCGAGCCAGATGGGCGCTTCTTCCTTGTACAGTTTCTGCGTCTCCTCGAAGGTCATCGCGGTGTCGTCGACGCCGAATGATTTCATCAGCTGCAGTACTTTTTCAGTCTTGCCGCCCTCGACGAGGAGTTTTGACAGCTTCTGAACGATTTCCGGCGGCGTCCCGATGGGCACGGCGCAGCACTGGAAGCCGGTCAGCTTGAAGATGGGCGATGTGGTGCCCTGCTCTGCAAAGGAAGGAACGTCCGGCAATGTCGACATGCGCTTGCGCGAGACGGCGACCGCACGGCCGCGGCCGCTCTGCAGCACCGACAACGCCGCAGAGTAGCTGCCGTGGGCGCCATCGATAAATCCGCCGGCAAGATCGGTCCACATTGGCGCTTCGCCGCGGTAGTGCACCGCTTCCATCTTGAGACCGTATTGCTTGTTCATTTCGGCGACCGCCATGTGCGCGTATGACCCTGCGCCATAGGTGCCGATGTTGATCTTCTCGGCCTTCTTCGCGTAGGCGACAAATTCGGCGAGAGTCTTGGCGCCCGTCTTCTCGCCGGCCACGAACGGCAGGCTGCCTGCCGGCATGATCGAGACGAGGGTGAAATCCTTGTCGGCGTCGTAAGCGATGTCCTTGATCAGAACGCGGTTCATGATCATCGTCGTCGAGATCGTGAACATCAGCGTGTAGCCGTCGGGCGCGGCGCGCTTGGCTTCAACCGCCGCGACCGATCCCGAGGCACCCGCCTTGTTTTCCACCACCAGATTCTGGCCCGTGGTGGCCCGGATATATTCGCCATAGGTCCGCGCAAACAGATCAGTCTGACCTCCGGCGGGATAGCCGGCGATGATCTTGATGGGCTTGGTCGGCCAGTCGGTCTGCGCATGGGCCGAACTCCCGATCAATGGGATCGTCGAGGCTGCTGCGGCGCTGCCAATAAATTGACGTCGTGAAATGGTGCTCATCGTATCCCTCCGGCCGTTATCATTTTTTTGAATCGGGCGATTCGCAGATGGAATGCCCCGGCTGGTCTCAGGATAGAGACGGGCAGCGGCGGCGGCGAGGCACATTTGGACGCATCTGGCGCGCCTATGTCCGCATCGCGGAATTCAGGTTTTCTGGCGGTGAGGCCGCCGTTTCCCGGAGCGGTGGCCCCATCACCTCTGACGCATGGTCTTGACCACCATGGCCGCTCTGTCGCACATGGCGCTCATGATCATCGCCATCGACGGACCCGCCGCCTCGGGCAAGGGCACGCTGGGCAAGCGGCTCGCGCAGCACTACGGCTATCGCCACCTCGACACCGGCGTGATCTATCGCGCCGTGGCCAAAATGCTGCTGGACCAGGGTTTTGATCTCACCGATGAAGCCCGCGCCGTCGCCGCCGCGATGGCGCTCGATCCGGAAAACTTCGGCCATCCCGAACTGAAGTCGCAGCGGATCGGCGATGCCGCTTCGGTGGTGTCAGCCATTCCCACGGTGCGGGAAGCGCTGGTCAGTTTTCAGCGCCAGTTCGCGGCCGATCCGCCCGGCGCGGTGCTCGACGGGCGCGACATCGGCACCGTGATTTGCCCGAATGCCGACGTGAAGATTTTCGTCGTCGCCGACCCAAAGGTGCGGGCCCACCGCCGCACGCTGGAAGCGCTCGCACGGGGTGAAGCGGCGGATGAAGCGCTGGTGCTGGCCGATATTCTCAAGCGCGACGAGCGGGACCGCAATCGGGCCGCGGCGCCTCTGAAGGCGGCCCCCGACGCGCATGTCCTGGACAATTCCAATCTCGATATCGAAGGCGGCGTTCGCGCCGCGATCGCGATCGTCGAGGCTGTCCGCGCCAGGCGGTGAAGTCTTCGGTTCAGTTCTTCGAGCGGTCGCGGTCGAACGGCAATCGCTGTTCGGCCATCAGCACGGGCTTCGATTTGGCCGCGGCAATCGCCTTGTCGGTCGCAAAATAGGCCGGCTTGCCGGCAACCGCCGTAGCGACGGTAAAGGCGGCGATGGCGGTCAGAGCGATCAGGCTCTTCATGGTGGCACTCCCCCTGTTTTTGAACCCGTGTCATCGTCGGGGGTGGCCCTTAAGGTCGGGTTCCATCTCGCCTGACGCTGCGGACCTTTTGTGTCATGCGGTGAACAAGGCGTTGAAAACATGGGCCCATGGCCGGCGTCCGCCAGCCCTAAAGCCCCGTAAATCGGGCATTTTCGCTTGCCGAAAAGAGCCCTTGGGGCTATATCACCGGCCATCCGGGCCGCCATCGATGAGATCAGGGCTGTCCGAGCGGGCCGGCAGGAGGTTTGAACCCCTGCCGTCATTGGAGGAAAGCCCGCTCCAGGTTCTTGAAGTCGATACGCTCGTTTCAGGCTCCGGATAAATCAACGTATCGAACGTGCAGGCATGCTGCCGGCCCGCTATTTGCGATTTCCCGCAAACGGCGGTCGTTAGGGTTTGCGGACCCCTGACACTTCACGCGCGATACGCCCCTTAACCCGACTGGCCGGCGATACCCGCATCTGGAGAACAAATGGCTTCGACTGCTGCTTCTTATAATCCTACCCGCGACGATTTCGCTGCGATGCTGGACGAGTCCTTCGCCGGCGGCAATTTGCAGGAAAGCTCCGTCATCAAGGGCAAGGTAGTTGCAATTGAAAAGGACATGGCCGTCATCGACGTCGGCCTGAAGACCGAAGGCCGCGTGGCGCTGCGTGAGTTCGCAGGACCCGGCCGCGACAGCGAACTCAAGGTTGGCGACGAAGTCGAGGTGTTCCTCGACCGGATCGAGAATGCGCTCGGCGAAGCCGTGCTGTCGCGCGACAAGGCGCGCCGCGAGGAGAGCTGGGGCAAGCTCGAGAAGGCCTTCAACAACAACGAGAAGGTTCACGGCGTCATCTTCAACCAGGTCAAGGGCGGCTTCACCGTCGATCTCGACGGCGCGGTGGCCTTCCTGCCGCGTTCGCAGGTCGATATCCGCCCGATCCGCGACGTCGCGCCGCTGATGAACAATTCGCAGCCGTTCCAGATCCTCAAGATGGATCGCCGCCGCGGCAACATCGTGGTGTCGCGCCGCACGGTTCTCGAAGAGACCCGCGCCGAGCAGCGCCAGGAGCTGGTGCAGAACCTCGAAGAGGGCCAGGTGATCGACGGCGTGGTCAAGAACATCACCGATTACGGTGCGTTCGTTGATCTCGGCGGCATCGACGGCCTGCTGCACGTCACCGATATCGCCTGGCGCCGGGTCAATCACCCGACCGAGGTGCTCACCATCGGCCAGACCGTCAAGGTCAAGATCATCAAGATCAACCACGAGACCCACCGTATCTCGCTCGGCATGAAGCAGCTGCTGGACGATCCGTGGCAGGGCATCGAGGCGAAGTACCCGCTGAACGCACGCTTCACCGGCCGCGTCACCAACATCACCGACTACGGCGCGTTCGTCGAACTGGAGCCGGGCATCGAAGGCCTGATCCACGTATCGGAAATGTCGTGGACCAAGAAGAACATGCACCCCGGCAAGATCGTTTCGACCTCGCAGGAAGTCGAAGTGCAGGTTCTCGAGGTGGATTCGGTCAAGCGCCGCATCTCGCTCGGCCTCAAGCAGACCATGCGCAACCCCTGGGAGGTCTTCGTCGAGAAGTTCCCGGTCGGTGCGACCGTCGAAGGCGAGGTCAAGAACAAGACCGAGTTCGGTCTGTTCCTCGGTCTCGACGGCGACGTCGACGGCATGGTCCATCTCTCCGACCTCGACTGGAAGCTTCCGGGCGAGCAGGTGATCGACAACTTCAAGAAGGGCGACATGGTCAAGGCCGTGGTGCTCGACGTCGATGTCGAAAAGGAGCGCATCTCGCTCGGCGTCAAGCAGCTCGAAGGCGACCCCTTCGCAGAGCCTGGCGACGTCAAGAAGGGCGCGGTCGTGACCTGCGAGGTGCTCGAAGTGAAGGAAGCCGGCATCGAGGTGAAGATCTCGGGGACCGATTTCTCCACCTTCATCAAGCGGTCGGAACTCGCCCGCGACCGCAACGATCAGCGCGCCGAGCGTTTCGCCGTCGGCGAGAAGGTCGATGCCCGCGTGATCCAGTTCGACAAGAAGGCCCGCAAGGTCCAGGTCTCGATCAAGGCGCTGGAAGTTGCCGAAGAGAAGGAAGCCATCGCGCAGTACGGTTCCTCCGATTCGGGAGCGACGCTGGGCGACATTCTCGGCACCGCGCTCAAGAACCGCGACAAGTAAGCAGAGCTTCCCTGTTCGCAAAGACCAGGCCCCGGTTTCGACCGGGGTCTTTTTTCATGTTGTCGTCCCGGCGAAGGCCGGGACCCATAGCCACCGTCTGAAGTTTTGCGGAAGGTATCTGCCAGCCTGCCATCTCGATAAATCACGCGGTATGGGTCCCGGCCCCCGTGCGCAATTGCGCACTAGGCCGGGACGACAAACGGGCCTTGTTTTCTTCATATTGCATCGCAATTGATGTAATTGGATAACGTGCTGGTGACGCTGCGAAGGCAAAACGCGCTGCTGACCTCAGGAGAACTTCGATGTCGCTCGATTCGGACGTGATCGTCGATCGCCGCAGGATACGCCGCAAGCTGACTTTCTGGCGCCTGGTGGCGGCCGTGGTCGTGCTTGCCGCGGTCGTTGCCGTCGGTGTGCTCGCGACACCCGCCGGCCGCTCGTCGCTGTCGGTGTCCGGCTCGATTGCCCGCGTCAATATCGAGGGCCTCATTCGCAGCGATCAGCAACGCGTCGAGGCGCTGGAGCGGCTGGAGAAATCGTCGGCCGCCGCCGTCATCGTGCACATCAATTCGCCGGGCGGCACGACTGCCGGCTCCGAGCAGCTCTACGATGCGCTGGTGCGGCTGAAGGCCAAGAAGCCGCTGGTCGTGGTGGTTGAGGGGCTGGCCGCCTCGGGCGGTTACATCGGGGCGCTTGCGGCCGATCACATCATCGCCCAGCAGAGCTCATTGGTCGGCTCGATCGGCGTGCTCTTTCAATTTCCGAATTTCACCGAGCTGATGAAGACCGTCGGCGTCAAGGTCGAGGAAGTGAAATCCTCGCCGCTCAAGGCGGCGCCCAACGGCTTTGAGCCAACCAGCCCGGAGGCGCGGGCGGCGCTCGACGCGCTGGTGAAGGACTCTTACGCCTGGTTCCGCGGCCTCGTGAAGGCGCGGCGCGGCATGGACGAGGCGTTGCTCGACAAAGTCGCGGACGGACGCGTGTTCACCGGCCGCCAGGCGGTCGAGCTGAAGCTGGTCGATCAGCTCGGTGACGAGAAAACCGCGGTGGCATGGCTGGTCGCCGAGAAGAAGATCAAGAGCGATCTGCCGGTGCGCGATTTCAAGCTGACCCCGCGGTTCGGCGACATGACTTTCCTGCGCGCAGTCGCGTCCGTCAGCTTCGATGCGCTCGGCCTGAGCGCGATCGCGCGTCAGATCGAGCAGGCCGGCGTCACAGGAGCCGTCGACCAGCTGGCACTGGACGGTATGCTGGCACTGTGGCGGCCTGCGGCCTCCAATTGAAGCCGCCCAGGCGAGGTTTGGCGCGGTCCTCCCGCATTGCGGGTGTTGCGACAACCCCTTTCCGGTCCATTTGTCACGTCATTTCGCGTGGCCCAAAATTGATTTAGCGTCTTGACAGTTCAAGGCATTTTCACGGAAATGGAAGTCCGCACGACAGTGGACCCCAGTCTCGATGATCAAATCCGAACTTGTTCAGCGCATCGCCGAGCACAACCCGCATCTTTATCAGCGGGATGTGGAGAACATTGTGAACGCGATTCTCGATGAGATCGTCGCTGCCCTGGCGCGCGGCGACCGTGTCGAGCTCCGCGGTTTCGGCGCTTTCTCGGTCAAGCATCGTCCAGCCCGCGCAGGGCGCAATCCACGCACCGGCGCGCATGTGCCGGTCGATCAGAAGAGCGTCCCGTTTTTCAAGACGGGCAAGGAAATGCGCGAGCGGCTGAATCGCGAGGGCGGTGCGCCCGAGGCCGGCGCGTAACCATAGCGTTTTCAAGCGAAGTGGACCCCGGTTCGCGTAACGAAAACGCGTCAAGTAAAAGACCCCACCGGGTTCTGACGATCGGGTGCCGTGCTGCGGACGCGTGCCCGCCGATGTCAGCTGCTTCGAGAGTCCGCACTGCGAGAGATGGTCATGCGAAAATTCTTCTCGGCGCTGGTCGTCATTCCCTTAGGCGTCATCTTCATCGTCTTTGCGGTCGCCAACCGTCATTCGGTGACGGTGTCGTTCGATCCGTTCAATTCCGTCAATCCGTCGGTCGCGGTGTCGATGCCGCTGTTCGTCGTGATCATTGCGGTCGCGATTTTGGGGGTCGCGGCGGGCGGCTCGGCGACCTGGTTCCGCCAGCGCCGCTGGCGCCGCGCCGCACGCCAGCACGAGGCTGAGGCCCGGCGGGCGCGGTCGGAAATAGCCGATCTGCGCGCCGCGGCGGCGGTCTCCCGGGGCGGCGTGCCGCAGCTTGCAGCACCGGCGCCGCGCGGCATTTACGGGGCCACCGGGCGAGACAAGCAGGGCGCGACGTTGTAGAACCCGCCCAAACAGCTCCGTTCCAACCCGCACTTGGCGGCTTGAAAGCCGCGCCCGAGAGACCATGTCCCTGCTCGTCAAGATTTGCGGCCTGTCCACGCGCGAGACGCTCGACGTCGCGCTCGGGGCTGGCGCTGACATGGTCGGGTTCGTGTTCTTCCCCCCGTCGCCGCGGCATGTCAGCCTCGAGACCGCTCGCGAGCTCGGCAAGCAGGCCAAGGGCCGCGCCGTCAAGGTCGCGCTCACGGTCGATGCCGACGACGCGACGCTCGAGAATATCGTCGAGACCCTGCGGCCGGACATCCTGCAACTACATGGCAAGGAAACCACCGCGCGGCTGCGCGACATCAAGGCGAAATTCGGTCTGCCGCTGATGAAGGCGCTTCCGGTCGAGACCGCGGCCGATCTCGTGCCGCTTGCGGGCTATGCTGCGGTCGCCGACCGCATCCTGTTCGACGCCCGTGCGCCAAAAGACGCCACCCGCCCGGGCGGGTTAGGGGCCGTGTTCGACTGGCGCCTGCTGGAAACGCTCGACCTCGAGCTGCCATTCATGGTTTCGGGCGGGCTCAACGCCTCCAACATCGCCGAGGCCGTTCGCGTCACCCGTGCGGGCGGCGTCGATGTGTCCTCGGGCGTCGAGTGTTCGCCCGGCGTCAAGGATCCCGACATGATCCGCGATTTTATCCGCGCCGCGCGCGCCACCGAAGAATTGATGGTCCGATGAATCCAGGTCAGCCGAACTCCTTGCCAAACTCCTTCCGCACCGGCCCCGACGAGCGCGGGCATTTTGGTAATTTCGGCGGACGTTTTGTCGCCGAAACGCTGATGCCGCTGATCCTGGATCTGGAGAAGGCCTACGTCGCGGCCAAGGCCGATCCGTCGTTCGCTGCGGAAATGAAGGGCTTTCTCAAGCACTATGTCGGCCGGCCGTCGCCGCTGTACTTCGCCGAGCGCCTGACCGAGCATCTTGGCGGCGCAAAAGTCTATTTCAAGCGCGAGGAGCTCAACCACACCGGCTCGCACAAGGTCAACAACGTGCTCGGCCAGATCATGGTCGCGCGCCGGATGGGCAAGAAGCGCATCATTGCCGAGACCGGCGCCGGCCAGCACGGCGTCGCCACCGCGACGCTGTGTGCGCGGTTCGGGCTGGAATGCATCGTCTATATGGGCGCGGTCGACGTCGCACGTCAGGCGCCCAACGTGTTCCGCATGGAGATGCTGGGCGCCAAGGTGATCCCGGTTCAATCAGGGACGCGCACGCTGAAGGACGCGATGAACGAGGCGCTGCGCGACTGGGTCACCAACGTGCACAACACCTTCTACTGCATCGGCACGATCGCGGGGCCGCATCCCTATCCGATGATGGTGCGCGACTTCCAGTGCGTGATCGGTGACGAGACCCGCGAGCAGATGCAGGAGGCCGAGGGCCGGCTGCCGGATTCGCTGGTCGCCTGCATCGGCGGCGGTTCCAATGCGATGGGGCTGTTTCATCCCTTCCTCGACGATCCCTCGGTCGAGATTTTCGGTGTCGAGGCGGCGGGCCATGGCCTGACCCAGCTGCATGCGGCTTCGATCGCGGGCGGCCGGGCCGGCGTGCTGCATGGCAACCGCACTTATCTGTTGATGGACGATGACGGCCAGATCCAGGACGCGCATTCGATCTCGGCGGGACTGGATTATCCCGGCATCGGGCCGGAGCATTCCTGGCTCTATGAAAACGGCCGGGTCACCTATCTCAGCGCCACCGACGACGAGGCGCTCGCCGCGTTCCAATTGCTGTCGCGGCTGGAAGGCATCATCCCGGCGCTGGAATCGGCACACGCCATCGCCAAGGTTGTGGAGCTCGCGCCGAAACGGCCCAGGGATCATCTGATGGTCGTCAATCTCTCGGGCCGCGGCGACAAGGACATCCCGCAGGTCGCCGAAATCTTGAAGGGTGAGAAGAAGTCGTGATGATCATTTGCATCGAATCCGGGGAGAGAGCCCCCACCCTGGCCCTCCCCCGCAAGCGGGAGAGGGAATCGACCGTCGCCGCGGCGCGATCCTCGCTTGCACATCGTCAAAGTCGCGTTACGTCGAACAGCCTGTCCGCTCGGCAGGCTCTGCCCCCTCTCCCGCTTGCGGGGGAGGGTTGGGGTGGGGGTGTCTCCGCGTGCGCAGGTTTTGGTAACAGCACAGCGAGCGCCGCAGCATGACCACCCGTATCGACGCGCGCTTCGCCGAACTCGCCAAGCAGGGCCGCTCGGCTTTCGTCACCTTCCTGATGGCCGGCGATCCCGATCCGAAAACCTCGCTCGACATCCTCAAGGCGCTGCCGAAAGCCGGCGCCGACATGATCGAGATCGGCATGCCCTTTACCGATCCGATGGCCGACGGGCCGTCGATTCAGGCGGCGGGCTTGCGCGCGCTGAGAGCCGGCATGACGCTGAAGAAGACGCTGGAGATGGTGCGCGGCTTCCGCAAGGACGACGACACCACGCCGCTGGTGCTGATGGGTTATTACAATCCGATCTACATTTACGGCGTCGACAAGTTCCTTGTCGACGCGAAGACCGCTGGCGTCGATGGTCTGATTATCGTCGATCTGCCGCCGGAAGAAGACGACGAGCTGTGCCTGCCGGCGATGAAGGCCGGGCTCAATTTCATTCGCCTGGCGACGCCGACCACCGACGACAAGCGCCTGCCGGCGGTGCTCGCGAACACGTCGGGTTTTGTCTATTACGTCGCGATCACCGGCATCACCGGCAGCGCCAGCGCCGATTCCCACGTAGTCGGTGAAGCCGTCGCCCGAATCAAGCGGCATACCACGCTGCCGGTCTGCGTCGGTTTCGGTATCAGGACGCCGGATGCCGCGCGCGCGATTGCCGAGAACGCCAATGGCGCCGTCGTCGGCACCGCCCTGGTCGATGCCCTGCGCGGCAGCCTCGATGCGGAGGGGCGCGCCACCGCCAAGACCGTACCCGCCGTGGCCGACCTCGTTGCCGCCCTAGCGCAGGGCGTTAGGGGCGCCAAGCAGGCCGCAGAATAGGCCATTTTGGCGTAGAATGAGGCGCGGGGGCTTGGTCCGGAAAAGTGGACCCCGGTTTTCCGAAAAGACCAAGCCCAACTAGAAGTCCACGCCTTGCCGGGTCCGACCCGGGCCGCCATATATTGCAGCTGATGCGTCCAACCGCATTTCGGAGCGAAACATGAATTGGCTCACCAACGTCGTCCGGCCGAAGATCCGCAGCATCCTGCGCCGCGAGACGCCGGAGAATCTGTGGATCAAGTGCCCGGATTCCGGGCAGCTCGTGTTCTACAAGGACGTCGAGGCCAACCAGTTCGTGATTCCCGGCTCAAACTACCACATGCGCATGGGCGCGGTGGCGCGGCTGAAATCGATCTTCGACAACGAGACCTGGTACGATATCGCGCTGCCTGACGTGACCGCCGATCCGCTGAAGTTTCGCGATGAGCGCAAATATGCCGACCGCATCAAGGATGCGCGCGCCAAGACCGGATTGAACGACGCCATCAAGGTCGGCTACGGCAAGCTCGAAGGCGCCGGCGTCGTCGTGGCCGTGCAGGATTTCGATTTCATGGGCGGTTCGCTCGGCATGGCCGCCGGCGAAGCGATCGTGCGTGGGCTCGAGCTCGCGGTCGAAAAGAAATCGCCGTTCATCGTGTTCGCCGCCTCCGGCGGCGCGCGGATGCAGGAAGGCATTTTGTCGCTCATGCAGATGCCGCGAACGACGGTCGGCGTGCAGATGCTGCGCGAGGCAAAACTGCCCTACATCGTCGTGCTGACCAACCCGACCACCGGCGGTGTCACCGCATCCTACGCCATGCTGGGCGACGTGCAGATCGCCGAGCCCGGTGCGCTGATCGGATTCGCCGGCGCGCGCGTCATCGAACAGACCATTCGCGAGAAACTGCCGGAAGGTTTCCAGCGCGCCGAGTATCTGCGCGACCACGGCATGGTCGACATGGTGGTGCATCGCCACGAAATGCGCCCCACCCTGGCGCGGCTGTGCCGGCTGCTGACGAAGTCGCCGGCGCCTGATGTTGCGTCGAAAGCCGTGCCGCAGGTCACCGACCCGGCCCAGATCGTCTCGGCGCCGGAAGCGGTGCCGGCCGCACCGCACGCGTGAACGCACCCGCCGCCAGATCGCAGCCCTCGCTCGACGAATTGATCGCGCGGCTGGCGGCGCTCCATCCCAGCCGCATCGATCTCAGCCTCGATCGCATGCAGGCCCTGCTGGCGCGGCTTGATCACCCTGAAAGCAAGCTGCCGCCGGTGATCCATGTCGCCGGGACCAATGGCAAGGGTTCCACCATTGCCTATCTGCGCGCGATCCTGGAAGCTGCGAGCCTGCGCGTTCACGTCTATACCTCGCCCTATCTGGTGCGGCTCAACGAATGTTTTCGTCTTGGCCGCAGCGGTGGCGGCGTGCTGGTCGATGACGATGAATTGTGCGCCGCGCTCGGGCATTGCGAGCGCGCCAACGCGGGCGATCCGATCACGATTTTCGAGATCGAAACCGCGGCGGCGTTTTGTCTGTTTGCACAGCATCCGGCCGATGTCGTGCTGCTGGAAGTCGGCCTCGGCGGACGGCTGGATGCCACCAATGTGATCGACGCGCCGATTGCGAGCGTGATCGCGCCGGTCAGCATGGATCATACGGAATTCCTCGGCAATTCGCTGGCCGAGATCGCCGGTGAGAAAGCCGCGATCATCAAGCGCAATGCGCCGGTGGTTTGTGCCGAGCAGGCGCCGGAAGCGATGGCGGTGATCGAGGCGCAGGCGCGCCGCATGCGCGCGCCGCTGCATGCGGCCGGCCAGCAATGGCATGTCAGCGTCGAGCGCGGCCGGCTGGTCTATCAGGACGATCGCGGCCTGATGGATCTGGTGGCGCCAAAACTGTTCGGCCGGCATCAGTTCGACAATGCCGGGCTCGCGATTGCGACCTTGCGTGCGCTCGACACCTTCAAGATCGGCATGCCCCATTTCGAGGCCGGCATCGTCAACGCCGAATGGCCGGCGCGGATGCAGCGGCTGGTTTCCGGCGCGCTGGTCGAGCAGGGACCGCAGGGTTGCGAGATCTGGCTCGATGGCGGACACAATGCCGAAGGCGGGCGCGTCGCCGCAGCGGCGCTGGGCGATCTGGAGGAGAGGGTGTCGCGGCCGCTGGTCGTCATAACAGGCATGATGGCCAACAAGGACGCCGGCGCGTTCCTCGCCAACTTCGCGGGGTTGACGCGCCATATCATGGCGGTGCCAATCCCCGGTCGCGACAATGCGAGCTCGATGGCCATGGCGGCGTCGATGCCGCCGGACCGGCTGGCGGATGCCGCCCGCGCCCTCGGCATGCGCGTGGAGAACGCCGCCAGCGTCGAAGCCGCGCTTCAAACACTGTCGAAACTTGCTTATGAAGTGCCGCCGCGCATCCTGATCACAGGATCGCTCTACCTCGCAGGCCACGTGCTGGCCCGCAATGGCACGCCGCCTGCATAACTCCCTCGTGTCCCGGACGCGGTGCAGCGTCCTTCACGCTGCTCTGCAGAGCCGGGACCCATCTGGACCCCGGATCAGCAGCGCACCGTCATCCGGGGCACGTAGACCTAGACGGGACTGGAAAGACCATGCGATTTGCCGCGATTGCCGATGTGCACGGAAACTACCTCGCGCTGGAAGCCGTGATTACCGATATCCGCGCCCAGGGTATCAAAGAGATCGTCAATCTCGGCGACATGGCGAGCGGCCCGCTCGACGCGCGGCGCACGATGGATGCGCTGATCGCGCTCGATGCCGTGCACGTACTCGGCAACCATGACCGCTATCTGATAGACCGGCCGCCGGAGAAGATGGGTTCCTGGGACAGACCGGCCCATGCGCAGCTCGACAAGACTCATCTCGATTGGCTGCGCGCGCTGCCGCCGACGCGCGTCTATCGCGACCTTGTGTTTCTCTGCCACGCGACACCCGCGCACGACGAGGTCTATTGGCTGGACACGGTGATATCAGACGGCACCGTTTGCATGGCCTCGCTCGATGCGATCGAGAAGCAAGCCGAAGGGATCACGCAGCCGCTGATCCTCTGCGCCCACACCCATGTCGCGCGGACCGTCCGCCTCGGCGATGGGCGCAGAATCGTCAATCCGGGCAGCGTCGGCTCGCCCGGCTATCGCGACACCCACCCGTTTCCGCATCTGATCGAAGCCGGCACGCCGGACGCGCGCTACGCGATCCTCGAACTGGCTGATGGATCCTGGCGCGTGACGTTTCGGCATGTGCCCTACGACCACGAGGCGATGGCGGCGCTGGCGCGGCAGAACGGCCAGCTTGAGCTGGCCTCCGCGCTGGCGACGGGGTGGATTAGATAAGTGCGTAGTTCGTAGCCCGGATGAAGCGAAGCGTAATCCGGGGCTCCGGGCTACGGGATCAAAACAAAACGGCCGGCGCTAAGCCGGCCGTTTCAAATAACGAGCAATCGAAGCCGATCAAACCGCGGCAGTGATCCACTGCTGCAGCTTCGCCTTTGGCGCGGCGCCGACCTGGCGGGAGGCCATCTCGCCGCCCTTGAAGATCATCAGGGTCGGGATCGACATCACGCCGTATTTCGAGGCCGTCTTCGGGCTCTCGTCGACGTTCAGCTTCACGATCTTGACCTTGTCGCCCATCACGCCGGAAATCTCGTCGAGCGCCGGGCCGATCATGCGGCAGGGGCCGCACCATTCGGCCCAGAAATCCACGACCACCGGCCCGGTCGCGTTGAGCACTTCGGCTTCGAAATCGGCGTCAGAAACCTTGCCAACGGCCATGGGAATACCTCGTTCGGTTGAAAACAGCGCGCGGATGAGAATCGCGCCTAGGATCATATTGACGAACCTATGAACGCGATCTTGCCGGGTCAAGCGCGGTCACGCCGAGATGATAGGATGCCAGTGCCGCGTCCAGCGCGGGGGCGGAAATCTCCATCAAATCAGGCGTTTCGGTCCAAAGCAGTGCGGCCCGGACCGGCAGCTGGGGATAAAGTTTTGCCAGTACCGCCCGGTAGAGCGCGAGCTGGCGGACATAGCCGCGCGGCGCCTCGGCAGGCAGCGTGGGCGGGGCGTGGTTGGTCTTGTAATCGACGATCAAAACCTCTCGCTCGGTCACCACCAGCCGGTCGATTTGGCCGGAAACCAGCGCCGGTGGCTGCCCGGGTCGATCCAGCCGTCCGACGATCGAGACCTCGGCCTGGCTGCCCGGCGCAAAGGCGTGCGCAAAGCGCGCATCCGCAATCAGCGCCAGCGCTTTTTCCGCCAGCGTGCGCCGTTCGTCCTCGGTCCAGCCGTCGGCATTTCGCGCAAGATGCGACAGCGCGGCCTCGCGGCGGCGTTCGGCGGCGATATCGGGCAGCGACTGCAGCAACCGGTGCACCAGCGTGCCGCGCTTGAGCGCCTTGGCGCGGGCGAGGATCGATTCGCCTGACCGGACCGGATGGCTGTCGTCGTCAGCGGGATCGGACGGGCGCAGCAGGCTTTCGGCGGCCGCCTCGGAAGGCGCCAGCTTCTGCAGCCAGGATGGCAGCACGGTCGCCGCTTCGCTTGAAGGTTCAGCCGCCGGGCCGTCCGAGGGTGCAACATCGTCGGCCCGCGAATAACGCTTCACAACGCCATTCGGGGTCTGGATTTCCTGAAACTGCAAATCGGAACTGGCGAGGCCGCTGGTGATCAAATCGTACCAGGAGAATTTGCGCACGCTGTTCCTGTTGCCGGGCATGCAGCCGGCGATTATCAGCCGGTCAGCCGCGCGCGTCATTGCGACATAGAGCAGGCGGCGATATTCGTGCTCGGTCTCTTCCAGCATGGCATTGCGCGCGTCCGCCACGCAAGGCGGGTCGTCGGCCTTGCGTCCGGCCCAGACCATGGCCTTGCCGCCATTTCCCAGCGGCAACTGGATGAGGCGAAGGCGCTGGGTGTCCGATGGCGACGTCGTGGTGTCGGCCATAATCACCACCGGAGCTTCCAGCCCCTTGGCGCCATGCACGGTCATCACGCGCACCTCGTCGCGCGAGATTTCCATGTCACGCTTTACTTCGGTGTCGGCGGCGCGCAGCCAGGCCATGAAGCCCTGCAGCGAGGCCGGCGCCTTCTTCTCGTAGGACAGCGCCAGTTCGAGGAATTCGTCGAGTGCATCGTTGGCTTCGTGCCCAAGCCGGCGCAGGATGCGCGCGCGGCCGTTGTCTCCGCCCAGCAGCCAGGCATAGAAGGCAAACGGCGTCTCGGTGCGGAAGCGCCGCTCGCACGCGAAAAGCCGGTCGAGCGTGTCCCTGAATTTGCTGCTTTCGGCAGCATGCGCGGTCAGGGCGTCGCGCAGCGATCCCTTGCGGTCCCTGGCGAGCGTGAACAGTTCCTCTTCGGTGAGGTTGAACAGTGGGCTCTTCAACACGACGGCGAGCGCGAGATCGTCCTGCGGCAGCAACAGGGCGTCGGCAAGATTCGTCAGATCGATGATTGCAATGTGCTCGGTAAGTTTCAACCGGTCGGCGCCGGCCACCGGAATGCCCGCGTGCTTCAACGCCTGGATGACGGCGTCGAACAGGTTGCCGCGGCGGCGCACCAGCACCAGCACGTCGCCATAGGCGAGGCGCCGTCGATTATCCAGCCTTCCGGTCATGGTGCCGCCCGTGACAAGGCGCCTGATCTCGCTCTGGATGCTTTTCGACAGCTTGACCTCGGCGCTCGTCAGCGGAACGCCGTCGAACGGGGCGCGCCAGCCCTCGATGTCCTGCTTCTCATCGGCGACCGAAAGCTCCCAGAGGTCGATCTGGCTTGGACCTGCATCAGGCAACGCTTCATGCAGCGGATAAGCCTTTTCGGCATGGATGCTGCGATAGATCGCTTCGTCGTGAAATACATCATCGACGGATTTCAGGATCGCCTGTCCCGAGCGGAAAGAATAGGTAAACGGGATTGATTCGAATTTCAGCTCGGCGTCTTCGAACTTTTTCTTCAGCTCCCACCGGCGGGCGGCGAACTCCCGCGGCGCAGCTCCCTGAAAGGAGAAGATCGACTGCTTCTCGTCGCCGACCGCGAACACGGTGCGGTTGGCGGCGCCGCGCGCGCCCGCGCCAACGGTGAATTCCGAGATGATATGCGCGATGATATCCCATTGCCGGGGGCTGGTGTCCTGCGCCTCGTCGATCAGCACGTGATCGACGCCGCGGTCGAGCTTGTAATGCACCCAGCCGGACGCGCCGCTGGCGAGCAGGGCCAGCGTCTTATCGATCAGATCGTCATAGTCGAGCAGGCCGCGGTCCAGCTTCTCGCGGCGGTAGTTCGCGGCAACCGCGATCGCGATATGCAGCAAGGCTTCGGTGCGGTCACGTGCCGTGACGGCGCGGCGCTTTTCGATCAGCGGACCCAGCCGGCTCGCCTCGGCATCGAAGCGGCTTCCGATCGCCGGATTGTCCCGGACGAAATTCTTCGTCAATACGGATTTGCGGGGGGTCCGATCGGCGTCGGTAAGGAATATGCCGAGATATTCATCGGCCTGGGCGGCGCCGGCGGCAGGCAGCGCAGCGCGTAATCGGTCCGCGTTGTCGCGCTCGGTCTTGGCTCCAGTCTCGAGCGCACGCGCGATCTCCTCCCAGCGCGAGCGCGGCAAGTTTGGGCCATCGACGATCTCACGCTCGACATCCTCGATGCGGTCAGCCGCGGTGACTCCAAGCAAAGCTGAAACCTGCGCGACGGCAGCGTCAGCGCTGCCGGCCGCGTCGGTCCAGGCCATGAAGTGTTCGCGGCTGAGGCAGGCCTCTCGCACGACATCCTTGAAAGTAACATCGGCCGCATTCGCCATCGCGGCCAGCAGCGCCCGCCCGATCGCGCTGTCGGGCGCCCGCGAGGCATCGAGCATCACGGCCAGGCTGGCGCGCTCCATCATCTCGGTCTGGTCGCGATCGTCGAGCACGGCGAAGCGAGCCGGCACGTTGGCTTCAAAGGGAAATTGCTGCAACAGGCGGGTGCACAGCGCGTGAATGGTTTGAACCTTCAGACCGCCCGGTGTTTCCAGCGCCGAGGCAAAGAGCTCGCGTGCCGATTTGCGCAGTCGCACAGTCACATGCGTGATGCCGGCGTCGCGGATGGCGACATCGAGCGCGTCGTCGTCGAGCGTTACCCAGTGGCCGAGCGTCGTGAACACGCGCTCGGCCATGTTGGCGGCGGCTGCCTTGGTGAAGGTGAGGCACAGGATCTTTTCCGGCGGCACGCCGGCGAGCAGCAGGCGGATCACGCGCTGCACCAGCACATGGGTCTTCCCGGAGCCGGCATTGGCCGACACGAACGCGGATGCCGCAGGATCTGACGCGCGGGCCTGCGCGTCACGGACGGGCGGAGGAATGACGCGCGGAGCCTTCACCACTCCTCCAGCGCAACGCCGCCGGAGGCGGACCATTCCTTGACACGGGCGAGGTTGTCATAGTCGCCATAGCGGGCGGTCCACATCGACAGCACCAGTGATCGATACGGCTCGTCGGGGTTCTCGAACCGGCGGATCAGCGCCTCGAGCTGCGCTCGCGCATAATCGGCCGCGTCATCCGGCAGCTGCGGCGGGTCGTTTTGCTTGATCTTCAATTCCATCGTCTTGTGCTCGCCCGGCGGATTGTTGCCGCTCAATCTGACATAGGCGAGTTCATCGACGGAGGCGCCCGCATCGATGCCGGCAAAGCCTCCTTCGCGCAGGATCGCTGCCTCCAGCGTGAGCTGCGGCGATAATCCCATCCGTACCTGCTTTCCGGTCGGCGGTTGCCCGGTCTTGTAGTCGAGGATTGCGTAGCCGCCATCGCCACGGCGTTCGATCCGGTCGGCGCGTGCAGAGAGCGTGAATATTCTGGCGTTGTCGAGGGGGATCTTGATTTCGCCTTTGGTCTCTGCGTCGATGAACGCGATGTTGTCGCGGCGCGCCGCCTCCCATTCGGCGAACCAGCGCGCGATGCGCTGGAAGCGCGGCCACCACAGCGCGCGCGCCTCCGGTTTCTCCATCAGCGGCGCGAAATGTTTTTCGCCGATACGGCGCAGCACGCCGACGGCATCGACCGGCAGTGCTTTGGCGTATTCCTTGGTGAATTCACCGAGCGCTTCGTGAATTGCAGAGCCGCGATCGGCTGCCGACAGCGGCATGTCGACGGGATCCAGCGGATTGAGCTTGAGAATGTGGCGGGCATAGATGGTGTAGGGATCGCGCAGCCAGTCCTCGATCGCGGTGACCGAGAGTTTCGTCGGACGCGTCTCGCGCGGCGGCTTGGGTTGCGGCTGCTCGATCGGCTTGACCTCCGCAGGCTGATCAATCGCGCCGGCGTAGCGGACATACTTGTCGCCGGCCGCCTTGGCTGTCTTCCAGCGCTCCTCGCCCGCAACGGCTTCCAGCCGGTGCAGGAAGCGCGAGGCGACTGCCGGAGCACCGCCGACCTTGGTCGAATGGGTGAGGATCACGTCCTCATGGCCGAGCAGTTGAGCGAAGTCGTGCGCAGAAAGGCCGATCCGGCGCTCCGGAAGGTCGAGACCGAGTTCATGGCGCATCGGCCGGCTCAGCCATGGATCGACGCGCGGCGCCGGCGGCCACACGGTTTCGACCAATCCGCCCAGGATGATGCGGTCGGATTCCGTCAGCCGCGCTTCCAGTTGGCCGAAGATGTGGAGTTGCGCTCCCGGCAGTTCGCGCCGCCGCACCAAACGGTCTGCAAAGGCGGCCTGGAACACCTCGGCATAGTCGCCGGCATCGACCATCAGGCCGATCTTCTCCTGCCGGCCGAGCAAATCGTCGAAGGCAGACGCGAGTGCAAGCCCGTCCGGCCGCTCGAATGCCGTGGCGGCACCGTGCTCGTCAGCGGAGAGGTTCACCAGCGTCTCCCGATGGCGCTGCGCGAGTTCGGCAAAATCATGCAGTTTGGAGCCGGCAAAGCCTTCCAGCGGTGTCAGCGCCTTGCTGAGCGCCGCGATCAGCGATTGCGCGCGGTCGAGTTCTTGGTCGCCCAGCCGTGCGCGCGGCTCGGCATGGTGCAGCGATGAGGTTTCGCCGCTGCGCAACTTGCGCAGTTCATCGCGGAAGCGCGTGAAATCGGCGGCCAAACCACTACTGCCGGCCTGGGGTCGAGTGCCGCGTAGCAGCGCAAGCTCGAGCACTTCAATGCCGCGCTTCAACGTGCCATGCATGCCGCCGAGCCGGAACATCGGATGCTTGAGCAGTGCCAGCAGGATTGGCGGCTCCAATCCATTGGTGGCGGCTGCCGCCACCAACCGCGCAAAGATGCCGGCCGGCGTTTCCATCAGCGCGTCGCCGCCGGAATCGTTGAATTCGAGATTCCAGCGGCCGAGCGCCGCCGTCACCCGTCGCGCCAGCGCGCGGTCCGGCGTCACCAGCGCCGCCGACTTGTTCAGATGCAGCGCCTCTCGCATGGCGACCGCAATTGCGAGCGCCTCCATTTCCGGATTCGGGGCCTCGACCACGGCGAGCTTATCCATGCCGGCCGCGATCTGCGCCGAGATATCCAGCCGTTTCAACCGATCATGCCATTCCGAGGTGGCGTTCCACGGCCGCATTGCTTCGGATGCCAGCACCTCGCGGCCGTTCTGTGCAGGCTTGCCGAGAATTTCGACATCGCTGCGTTTGATGCCGAAGCGCGATAGCAGCGCGTGCATCGCATATTGCGGGTGGTTGGAGGCGGGCGGCGTCGTGAAGGCGCCTTTGGCATCCTTGACGCCGCCGATGGTCTGCCAGGCCGCGTCATCGAGATCGGTATCGAGGCCCGGCAGCACCACCGCGCCGTGGGGCAACTTGGCTAATACCTCCAGGAATTTTGCCGTTGACGGCATCGATCCGGTAGAACCCGCGGCGATCACCGGGCCGGTGTACTGCTTCGAGAGCCGCTCAGCTTCGGCATCGATCAGAAGGTCACGGCGCGCGGCGGGCTCGATCCTGTTGGTTTCGGTCAGAAAGGCCGGCCAGAAGTCGCGGGCGATCTTCAGGAAATCCAGCGTGTGTTGCCAGTATTTGTCGAACTGGTCAGGCACGAGACGGTCGAGCGCGTTCCAATCGACGCGGCGCGTAACCATGTCGTCCATCAGGCGCGCAAGATCGCCGGCCAATGTCAGCGTGGAGGCGGCGCCGCCGACCACCAGTGGCGACAGTACCGGCCGTTTGGCCCAGGCGGCGACAAGTCGCGCCAGCACCAATCGGCGTTCGAGCTCGCCGAGTTTGGGCGGAACGTCGAGCGGGGCAATACCGCCGGGCTCGGAATCTTCCGAGAACGCAAGCTCATCCTCATCGATATCGCCAAGCGCCACGATGCGCGGCAGGATCGCCGCATCGGACTTCAACACATCGAGGAAGATCTCCCGCGCCATCCGGCCGGCGCGCCGGGTCGGCAGATAGAGCGTCGCCTGCGCGAGGTTCAGCGGATTCTGGCGCGCCTCGAATCCATCGACCAGCCGGCCGTCGACCAACGCCGATATGACGGTGCGCAGAAGCGGCACGGATACGGGAACGCTGAAAACGCGCATGGGCTGCCTGATTCGAGGTCAGGGCAATATAGGGAGTGATGGCTCAATGGTCATGGGTTCCGGCGTTCGCCGGATTTCGTAGGGTGGGCAAAGCCACCGGGTCGCGCGAAGGCGCGCCCGATGACAGGCTCCGCGTGGCCACCATGCCTAGCCGGTTTCAGCTGCGAGATGGTGGGCACGGCGGGAAGGGCGCCTTTGCCCACCCTACGCCTACTTTGCATGGGGTTGTTTTCGTGATTTTGGGTCCGGGCCCTACCGCTGGACCGCCGAAACCGGCGAGGCGCCTTACGCCACGCTCTCCAGATACGCCTCTTCCGCGGCCTGCACCGCGTCGGGGGTTCCGACATGCATCCAGACGCCGTCGAGCCGCAGGCCGAACAGCCGCTCCTGCTCATTGGCCTGGTCGAACAATTTCGTCAGCGAGAACTCGCCCGCGGGCGCATCTGTAAACAGCGACGGCGACATGATCGCAGCGCCGGCATAGACGAACGGCACCACCTGATGTTCGCGCCGCTTGCGCAGCGCGCCGTCCGGCAGCATCGAGTAATCGCCGCGGCCGGCATAGCCGATGCTGCTGGTGGTCGGCGCCATCAACAGCAGGATATCCATGCGCGCGGGATCGAAGGTCTCGGCCAGCCGCGTCAGATTGGGCCGCACGCCGTCGATCCACATGGTGTCGGCGTTGAGATGGAAGAACGGCTCGTTGCCGAGCAAGGGCAGGGCCTTCACGACGGCGCCGCCGGTGCCGAGCACCTGATCGCGCTCGTCGGAGATGGTGATTCGGGGGCGGGTTCGGGAGGCGGTATGTTCGATGATCTGGTCGGGCAGATAATGCACATTGACCACGGCTTCGCCGACGCCGGCGGCGGCCAGCTTGTCCAGCACGTGATCGAGCAGCGGCTGGCCCATCACGCGCACCAGCGGCTTTGGCATGTGGTCGGTCAACGGGCGCATCCGCAGGCCGAGACCGGCGGCGAGGACCATGGCTTTCTTGGGCTTGACGGACATTTCTTGGATTTCTCGAAACGGATCAGCGCTTCGGATCATATCACGGTGATTCGGCTGATCCAGCGACTGTGAGGCCGTAGTCATTGCAGATGACGGCTGTAAGACGACGCTGGGGCGGCGGAGCTCATGCTTCGGCGGTCTCCGCGCCGCGCTTGCCGGCCGCCTTTTTCTTCTTGTCGCCCTGCTTCAGGAAATTGACGCCGATCTGGTCGCCATTGACCCAGGCCAGTTCGCAGCGGCGGTAAGCCAGTCCCGTGGACGACAGCAGCAGGAAGAATTCCTTCAGATGCAGACCCTCGACGGAACCTTCCACCGTCAGCTTGGCGCCGGTCTCGGAGACGTCTTCCATCACGCATTCACGCCGCCAGGTGCCGTCGATGCCCATCATATGCGCCGGGTAGCCGCGCTCGAATGTGACGCGATCTCCCTTGCGCCGCTCTGATGTCGCCATCGCCGTATTCCCGGATTCGAAACAGCCGCTCGCACACGCGGAGCATAGCCTTAGCCAGATTAAAGCCGGGTTGGCTAACAAGTGGTAAATCAGGCCACCGGCGGCGGTACGTTGGCGGTGTACCATTCGCGAAAACCCGCCAGGGCCGGATGGGCCAATGAACGAGTTAGATAGGTCCAGATCCGGGGCTGATGACGCAAATATTGCGGCTTGCCGTCGCGCCGGTTGAGCCGCGCGAACGTGCCGAGCAGGCGGGTATTCCGCTGCGCCGACATGATGGCATAGAGCTCGGCGAAACCGGCCGGATCGAAATTGCTGTCGGCTACGCGCCGCGCCTTGATGTAGCGGGTCAGCAGCGTCAGCTCGAGCGCCTCGGGCACGTCGATCCGCGCGTCCTGCAGCAGCGACACCAGGTCATAGGCGGCAGGTCCGAGCACGGCGTCCTGGAAATCGATGATGCCGACACGCAGGATTCCGGAACGATCGTCGAGCCAGATGATGTTGGGGGAATGGAAGTCCCGGATCACCCAGGTCCGCGGCGCGGCCGCCGGCTTCTTCAATAATTCTCGCCACATCGCGACGAATTCGTCGCGCAGCTCCTGGCTTGGCTCGACGCCGCGATCGGGCATGTACCATTCAAGCATCAGCCCCATCTCGACCAGCCACGCTTCGGTGTCGAATACGGGAATGGCGTGGGTGGATTGCAAGGTCAGCAGCAGGATGTCCGGCAGCGGCTCGCGATGCAGCGCCGCCAGCATGTCGGTCGCGGCCTCGTAGCGCTCCACGATCGGTTGCGGCGGATCGCCTTCGACGATACTGGCGTGGCCGAAATCCTCGGTGATCAGGAAACCGGCATCGAGGTCCTGGTGGCGTATCGCCGGCGCCGAGAACCCGCGTTCGCGCAGGCCGTTGGCGATGGCGACGAACGGCTTGACGTCTTCGGCCAGATGCACGGCGGCGCTGTAGGATTTGCCGTCATAGATCGCCGGGCCGTCCGGCCGCTTCGGCGAATTCATCAGGATGGCTGTACCGCCCAGATGCAGCCGCGCATAGGAACGCGTCGAGGCATCGCCGGGCATGCGCTCGCGCTGCGCTTCCAAAAAGCCTGATGTTTCGAGAAACTGGCGCAGCGCCTTAAGTCTCTCGACCTGCACCGCCGCCTTGCCATGACCGGTAAACTCGGCGGCGCGCGCGCTGGACCCGAACGCGGGACGATGGCTGAAGGCGATGTCGATGCGGTCGTCCGGTAGCGCGTCCGCAGCGCGCTCCGGCCATTCGATCAGCGCCAGCGCGCCCTCGGGCAGCGGCGACAGCCCGATTTCCTCCAGCTCGCTCGCATCGTTGATGCGATAGAGATCGGCATGAACGATCGGAAACGGCTGGTCATAGCTCTGCGCCAGCGTGAATGTCGGGCTCGGCACCTCGAGCGCCTCGTCGCTGGCGAGGTAGCGGATCATCGCCCGCGCCGCTGATGTCTTGCCGGCGCCGAGATCGCCCGACAGCGTGATCACATCGCCGGGTCCAACCAGCAGCGCCAAGTCGGCCATCAGTTGCGCGGTCGCGGTCTCGTTCGCGAGCGCCACCGAGAATGTCGCTGATACGGTCATTCGGCGGCGTTGCGATGGGCGTTCTGGTCGATCGGAAAGTCGCACGTGACCGTCGTGCCCTTGCCGAGCTCCGAATCGACCCGCACCTTGCCGCCGTGCAGTTCGACAAAGGAGCGCACCAGCGACAGACCAAGCCCCGCGCCGCGGTGCCGCGAGCCGTTGGAATGGCTCTCGAACCAGTCGAACACCTTGTCCTTGACGTCGGGCGGGATGCCCGGTCCGGAATCGGTGACGGTAAAGATGACGCGATGCTCATTGCGCCGCGCGCTGATGCTGACGGTTGCATCATGCGGCGAAAACCCGACGGCATTGGCAAGCAGGTTATAGAGCACCTGCACCACGCGGCGTTCGTCGCCGGTGAAGTCGCCGATGCTGGGATCGATGTCGACCTTGAGTTCGATGCGGTCGGTGGCGAGCCGGTCCTGAATGCCTTCCTTGGCCTGCTCGATGGCTTTCGCGATGTTGACCGGGCCGAGCTCGAGCTTCATGGCGCCGGCGTCGATGGTGGCGAGATCGAGAATGTTGTTGGTCAGCGCCAGCAACGCGTTGGTGGATTTGGTGACGTAGTCGAGATACTCGGCCTGCTTTGGCGTCAGCGGGCCGGTCGAGGGATCGCTCAGGAAGTGCGCGAAGCCGATGATGGTGGTGAGCGGGGCGCGCAGCTCGTAGGACACGTGGTGGACGAAATCGACCTTCATCTGGTCGGCGGTCTCGAGCGCCTCATTGCGTTCGCGCAGCGCGCGCTCGACATTCTCGGTGTCGGTGATGTCCTGGAAGGTCAGCATGGTGGCGCCGTCGGGCAGCGGCATGGTCATGCAGGTCAGCACGCTGCCGTCCTTGCGCTCGAGCTTCAGCGCCACCTGCGCCCGGTTGCCGATCGCGGTAATCGCCTCGCGCAGCGCCCGCCACGTCAGGGCGTCGTCGAACAGCGGCTTGCACCAGGATTCCACGGTCTCGATGTGGGGCTGTTCGCGCAGCTGCTCTTCCGACAGCTTCCAGATCTTGGCGAAGGCGGGATTGAACAGTTCCACGCGGCCATTGCTGCCGAACACCGCGACCGCTTCGGCGAGATTGTTGAGCGTCTCGTGCTGCACCCTTGTCAGCCCGTCGAACCGCCGCGCCAGATCGAGGCTTTCGGTGACATTGTCGAACAGATAGGTGACGCCGCCTTCGAGGTTCGGCGTGGTGACGACGCTGACCGCGCGGCCGTCGGGCAGGAACCAGGTGTAGGTCTCCGGCTCGACCGCGCGATAGGCCTCGTGCAGCTTGGCTTTCCAGGCCCGGAAGTCCGGTTGCTCCGGGAGTTTGCGCGTGGCGCGCAGCCGGTCGAGCACGCTGGAATCGTCGGGCTGGCCGTCGAGGAAGGCCTGATCGAGGCCCCACAGCCGGCGGTAGGATTCGTTGTAGAAGGCGAGCCGGCGCTGGGCGTCGAATACCGCAACCCCCGACGACAATTGGTCGAGGGTGCGGCGATGCGCCTCCGACATCCGCTGCAGCGCGGCGCGCAGCGCGGTCGCCTCGCTGGCGTCGATGGCGATGCCGGCGCTGCCGCCGCCAAGCTTCAAGGCCTGCACGTCATAGATCCGCCGTTCGCCGCCGACCACGATCGGCAGCCGCGCGCTGAAGGTGGAACTGTCGTTCAACGTCCGGCTCATGTCGGTGCGCTGGTCGGTTTCCAAAAGTTCAAGGTTGCGACGGACGACATCGGCGACGCTGGTTCCTTCGGTCGCCCGCACATAGGCCGTATTGGCGTAGCGCAGATTGCCCTCTGGGCTCTTGGCCCAGATCGGCCAGGGCGCGGCGGCGGCGAAGTCACGCAGCAGCTCGGTCTCTTCCTGCAGCGTCTTGTAGCGCAGATTGGATTCGGCGAGTTCGCGGCGCAACCCGCCGAGTTCGCGAATCCGAACAACGGCTTGGCCGCCGATGGCACGGCCCATCGCCTCGATCGCGCGGCCGTTCGAGGTCGAGAGGTTGAGCAGAAAGCCTTCGCCGGCCTCGCGCAACGCATCGACGGCATGGTCCATCTGCAACGCCGGTTCCGGCGGCAGCCAGGTTCCAAAGGCGAGGATCCGCTGCGGTGAGTTTTGCAACGCTTCCTGCGAGATCAACAGCGCGGTGTCACCGCTGATCTGCGGCCGGCTGTCGCCTGCGGCCCAGGAAATCAGAATTTGCGGCTCGGCGAACAGCAGCGCCCGCAACCGGTCGGCTTGAACCTGCAGATCGGCGATGTCCTGGCGCAGGCGGAGCTCGGTGCGGGTCGCCTTGATGCGGGTGCGCATCAACAGGATCGCCGCCACGACGGTAAAGCCGAGCAGCGATAACGCCGTCGTCAGCACCGCGAATTCCTGGTGATTGAGGTCGAGCCAGGCCGAAATCGCCTCGGAGAGCGGCAAATCGCTGGCCAAGGCCGGTTCCGATACGATGGATAAAGCAGAGGCGAGCGCAATCATGCCGTGACGTGCCAGTGAGGTGCACGACAGCAGGTTTCGACGCATCGCCGCGACTACGCCCGACATGATTTGCCCCAGAACGCACGACTTCAGGCCCGGCGCTTAACATCAGCCGTGCACGAATCGAGTGAGAGTATCCCCAACGCGACTCCGTGGGTAAGAGTCCAGACCGTGAACGTGAATCTGGCTGTGCAAAAATGGGCGGATAACGCTCACGCTCAGCGCCCGGTCGAGCCAAATCCGCCGCTGCCACGGTCGGTGGTCGATAGCGTGTCGACCTGCACCAGTTGCGCCTGCGTGACCGGCGCGATCACCATCTGCGCGATGCGCTCGCCGCGCCGGATCGGGAATGGCGCCTCGCCATGGTTGATCAGGATCACGTTGATCTCGCCGCGATAATCCGCATCGACCGTGCCGGGCGTATTGAGGACGGTGACGCCGTGCTTTGCCGCCAGCCCCGAGCGCGGCCGCACCTGCGCCTCAAATCCCCTGGGCAATGCGATGGCAAGGCCGGTGGGTACCATCGCATATTTGCCCGGCGGCAGGATCAACGGCGTTTCCGCCGGCACCGCCGCGAGCAGATCCAGCCCCGCGGCGTCCGCGCTCTGATAGGCCGGCAGCGCCAGGCCCTCGGCGTGCGGCAATTGCATGATGTCGACCTTGACCGTTGCGCTCACGAATTCTTCTCCAGTGATTTTGCGATCCGCGCCACCAGTTCGGTCGCGACCTGTTCTTTCGTCATGACCGGCCAAGAGTCCACTTCAATGTTATCGACGCCGATCTCTTTGCCGGCGCGCTGCAGCAGATGCACGGTGTTGCGGTCGCCGCCCATCACGCCGGTTGCCGGCGACACGTCATTGGCGACGATCCAGTCGCAGCCCTTGCGCGCGATCTTGGCTTTGGCATTTTCGATCAGATGCTCGGTCTCGGCGGCGAAGCCGATCACCAGCGGCGGGCGCTTGTCCTTCAGTTTTGAAATCGTGGCCAGGATGTCGGGATTTTCGACCAGCTGCAGCGGCGGCATGCCGGCCGATGTCTTCTTCAATTTCTGTTCGCCTTCATTGGCGACGCGCCAGTCGGCGACGGCAGCGGCGAAGATCGCGATATCGGCGGGCAATGCGGCCTCGACCCGATGCAGCATGTCGCGCGCCGATTCCACCCGGATCACCGTCACCCCTGCGGGATCGCGCAAGTCCACCGGGCCGGACACCAGCGTCACGTCGGCGCCCGCGGCCTGCGCCGCGGCGGCGATCGCAAAACCCTGCTTGCCCGACGAGCGGTTGGCGATATAGCGCACCGGATCAATCGGCTCATGGGTCGGGCCCGCGGTGATCAGCACGCGTTTTCCCAAGAGCGGACGCGGGCGCGGCGGGCGCAGGATGTCGACTGCGGCCGCGGCAATTTCCACGGCCTCGGACATCCGTCCGACGCCGGCCTCGTTGGTTTCGGCCATCTCGCCGGCATTGGGGCCGATCATGGTGACCCCGTCGCGGCGAAGCTGCAGCACGTTGCGGCGGGTGGCGGCGTTGTTCCACATCAAGGGGTTCATCGCCGGTGCCAGCAGGATCGGCTTGTTGGCGGCCAGCAGGATGGCGCTGGCGAGATCGTCGGCGTGGCCATGCGCCATCTTCGCCATCAAATCGGCCGTCGCCGGCGCGACCACGATCAGATCGCATTCGCGCGCCAGGCGGATGTGACCGGCGTCGAATTCGCTGCCGGGGTCGAACAGGTCCGTATAGACGCGCTCATGCGACAGCGCGCTCGCGGACAGCGGCGTGACGAATTGCTGCGCCGCCTTGGTCAGCACGCAGCGGACCTCGATGCGCCGCTCCTTCAGCCGCCGGATCAGCTCGAGCGATTTGAAGGCGGCGATGCCGCCGCCGATGATCAGCGTGACGCTGGCCTGATTGGCCGCATGGACGATCGCCGGCGCGTGGGCGGAGACCTCCGCAGGCGGCGCTACAGACGGCGAGGCGGGAAATTCGGGGCGGCCCTGGATGAGGTCGCCTAGGATGACCCGGACTTCTTCTTCCACCGAACGGCCGTTGCCGGCGGATCGCAGCCGCAAATAGGCCTTTACGGCGTCGTCGAGCTTTCGGATGGTGAGGCTGGCCATGGGTGGCTCCAGGCAGGCATGATGTCAATGCTAGCATACAATGCATGCATTGCAATCACATTTGCCGGACGGCCACCAGAATCCCGATGAATGTCACCGCGATGATCCAGAGCGCCACGGTGCGCCAGCGGCTCTTGCGCCCCTCGGCCCGGCCCAGCGCCGCAATCGTCTCCGGCGACAGTGTGACGCCCTCCCGGGTCATCTTCTCCAGCTGCTCCAGCACCGCCACCGAGCGCGTGGCAATTGCCGGCAGGCCAGCCAGCACGCGGCCAAGATCGCCCGCGCCGGACACCGCGCCCTGAATGCGCCCTACGGGTCCGAGATTGCGTTCGATCCATTCGCGCACCACGGGATCGGCGACCTTCCAGATATCGAGCTTGGGATCGAAACCGCGCGCCACGCCCTCGACCACCACCATGGTCTTTTGCAGCAGGATCAGTTCGGGGCGGGTCTGCATGTCGAACAGCCCGGTGACCTCGAGCAGCAAGGTCAACAGCTTCGCCATCGAGATGTCTTCGGCGATGCGGTTGTGGATCGGCTCGCCGATGGCGCGGATCGCTTGCGCGAAATTCTCGACCGAGTGATGGCCGGGCACATAGCCGGCCTCGAAATGCACCTCGGCGACGCGGCGGTAGTCGCGGGTAATGAAACCCAGAAGAATTTCGGCGAGGAAGCGTCGCTCCTTCAGGCCAAGCCGGCCCATGATGCCGAAATCGACGGCGACCAGGCGACCGGCCTCATCGAGGAACAGATTGCCGGGATGCATGTCGGCATGGAAGAAGCCATCGCGCAGCGCGTGGCGCAGGAAACTCTGGATCACCTTGCGTCCGAGATCGGGCAGGTCGATCTGCGATTGTGCGAGGCGCGCGTGGTCGTTGAGCGCGATGCCGTCGATCCACTCCATCGTCAGCACGTTGTGGGTGGTGCGGTCCCAATCCACCGCCGGCACGCGGAAATCCGGATCGTCGCGCGTGTTCTCCGCCATCTCGGACATCGCGGCCGCTTCCAGCCGCAGATCCATCTCCATCGCGACCGAGCGCGACATCGTGTTGATGACCTCGATCAGCCGCAGCCGGCGCGCTTCAGCCGAATGCGCTTCGGCATTGTGCGCGACAAAGAAGAAATCAGCGAGGTCGCGGCGGAAACGCGCGGCGACATTGGGGCGCAGCACCTTGACCGCGACCGATTTGCGCGCGCCATCGCGTGCGACCTCGCCGCGATGCACCTGCGCGATCGAAGCTGCGGCAACCGACGGCCCGAGGCTCGCAAACGCCTGCGCCACAGGGCGTTCCAGCGATGTCGCAATGACGGCCTCGGCCTCGATCTGCGAAAACGGCGGCAGCCGGTCCTGCAAGGCTTCCAGATCGCGCGCCATCGCAACGCCGACCACGTCGGGCCGTGTCGCCAGGAATTGTCCGAGCTTGAGATAGGCGGGGCCAAGCCGGGTCAGCGCCCGCGACAGCCGCGGGCCGGATTTGGCGCCGGGCCGCTCGATGATCCGCGCCAGCTTGAGCGCAAGTTGCCCGGGCGGCGGCACCAGGCTCGGATCGACAACGCCGAACACGCCCTCGCGTGCGAACACAAAGCCGGCGCGGACAAGCCGCGCGATGTGGGTCGCCGCAGAAATCACAAACGCCAGCCCGAATGCAGCGCCACGATACCGCCGGAGAGGCTTTCCCATTTCACCCGCGAGAAGCCGGCGGCGCTGATCATCTCGGCAAAGGCGTTGGGCCTCGGAAATTTCCGGATCGATTCAACGAGGTATTGGTAGGAGTCGGCGTCGCCGGTCACGGCGCGGCCGAGCGGCGGGATCACCTTGAAGGAGAAAAAATCATAGAGCCGGTCGAGCCCGGGCACATCGACGGTGGAGAATTCCAGGCACAGGAATCTGCTGCCCGGTCTCAGCACGCGGTAGGCTTCCTTCAGCGCTGCATCGATCCGCGGCACGTTGCGGATGCCGAACGCGATCGTATAGGCGTCGAACGCGCGATCTGGAAATTCCAGCGCCTCGGCATTGCCCTCGACGAACGAAACCTGCTGGTCGAGATGCCGCGCCAATGCACGGTTGCGGCCGACGCCGAGCATCTCGGTATTGATGTCGCAGACCGTGGCGCGGAAGCCGGTGCCTGCCGCCTTGGCGGCGCGGAACGCGATGTCGCCGGTGCCGCCGGCAACATCCAGCAGCGCGAACGGCGCATCGCCCTTCGGCGGATTGAGCTTGTTGATCATGATGTCTTTCCAGACCCGGTGCAGGCCCGCCGACATCAGATCGTTCATCAAATCATAGCGCGACGCCACGCTGTGAAACACGTCGTTCACCAGCGTCTGCTTATCCCCCAGGGGGACGTCCCTGAAGCCAAAATGCGTCGTTTGGTCCGGCCGATCCATCAACTTATCTCCATGGCCTGACCATAGCGCGCCCGCCGCAATGGCGCTATCACGTCACCTTCATAAGGTGAATAGCTGCATGCCTGAATTACCCGAAGTTGAGACCGTCCGCCGCGGCCTGCAACCCGCCATGGAGGGCTCAAAAATCGTCAAGGCGGAAGCCCGGCGGAAAGATCTGCGGTTTCCCTTTCAAAAAGACTTTATCGCGCGGCTGGAGGGCCAGACCGTGACCGGCCTCGGCCGCCGCGCCAAATATCTGATGGCGGACCTGACCTCGGGCGACGTGCTGCTGATGCATCTGGGCATGTCGGGCTCGTTTCGGGTGCTGGAAAACGGCGCCAACAGCACAAGCCAGAACACACCCGGCCAATTCCATCTCCCGCGCAGCGAAGACCGCGCCCATGATCACGTCGTGTTTCACATGTCGTCGGGCGCCTCGGTCGTGTTCAACGATCCGCGCCGTTTCGGTTACATGAAGATTATCGCCCGCAACGCGCTGGAGCAGGAGCCGCTGCTGAAAGGGCTCGGTCCCGAACCGCTCGGCAATGAATTTGACGCAACGATGCTGGCGCAATCCTGCCACAACAAGAAAACCAGCCTGAAGGCCGCCTTGCTCGACCAGCGTGTGGTGGCGGGACTTGGCAACATCTATGTCTGCGAAGCGCTTTATCGCGCCCATCTGTCGCCGCGCCGGCTCGCTGCGACCCTGGCGACGAAGAAAGCCGAACCGACCGAACACGCCAAACGCCTGGTCGGATCAATCCACGATGTCCTGAACCAGGCGATCAAGGCCGGCGGTTCCTCGATCAGCGACCATCGCCAGACCTCGGGCGAACTCGGTTATTTCCAGCACTCGTTCCAGGTGTATGACCGCGAGGGCGAGAAATGCCAGACCGCGCGCTGCGGCGGCATCGTGCGGCGCTTCGTCCAGAACGGCCGCTCGACCTTCTGGTGCCCGAAATGCCAGAGGTAAAACGCGCAACGCGCCCCTGCCGCAGAACGACAAAGAAACGGGAAACAACATGACCAGTAATTGGCGGGATCGCGCGGCCACCAATTTTCAATGTCAGAAGCAGCCGGCGACTTCCAGTCGCGGCATGGTGGTGAGCAATCATCCGCTGGCTTCGAGCGCGGGCGCCGAGATGTTGGCGGCCGGCGGCAACGCCGTCGATGCGGCGATCGCGACGCTGTTCACGCTGACGGTGGTCGAGCCGATGATGGTCGGCATCATCGGCGGCGGCATGGCACATATTCGCCTCGCCGACGGCAGCCATCGCTTCATCGACGGCCAGAGCACCGTGCCGCTGTCGGTGCGTCCCGACACCTTCAGATCGAAACCGGGTTCGGCGCATGACGTGTTCGATACGGTTGGCAACGAAAATCTAAACGGTCCGAAAGCGGTGGCGACACCGGGCTCGCTGAAAGCCTGGTGCGAGACGCTGCAAAGGTTCGGCACCATGAGCCTTGCCGACGTGATGCAGCCCGCGATCAAGCACGCCTCGCGCGGCTATGCCGTAACGCCCTATCTGCACGAATGCATCAGCGACAGCGCGGCGGAGATGTTGAAGGACAAGGCGATCTCGGCGGTCTATCTGCCCAAGGGGACGCCGCTGAAGGCCGGCGAGCGCGTGGTGCAGTCGGAATATGCGGAGACGCTGACTCACATTTCGCAGCACGGCGCAGCGGCGCTGTATCAGGGACCGCTCGGCGATATCCTGGTCGACTACATGAAAGCGCATGGCGGCTTCATCAGCCGTGAAGACCTCACCTCCTACAGGACCGTCGAGCGCCAGCCGATCCGCGCCGATTATCGCGGCTGGGAAATTCAGGGACCGCCGCCGCCCGCGGCCTCCGGCGTGCACATCGCGCAGATGCTCAACATTCTGGAAGGCTACGATATCGCACGCCTCGGATTCGGCTCAGCGGAAACGATTCACTATCTCGCCGAAGTGTTGAAGATCGCTTTTGCCGATCGCGCGGCCGCCAGCGGCGATCCTGACTTCATCAACGTGCCGGTGGAGCGGCTGACGTCGAAGGCCTATGCCGGGGAGCGCCGCCGCGCGATCGATTCCGGCTGCGCGCAGCAATGGGGTGCCGGCGTCGCACAACTCGAAGGCGCGCACACCACGCATATGACGGCGGCGGATGCGTTTGGCAACGTGGTCGCGACCACGCAGACCATCAACAATCTGTTCGGCGCCAAGATCATGATCCCCGGTCTCGGCACCGTGCCGAACAACTACATGAACCTCTATGATCCCCGGCCCGGCCATGCGCTGTCACTGGCGCCCGGCAAGCGCGTCACCACCTCGATGTCGCCAATGATGGCGCTGCGCGATGGCAAGCTGGTCTATGCGCTCGGCCTGCCCGGTGGAAAGCGGATCTTTCCGAGCGCGATGCAGGCGCTGATCAATCTGATCGACCATGGCATGAGCCTGCAGGAAGCCGTCGAGGCGCCGCGGGTCTGGACCGAGGGCAATGCGCTCGAAGTGGAATCGGCGGTCCCGGAAAGCGTTCGCGCCAAACTCACAGCGATGGGCCACAGAGTGCAGGCGGTGCCTACGGTGGCCGGCGGCATGAATGCCATTCACTTCCACGACGACGGCCGGATGTCGGGCGCAGCCTGCTGGCGCGCCGACGGCACACCGATCGGCATCGCCGGCGGTCTCGCGCGCGCCGGTGTGAGGTTCGGGCTGGCGTAAACTAAGTTTACTTCCGCACGCAGATCACGCGCACCACGGATGCTTTTGCGTCCGGCGATCCGCTTGCGCCAGCGACGCCATTGGCCTTGAGGAAATCGCGCACGGTATCTGATGTCACCAGCACCGCCTGTGCGGCGCCGTTCGCCGGTCCTGCGACGACCACCGGCTTCAGCAGCGCGATGCCGGCGAATTTGCCGTCGCCGTCGAGCGCGGCCGCGCCGGAAAAGCCGAGCGCGGGCGGCGGCGACAACGCGACGTCGCTGCTGCCGCCAAGTTGCGCGACCGAGGCCTTGACGCTGCTGACGGCCCCGCCGCCGCCCTGGTTCTGCGGATCGGCAATGCCGGTCAGGTCGAGCGCCGTCTTCGAGGCCGGGCTCGCGAGGTTGAGCGGCTTCAGTCCGCGCGCGCCATAGATGCGCAGCAAAGCGAGATCGTGCTCCTTGTCCTCGGCCACACGGTCGGCATTGCCGAAGCCCGCGATCGCGACCGCGACGCAGCCATCGGTGATCTGGCGGTCGGTCAGGATCGCGCCGTCGTCGCTGACCACGACGCCGGTACCATATTCCACGGTCTTGCGCGGCGGGGGGCCTGCGACCTGCGGGCCGGTTGGAAACGCGTTGAATGCGCTCGACATTGCGATCACCACCGGCTCCACGGTATTTTCCGTGGCCTGATCGTAGAGGATGGTGAGGATGCGGACCTCATCGCCCTTGAAGGTGCCGCGCACATAGAACTTCTTCAGGCCTTGCAGGCCGGAGAGCACGAAGAAGTCCGGCTTCACCACCGTGTAATCGATCTTGCGCTGGGCTTCCTTCTTTTCCAGCTCAGCGAGCTTCGCCGTGGTGGGGGTCGCTTCCTTGCGCCGCGCCAGTTGAATCTGGATGGTTCCGGTCGGCGACGTCCATTTGGTGCCGTTGGCGTCGCTGGCCTGCTGCGGCACCAGCTTGGAGGGAATGCCGAGCCGCACGCCGGTGAGGGGATCGGTGACGATCTTCCAGCCGACATTCTCCTGCCGCTTCCTGGCGGTGTCGGCGAGGATGCCGCGCTCCTGCGGATTGAGCACGCCGGTCTCCTTGGCCCCGCGGCTCTTCTGGAATTCCTTGATCGCCTTGACCATGCGCTCGCTGATGTCACCGGTGATCGCGCCGTTATATTGCCCGACCCAGGCGAGGTCGGATTGCAGCGCCAGCCGTTCGGCCTGCGACATCGCGCTGGCGGTCTCCTCGGGCTTTTGCAGCGCGGGCCGGATCGGCACCGTCGTGACCGGCTTCGGCTTGGCGCCGGCCGTGGAGGGCGGCGTCAACTGGGCCTGAGCTGACGATCCCAGGCTCGCGAAAATGACGGCCGAGACCATCAATGTTGCTGAAAACACCGATCTCATGACAAATCCCAGGGAATACTCGGAATCGGGAGGGAATATTGGAGCGATCATTGACCTCGGGTCAATTAAGCACATCTGCTTGGTCAGCAACAACAGCGCCCCGGTTCACGGAACGGCGCATGGGAATAGACCGACGATGCTGACCGCCGACGAACTCGAACGCTATGCCCGCCACATCGTGCTGCGCGAGGTCGGCGGCCCCGGCCAGACCGCCCTGAAGGAGGCGTCCGTGCTGGTGATCGGCGCCGGCGGTCTCGGCGCCCCGGTCCTGATGTATCTCGCCGCCGCCGGGATCGGCACGCTCGGCGTGGTCGACGACGATATTGTCTCGCTGTCCAATTTGCAGCGCCAGATCATCCACACCACGCCCGATATCGGCAAGCGCAAGGTCGACAGCGCCGCGCAGCAGATCGACGCGCTCAACCCGCATGTCAACTTCGAGGCGCATGCGGTGCGTCTCGATGCTGGCAACGCGATGTCGCTGATCGGCGGTTATGATCTGGTGCTCGACGGGTCAGATAATTTCGAAACCCGCTATCTGGTTTCCGACGCCTGCTTCCTCGCGGCCAAGCCGCTGATCACGGCGGCGCTGGGCCAGTTCGACGGATCGCTGACCACGATCCGCGCCCATGAACGGGGCGCTGACGGCGAGTTCAATCCGACCTATCGCTGTCTGTTTCCAGAGGCGCCGCCGCCGGGCACGGTGCCGGCCTGCGCCGAGGCCGGCGTGATGGGCGCTCTCGCGGGAATGCTGGGATCGATGATGGCGCTGGAAGCGATTCGCGAAATCGTCGGCTTCGGCGACAGTCTGGTCGGACGGCTGGTGATGGTGGATGCCCGCGCGATGCGGTTCGAAACCCTGCGCTATCGGCGCGATCCGGCGAACCCGCTCAATGGCGATACGCCTGTCATCACCGATTTGAGCGGACACCGATGAGGCATCCGCCTTGCGCGTCAGTCGGCGTCGGCAATCTGCTTCTCGTAGTCAGACGCGTTTGATTTATCCGTCATGACCTGCGGGCAGCGGAAGCAGGCCTCTTTGCCTTCCTGACGAAACCAGCGGCAAGTGGACCGGATCTGGCAGGCGGGCAGCGCGTTGACGACGGCCGGAAGGCCTTCAACGATCCTTTTAGCCAGACTGCAGGCGTTGCCCTTGAAATGCTTGCAGCCGCCGCTGGCGCCTGCGCAGGGTGCCGCAATGCGGAACAGTTGCGTGGGCTTGGCATCTCCCGCAAGGGCAAGCAGCTTCTCGGAAACCGGCAGGGTTTCGGTGAGATAGCCGACCCTGTGATCTTCCGGCGTTCCCGTCATCACGCCATAGATTCGGGCGCCTTCCGTGGTGGCCTGAGAGCTGGGGCAGTCGATCTGCTTCTTTGATCCGTCGGACATGAAACCCTCTATCTCGCTGCTGGTGCCGGGTGAGCTGAATCGCCCCTGGGAATGAAAAGGCTTCCGGGATGGCGTCCGACGCGCTAAGCGCCGAACGCCATCTCGTCGCCAGTTCGGTTCAGAACTGGAACGTCTTCGTGGGCAGCGTGGGCAGCCGCGGCGAAATAGCGCCGGTCAGAATTGTGCCGCCAATCGGATCTTTGACGACGAGTATTTGCTTCGCGAAACCGGCTGCGACGATTTCGAGTTGCTCCGGGGTGAGCCGGACCGGCGCTTCGAGCGTCGCATCGGCCGACTGTTGGGACTTCGCTTCGGATTTCTTCATCTGTCTTCTCCTGTCGCGAGACGAAGGGGCCATCCGCTTCGACTGCTGCAGGACGCTAGGCGCGGACTGGAGGGTCTACCGTGATCTCTCTCACGGAACCTCCTCGCGCCCCACCAACGGAAGTGCGAGGAGGTCGTCCGATTACCTTCAGGCCCGCTTCTTCTCGCTGTCGAGATGCGCCATTTGCTCCGCGGCATAGCGCGTGCCGGCGGCAGCGCCCGGCGGGAAGGCGGCGGTGAGTTTGGCGAGGTGCGCCGGCGTCAGTTTCACGTCGAGCGCACCGAGCGCCTCCGTCAGGCGGTCGCGGCGGCGGGCACCGACCAGCGGCACGATATCGGTGCCCTGCGCCGCCACCCAGGCAATCGCGACCTGCGCCACCGATACGCCGAGTTCGGCGGCGACCGCGCGCAGCGGCTCGACCAGCGCCAGATTGGCGTCGAGATTGGCGCCCTGGAAGCGTGGGCCCATCTGGCGGAAATCCTGCTGGTCGGAGGTGTTCTTCGACCAGTGTCCGCTGATCAGGCCGCGCGACAGCACGCCATAGGCGGTGACGCCGATACCGAGTTCGCGGCAGGTCGACAGGATATCGTCCTCGATGCCGCGCGAGATCAGTGAGTATTCGATCTGCAGATCGGCGATCGGATGCACGGCATGGGCGCGACGGATGGTGTCGGAGCCGACTTCGGACAGGCCGACATGCCTGACATAGCCGGCCTTGATCATGTCGGCGATCGCACCGATCGTGTCTTCGATCGGCACCGCCGGATCGAGCCGCGCCAGCCGGTAGATGTCGATGTGATCGACGCCGAGCCGCTGCAGCGAATAGGCGATGAAATTTTTCACTGCCGCGGGGCGGCCGTCCATTCCGATAAAGCCGCGCGCGGGATCGCGCAACGCGCCGAACTTGACGCTGATCTGCACATTGTCGCGGCCGCGGCCGGCGAGCGCCTCGCGGATCAGCAATTCGTTGTGGCCCATGCCGTAGAAATCACCGGTGTCGAGCAGCGTGACCCCGGCGTCGAGCGCGGCGTGGATGGTGCTGATGCTCTCGCCGCGGTCGGCCGGACCATAAAAGTCCGACATGCCCATGCAGCCGAGGCCGATGGCGGCGACGTTGGGGCCGGTTTTGCCGAGTTTGCGGTGTTCCATGGTGGCTCTCCTCGTATTGGCGGCGGGATTCCGCGCCGGGTTGACGAGGTTCGTATGGCCGATCGCGATTACAACGATAAGCTGGACAATGATAAATAGCTTGTTCAGTATAGCGAACAATGCAGGATGTTGATCTCCGCGATCTCGATGCCTTCGTCGCCGTGGCGCGCACCCGGAATTTCCGGCGCGCCGCGATCGAGCAGCGCGTCTCCGTCTCGAGTCTCAGCCAGCGGCTGCGCGACATGGAGGAGCGGCTTGGCGTCCGCCTGATGAACCGCACCACCCGCAGCGTCGCATTGACCGAAGCCGGCGAACTGCTGCTGGCCCGGGTCGGGCCGGCGATGTCGGATGTCGGCGACGCGCTGGATCAGGTGCGCGGCCTGCGCGGCGTGCCGTCCGGCCGTCTGCGGATCAATGCGCCGCCGCCGGCGATCGATCTGGTGTTGGCGCCGATGGTCGGGCCTTTCCTCAAGACCTATCCACAGATCGAGCTCGAGATCGTCGGCGACAGCTCCTTCATCGACATTGTCGCCGACGGTTTCGACGCTGGCGTGCGCTACGGCGAGCATCTGGCGCAGGACATGATCGCGGTCGCGCTCGGCCCGCCGCAGCGCTACGCCGTGGTGGCGTCGCGCGAATATGTTGCGCAGCATGGCCGGCCCAAGCATCCGAAGGATCTGCTAGCTCATTCCTGCATCCGCACCCGGTTCGGCAGCGGCGCGATGCCCGACTGGGAGTTCGAGAAGGCGGGACGCATCGTCAAGGTTGCGCAGACCGGGAAGCTGATCGCGACCCATCTTGGCCTGGCGATGCGGGCGGTGCATGACGGGCTCGGTTTCTGGCTGACCTTCGAGGGCTATGTTCGCGAGGGGGTGAAATCTGGCGCGCTGGTCAGCGTGCTCGATGACTGGTGCGCGCCGTTTCCCGGACCGTTTCTGTACTACCCGAGCCGCCGCCAGCCGCCGCCGGCGCTAGGCGCGTTCGTCTCGTTTGTCGGGGAATGGCGCAAGCAGGAGAGACGGAAAGAAAAGACGGCGCAGCTTCCCCTGGAGGGAGTTACCTACGTTACAAGTCCGGCGGACCGGCCATGAGGCCTGATCCGCCGTACTCGTATTTTCCAAGGCAGAGGACTGCGTCTTACTAATCCGCTCAGGGCGTTCGGGCTTACTTCTTGAGGCTGGCGAACATAAACTTGACCTCGAGGATCTGTTCATACTGCTCCTTGGTCACCTGAACCCGGTCTTTGCCACCCGAGACGGCGTTGAGTTCTTCGTCGGAAAGCGCATCGATCTGAACATTCTGGGTATTCATGGCAGTTCTCCATTTGGCAGGGGAGCGCGACCACCGCGTTCGTTTCCTGTGATTTGGAGAATGCCTGAGACCGAACCGGAGCGCTGTTCCCCAGGTGACAGGCTGAAACGGCGTGTCCGGGCGGGCAGAGCGCCGGGCTACGCCCGTCGCCACTTCAATATCTGCGGCTCGCGCAGGTCGTTGTAGCCGATCACGATAGCGGCGCGTTGTTCCGGGTCGCACTCGCTCAGATATCGCTGCTGGCCGCCGGCATAGCGCTGGTTAGACGGCGAAGCCGGATCGGACGCGCCAAAATCCGGGCTGCGCTGCGCGCCGCGCGGCACGGAGACATTGAAGTCGACCTTCAGAAACATCGAGAGGTCCCAATAGGCTCGAAGCTCGGGACGGTGCAGGAAGATGCCGTCAACGATCAGCGCGGCGGTTGGCGGCGCCTGCTGCGCGACCGGTTCGAACGGCCGGTCGTAGTCGAGATCAAAACGCCTTGCGACATATCGACCGGAGCCACCGGGGCTCAAGGGATCAAGCAACAGCGTCCGAAATGAATCGTATTCGTACGAGTCGAGATAAAAGCCATCAGGTGAATACCGGCCGCGCGCGTATCGTACCGAGCGTGGATGATGGAAGTCATCGACCGAGGCGCGGATTGTCGGGCGGCCTTGCGCTGCCACGAGCGGCGCCAACGCGTCCGCCAGCGTGGTTTTTCCCGCGCCATCGACGCCATCGATCGCGACGCGGATGATCCGCGTGGGATGTAGTGCGACGATGGTGGCGGCGAGACGGTCCAGCAGCGATGCGTGGGCTTCGCTCACATCATCCTCGGTGGCCGCCTCACAGCATGCTGGGCAGCACGCGGTCCGGCGGCTTGTGGTTGTCGAGGAAGGTCCGGATATTGATGATCACCTTCTCGCCCATCTCGACACGGCCTTCGATCGTGGCCGAGCCCATATGCGGCAGCAGCGTGACCTTGCCAGCCTTGGCCAGCCGAACCAGTTTTGGATTGACGGCGGGCTCATGCTCGTAGACGTCGAGCCCGGCGCCGCCGATCTCGCCACTTTCGATCAGCTTGATCAGCGTGTCCTCGTCGATCACCTCGCCGCGCGCGGTGTTGACGATATAGGCCTCTTTCCGGATCAGTTTTAAGCGCCGCGCCGACAGCAGGTGGAACGTCGCCGGGGTGTGCGGACAGTTCACCGAGATGATGTCCATCCGCGCCAGCATCTGGTCGAGGCTTTCCCAATAGGTCGCGCCCAATTCGTCGGCGATCACGGGCGCGACGGGACGGCGGTTGTGATAGTGGATCTGCAGGCCGAAGGCGCGCGCCCGGCGCGCCACCGCCTGGCCGATGCGGCCCATGCCGATAATGCCGAGGCGTTTGCCGCCGATGCGATGACCGAGCATCCAGGTCGGCGACCAGCCCGGCCAGTTCTTGCCGTCGGTGAGAATCGAGGCGCCCTCGATCAGCCGCCGCGGCACCGCGAGAATCAACGCCATGGTCATGTCGGCGGTGTCTTCGGTCAAAACTTTCGGCGTGTTGGTCACGGTGATGCCGCGCGCATGCGCCGCCGTGACGTCGATATTGTCGACGCCATTGCCGAAATTGGCGATCATCCGCAGCTTGCAGTCGGGCTGCTTGAGAATTTCCTCGTTGACCAGGTCGGTCACGGTCGGCACCAGCACGTCGGCGGTACGGACCGCCTCGGCGATCTGTTCCGGCGTCATCGGCGTATCGTCGAGATTTAACCGCGCATCGAACAGTTCGCGCATCCGGGTCTCGATCGAGTCCGGGAGTTTGCGGGTGACGACGACGAGAGGCTTTTTCTTAACCGACATGTCCTGCTCTCATGAGGCAATGGCTCGCCCAACCTTTGACGAGTCAGAAGCTTCGCCGTTGAGGCCTCATTAACCTGGTTGTTCGACACTGCATTCGCTGCGCGGTTCGAACGGCTACCTGGTCGTTTCCTTAGGTTTCCTTAGCGCTTCCTCGGGTTCCCCGATCCTTATCTCGGGGTTGCCAAGGGAAGGGTCAAGGTAATCAGGGAAATTCGGGCGTTCTGGTTCTCAAGCGTTCCGTCCTCTCTAGCAGAAGGCCGGGCCAAGACAAGAACCCCTCGGGAACGACAATCCGAGTTGCGACCAAGGCGGGCACAGGGGGACCTAGGTTTAAGGGTCTTGGGTTTCAGGCGTTGAGTGGATTGTTTCAACTCGAAGAATTCGAGTTGAAAGGTTCTCGGCAGGAGACGAGTTGATGGCGTTGGGGCGTTTCTGTTCGATGGCGGTGCTGGCAGGGTGCATGCTGGGCGCGTCGGTCAGCACAGGTTTTTCAGCCAAGGAAGCAGGCTCCACCACCAGCGGCCTCCCGGTGCCGCGTTATGTCAGCCTCAAATCCGATCATGTGAATGTCAGGGCCGGTCCGACCAAGGACAATGACGTCGCCTGGGTCTACACCCGCTCCGGCTTGCCGGTCGAAATCACCGCCGAATTCGAGAACTGGCGCCGGGTGCGCGATTCCGAAGGCGCCGAAGGCTGGGTCTATCACTCCCTGCTGTCGGGCCGCCGCACCGCCGTCGTCACCATGAAGACCAAGGACGAACTCGCGCCGCTCTACGATCGCGCCGATCCGTCCAGCGCGGTCGCCGCGCGCCTGCAGGCCGGCGTCGTCGCCCAGGTCAAGAAATGTGCTGCCGGCTGGTGCCGCGTGATCGGTAACGGGTTTGATGGCTGGATCGAACAGCAGCGGCTGTGGGGCGTCTACGCCGACGAGAAGGTGGATTGAGTTAGGCGCGACGAGCAATAACTCTTGCGTCGTCCCGGCGAAGGCCGGGACCCATACGCCGCGGCTTTGCGTTGGCCACGAACGGCCGACGCCTTCGCCAAACAACAAACATTTGTGGTTATGGGCCCCTGCGTTCGCAGGGGCGACGAGACTCAGCGCTTCTTGCGCAGCCGCACGACCATGTCGACGCGGGCGATTTCGTAGCCTTCCGGCACGTCGGGCATCCGCGACAGCACCAGATGCGGATCGGGAATGTCGACCAGCTCGTGGTTGTTCTCGAGATAGAAGTGGTGATGCGCCGTCACGTTGGTGTCGAAATAGGTCTTGGTGCCGTCAACGCTGACCTGGCGCAGCAGGCCGGCATCGGTGAGCTGGTTGAGCGTGTTGTAGACGGTGGCGAGCGAGACCGGCACCTTGGCCAGCGTCGCTTCCTCGTACAGCATTTCAGCGGTCAGATGCCGCGCGCCCTTGCCGAACAGCAGCCAGCCGAGCGCCATGCGCTGGCGGGTCGGGCGCAGGCCGGCAGCTTGCAGCATTTCGTTGACGTCGTGCCAGGGACAGCCGGTCAACGCCGGTTGATGGCCGGCGGCATGGGCGGCCGGATCAATGGCGTCGTCGTTCACGGTCGAGACCTGGTCGTTCATTTCCACTTCGGTACCACGCTGACAAACTTGGGCAATATTCTTGCCCAATATAAAAGGAAATCCTTTAGATGCAAGTTTTTCGCAACTAGAACGATCCCAAGGTTAAGGCGGAACCTACGATGGGACATGGTGTTTTTAGCCCGTATCCAGTGTTTTGCCGCCCGCCAAGCCTATGTTACAGAGCGCGCGGACCACATATGCATATTCGGCAGGGACATTTGCCGAAAGCTCCCGAAGTAGCGCCAATTAGCGGAAAACCGGCATTCTTCTGCGGGAAATCGGTCCGTTTCGCTCGAAAGCGCGAGCAGGGTACTTTTGCGGGATATTTTAGAGAGGCTGAAAAGATGCTGGATCGCCGCGGCGGTTACGAATACGAGGATTTGCTGGCGTGCGGCCGTGGCGAGCTATTCGGCCCGGGAAATGCGCAATTGCCGCTGCCGCCGATGCTGATGTTCGATCGCATCACCGAAATTTCCGAAACCGGCGGGGAATACGGCAAGGGCATCGTTCGCGCCGAACTCGACGTGAACCCGGATCTCTGGTTCTTCGGCTGCCATTTCAAAGGCGATCCGGTGATGCCGGGCTGTCTCGGCCTCGACGCGCTGTGGCAGATGGTCGGCTTTTATCTCGGCTGGACCGGCGGCGAGGGCCGCGGCCGGGCGTTGGGCCTCGGCGAACTGAAGTTCTCCGGTCAAGTGATGCCGAACGTCCGCAAGATTGTGTACAACGTCGATATCAAGCGCGTGATGCGTTTAAAGCTCTGGCTGGGTATCGCCGACGGCTGGCTTTCGGCCGACGGCGAGATTATCTATCGCGCGAAGGATCTGAGGGTGGGGCTGTTAAAGCAGGGTGCCGCATTGCCGGGAGCGTAAGTTACCCGCTCTCCAATCAGGCGGCATTCGGTTTGACGGCGGCCATCACACAAAACGCAAACGACAGGACGAGGCGATCATGAGGCGGGTTGTCATCACGGGGATGGGCATCGTCTCATCCATCGGAAATAACACCCAGGAAGTGCTTGCGAGCCTTCATGAGGCGAAATCGGGGATCACGCGCGCGGAAAAATACGCCGAACTCGGCTTCCGCTCGCAGGTGCAGGGCGCTCCGTCCCTCAATCCCGCCGATGTCATCGACCGGCGCGCGATGCGCTTTCTCGGCGAGGGCGCGGCGTGGAATCACATCGCGATGGAACAGGCGATCCAGGATTCCGGTCTCGGCCCGACCGAAGTTTCCGACGTCCGCACCGGCATCATCATGGGCTCCGGCGGACCGTCCGCGCGCACCATCGTCGAAGCGGCCGACATCACCAGGACCAAGGGTCCCAAACGCGTGGGGCCGTTCGCGGTGCCGAAGGCGATGTCGTCGACCGCCTCAGCCACGCTGGCGACCTGGTTCAAGATCAAGGGCGTGAACTATTCGATCTCGTCGGCCTGCGCGACTTCCAACCATTGCATCGGCAATGCCTATGAGACGATCCAGATTGGCAAGCAGGATGTGATCTTCGCCGGCGGCTGCGAGGAACTCGACTGGTCGCTGTCGGTGTTGTTCGACGCCATGGGCGCGATGTCCTCGAAATACAACGACACGCCCGCCACCGCGTCGCGTCCCTATGACGTCAGCCGCGACGGCTTCGTCATTGCGGGCGGCGCCGGCGTGGTGGTGCTGGAAGAACTTGAGCATGCCAAGGCGCGCGGCGCGCGCATCTACGCCGAAGTGGTCGGCTATGGCGCGACGTCTGACGGCTACGACATGGTGGCACCGTCGGGCGAAGGCGCCGAGCGCTGCATGCGGATGGCGATGGAGACCGTGAAGACGCCGATCGACTACATCAATCCGCACGCCACCTCGACGCCCGCCGGCGATCCGCCGGAAATCGAGGCGATCCGCAAGGTGTTCGGCACCGGCGAAAAATGCCCGCCGATCTCGGCGACCAAGGCGCTGACCGGGCATTCGCTCGGCGCCACCGGCGTCCAGGAAGCGATCTATTCGCTGCTGATGATGAACAACGGTTTCGTGTGCGAGAGCGCCAACATCACCGAGCTCGACCCGGTGTTTGCCGACATGCCGATCGTGCGCAAGCGCATCGACAACGCCAAGCTCGGTACCGTGCTGTCGAATTCGTTCGGTTTCGGCGGCACCAACGCGACGCTGGTGTTCAAGCGCATGGATGCGTGACACCCAAGCGCGGGTGCGTAGGGTGGGCAAAGCCACCGGGTAGCGCGAATGCGCGCCCGATGACAGGCTCCGCGTGCCCACCATTCAAGGTACGGATTTATCGAGAGGTGGTGGGCACGGCGCGAAGGCGCGCCTTTGCCCACCCTACGATCTACCCCGCCGCGATCTTTTCCGCGCGCTGGAACGCGGGCCGCGCCGCGCACCGATCGATATAGGCGTCGAACGACGGCCGCGACGGCACCATCTTGAACAGCCGCACGGCGAAATTCAGCCCGGAGCCAATGATGATGTCGGCTGCGGAAAAATTGTCGCCGAGGATCCACGGACCTTTCTCCAGCGCGTTGTCGAGCACGTCGATCACGCGTTGCGAATCGCCCCAGCCGGCCGCGACCGGATTCATCTCGATCTTGGTCGCGAGCTGCACGATCGCAGGCTCGATACAACCGGGGCTGAAGAACAGCCAGTAGAGATACTTTGCGCGCAGCGGATCTCCGAGCGGCGGCGCCAGCCTCGCTTCCGGATAGCGCTCGGCGACATAGGCCGCGATCGCGGCGGCTTCGGCAAGCGTGGCCTCGCCATCCCGGAGCGCCGGTACCTTGCCCATCGGATTGATCGCCAGATATTCGAGCTTACGCTGTGCGCCGGTCGAGATGTCCGTCAGCACGCGTTCATAGGGTTGCCCGGTCTCTTCGAACAGCCACAGCGAGGAAAACGAACGCGAGCGGGGCGACCAATAAAGCTGCATCATCGTGAAGTCTCCTTTGTGGGTTGCCTCAGCATGATCGGAAGTGTCTTGTCGAGGCTGGTTGTCAGCAAGTTACGAGCGTACTCGCGCAGCGCAAGATTGTGGGCAGATTGCTCGGGATGGCGGGGAAACGACGCTTCGGCCAGTTCACTATATGGGCCTAAAATAAGTGTACCGAGGAGCATTCGCTTCACCAGCGGATCCATGTGGGTAAGCGCCGAACCGTGTGTGATGATCGAGAAATCGCGTCCGTCAAATACGCGGATGTAGCTGAGTGCAAAGAGATAGGTACGATGTCTGAACGGCACGTCGTGGTCGACGATGCCAATACCGCGGACGGTCAAGTTGAGGTCATTGAACTTGCTGATTGATTTGCTCACTAGGACATATCGTTGGCAATTCGTGCCATTGGTGACCTGCCGCATGAGTTCGACCAATTCCGCCTTCTCATCATGAAACAGCGTCCTAGGCCTCTCCCGCGGCGGAAATGCGGACTTGGTGTAGGGAATTCTGAGCACCGTAACCCCGGAAGGAGCCGCAGCGCGGACCCGCGCAAACACGAGATCGTTGAGACCCCAACTTTCGATCGGCACTACCGTCTCTTTACTCTGGAACGCGGTCAGGCCGATCGACTTCACCATGAATTCGTCGCCAACGGATACGACGACACCGAGCCCGCATGGGCTGCTGTGGGCGGAGGCTGGTTTGTCGGCCGATTCGCTACGCGCGGCTGGCTTCCGGATAGCAGATTTGGTGATCGGTCTTGTCGACTCCGTCCTTGCCGCTGGTGGCGTGGGTTGGCCCTGGGTCCACGCGGACGTCGAAAAGCATGACAGAAGAATTGCAGCGGCTAACGATCGGACCATGAAATTCAGCGCAGGCACACCATGAGTGAAGAAGCTAAACTAGAGCGTGCGGTGCGGCTCCGCAAGGCGAGTGTATGTCGCGATTATCGTCGCGCCGTTGACGGTTTTTTCCAACGATAATATTTCATCGTAAATCCGTTCGTCGGCTCGACCGTCTCCTTCTCGAACACAAATCCTTCGCGCTCATACCAGCGCCAGGCCTTTTCGTTTTCGCGCACGCAGCGCAGCCAGATTTCATCCGGCAGATGCTCGCGCGTGAAGGTCAGCAGCATCCGTCCGACGCTCTTACCCTGATACTCGGGCGCGACGAACAATTGATCGAGATAATTGTCCGGCAGATGCAAGGCCAGCATCGCCGCCAGCGTGCCGCCATCGTCGGCGACATAGAGGCTCCAGCCCTTCGCCACTTCCACCGGCACCCGCGCGCGCAGTTTTTCCAGCAGAGCATCGCTGGCCGCTTCGATCCCGGTCGTAGCCCAGCTGTTCATCCAGACGCGGGCGACCTCGTCATATTCGTCGGCACGGGCGGGACGGATGATCGGCGTCATCGGTTGGGGCCTTTGGCTTGTCGCCGCGGCGCGGGTTTCACCTTGCGCTGTTCGCGCAAGGCGTCGGCGGCGAGGCATACCACTTCCGAGATTTGCTGCAGCTGTGCGGCCAGCGGGCTTGTCTTGCGCCACACCATGCCGATCGTCCGCGACGGTTGCGGATTGCTGAACCGCGCGACCGAGACCTGTGCCGAGCGGGTTTCCACCGTGACCGCCATTTCCGGAATCAGGGTGACGCCGATGCCGGCGCCGACCATCTGAACGAGCGTGGACAGCGAGCTTGCGTCCAGCACCTCGCGCGGCGGCGACTGCATGTTGCAGAACGACAGCGCCTGGTCGCGGAAACAATGTCCCTCTTCGAGCAGCAGCAACCGCATCTCGCGCAGCGTCTCGTGGCTCGGCACCGGCGTTCCTTCGTCCTCGCCCGGCCGCACCAGCAGGAAATTCTCGGAAAAGCACGCGACCTCGGTCAGCGATGGCTCCGATACCGGCAATGCCACGATCGCCGTATCGAGCCGGCCTTCGGTCACTTCCTTGATCAGCTTCGGCGTCAGCGTCTCGCGCACGTGGATGTCGAGTTCCGGATGCATGCGCGCGAGGTTCTCGATCACTTTCGGCAACAGATAGGGCGCGATCGTCGGTATCATGCCGATGCGCAGCCGGCCGGCAAGCCGGTCCTGTGCCGCGCGCGCGAAATCGCCGAGTTCATCGACCGAGCGCAGGATGTCGCGGACGCGCTGGACGATCTCTTCGCCGAATTCCGTCAGCGTGATCTGTCGCGCGCTTCGTTCCAGCAGCGCGCCGCCGAGCACTTGCTCCATTTCCTTGATTTGCATCGACAGGGCCGGCTGCGAGATCGAGCAGGCTTCCGCCGCGCGCCCGAAATGGCCGTGACGGGCCAGCGCATCAAAATAACGAAGCTGTCTGAGCGTCATCTGGATCATCAGTATATCTTATCGGTTCGATCATTAAAATCAACTTCCCCTGATGGAAAGCGGCTCTTAGAGTGCCTCCAATCTGACTGGAAGCGGCCCTTAGGAGGCAATCATGGACGACAAAACAAAATGCCCGTTCTCGGGCGGAAAACGCGGACACTCGAACCGCGATTGGTGGCCGGACGCGCTGGACGTTTCGCTGCTCCACCGCAATTCCACTCTGTCCGATCCGATGGGCGAGGCGTTCGATTACGCCAAGGAATTCAAGACCCTCGACCTCAATGCCGTGGTCAAGGACCTGCACGCTTTGATGACGGAATCGCAGGAGTGGTGGCCGGCCGATTTCGGTCACTATGGCGGTCTGATGATCCGCATGGCGTGGCACAGCGCCGGCACCTACCGCATCACGGACGGCCGCGGCGGCGCCGGGGCCGGTCAGCAGCGCTTCGCGCCGCTGAACAGCTGGCCTGACAACGCCAACCTCGACAAGGCGCGCCGGCTGCTGTGGCCGATCAAGCAGAAATACGGCCGCAAGATCTCGTGGGCCGACCTGATGATTCTCGCCGGCAACGTCGCGCTCGAATCGATGGGCTTCAAGACGTTCGGCTTCGCCGGTGGCCGCGCCGATGTCTGGGAGCCCGAAGAGCTGTTCTGGGGCCCCGAAGGCACCTGGCTGGGCGACGAACGCTACAGCGGTGAACGCCAGCTCTCCGAGCCGCTCGGCGCCGTGCAGATGGGTCTCATCTACGTCAATCCGGAAGGCCCGAACGGCAACCCGGATCCGCTCGCGGCGGCGAAAGATATCCGCGAAACGTTCTTCCGCATGGCCATGAACGACGAAGAGACCGTTGCGCTGATTGCCGGCGGCCACACCTTCGGCAAGGCCCATGGTGCCGGCGATCCGTCGCTGGTGGGGTCAGACCCGGAAAGCGGCGCTCTCGAGGATCAGGGCCTCGGCTGGAAGAGCAAGCATGGTACCGGCGTCGGCGCCGATGCCATTACCGGCGGTCCGGAAGTCACCTGGACGGAGCAGCCGACGCAGTGGAGCAATCTGTTCTTCAAGAACCTGTTCGAGAACGAATGGGAGCTGACCAAGAGCCCGGCCGGTGCCAAGCAGTGGAAGGCGAAGGGCGCGGAAGCCACGATCCCTGACGCCTTCGACACGTCGAAGAAGCATGTGCCGATGATGCTGACCACCGACCTGTCGCTGCGCTTCGATCCCGCCTACGAGAAGATTTCGCGGCGCTTCTACGAAAACCCGGACCAGTTCGCGGATGCGTTCGCGCGTGCCTGGTTCAAGCTCACGCACCGTGACATGGGTCCGATCGTGCGTTATCTCGGCCCGCTGGTGCCGAAGGAAACGCTGATCTGGCAGGACCCGATCCCGGCGGTGGATCATCCGCTGATCGGCGATGCGGACATCGCCGCGCTGAAGACCAAGATTCTCAGCTCGGGCCTGTCGGTGTCGCAGCTCGTTTCGACCGCATGGGCGTCGGCATCGACGTTCCGCGGCTCCGACAAGCGCGGCGGCGCCAATGGCGCGCGTATTCGTCTCAGCCCGCAGAAGGACTGGGAGGTCAACCAGCCTGCTGAGCTGAACACGGTGCTGCAGAAGCTGGAGGCGATCCAGAAGGAGTTCGGCAAGAAGGTTTCGCTTGCCGACCTGATCGTTCTCGGCGGCTCCGCGGCGGTTGAAAAAGCCGCAAAGGACGCCGGCGTCGACGTCAAGGTGCCGTTCACGCCGGGGCGCATGGATGCGTCGCAGGATCAAACCGACGTCGCTTCCTTTGCTCCGCTCGAACCGCGTGCCGATGGCTTCCGCAATTATATCAACGGCAAGAAGCATCAGTTCCTGGCGCCGGTGGAAGCGCTGATTGACCGCGCGCAATTGCTGCGGTTGACGGGACCCGAACTGACGGCGCTCGTCGGCGGCCTGCGCGTCCTCGGCGCGAATGCCGGCGGATCAAAGCACGGCGTCTTCACCAGCAAGGTGGGGACATTGACGAACGAATTCTTCGTCAATCTGCTCAGCATGAGCACGGAGTGGCAGCCGTCGGGCGATGCATACGAGGGCCGCGATCGGAAGACAAAGGCGGTCAAGTGGACCGCCACCGGCGTCGACCTGATCTTCGGTTCGCATTCGCAGCTTCGCGCCTTCGCCGAGGTCTACGCGTGCGCGGACTCGAAAGAGAAGTTCGCCAAGGACTTCGCGGCGGCCTGGACCAAGGTGATGAACCTCGATCGTTTCTGATCACCTGAGCACCGGACAAACGCAACACTAGAGCGTTTTCCAGCGAAGTGGACACCGGTTCGCGTCAAGAAAACGCGTCAAAGCAAGAATCTAGTCTGACAAAAAAGGGCGGCTCACGAGCCGCCCTTTCGCTTTCAAGATGGAGCGCGCGATCAAACGCCGAGCGTACCAGCCTTCGCCGCCGCAAAACGCTCGGCGACCTTGGCCCAGTTCACCGTGTTCCACCACGCCTTGAGATAATCGGCGCGGCGATTCTGATAGTTGAGATAATAGGCGTGTTCCCAGACGTCGTTGCCAAGCAGCGCGCGCTTGCCGTCCATGATCGGATTGTCCTGGTTGGGGCGGGTTTCGATCGCAAGCTTGCCGTCCTTGGCAACGGTCACGAACACCCAGCCGGAGCCGAACTGGCGTCCGCCGGCGGCGTTAAAGTCGTTCTGGAATTTTTCCATGCCGCCGAGGTCCTTGTCGATCGCGGCCAGCACCTCGCCCTCCGGCTTGCCGCCGCCGGGGGCCATGATTTCCCAGAACATGGTGTGGTTGGCATGGCCGCCGAGATTGTTGCGCACGCCGAATTTGATGTCGTCGTTCAGGGCGTTCAGATTGCCGAGAATATCCGTCACCTTGCTGGTGCCGAGCTGCGCATTGGTCTTGGCGAGGGTGTTCAGATTGTTGACGTAAGCGGCATGGTGCCGACCATGGTGGATTTCCATGGTCTTGGCATCGATATGCGGCTCAAGCGCGTTGAAGGCGTAAGGGAGCGGCGGCAGCGTGAACGGACCTGCCGCGGCCGGGGCAGCCGCAGGTGCCGCGGCGGGCGCCTGGGCAAAGACGACACGCGGTGCCGCGGCGACGGCAACGAGGCCGGCGGCGGCGCTGAAAAAATGACGGCGCGATAGTGCGGACATAAGTCTCTCCCTGCGTGACGAGCCTGCGGCTCGATTCGGACGATCGTAACGGGTCCAACTTCCAGCTGCGAAGTCAGCCCCATTCCGGTTTCATTTTAAATGGGTTCGGCGCTGCGGCGTAAGAGCGCACGATCACATCTGCGGCAAATAAAAAGGGCGGCTTTGCAGCCGCCCCTTTTCTGATTTTCGATGTCGCGGCGCTTACTCGCCGGCCGCTTCGCGCGGCGCCGAGGCTTCCGCCGCCTTCTGCTTGGCCTCGAGATCCTCGCCGGTCGCCTGATCGACCACCTTCATCGACAGCCGCGTCTTGCCGCGATCGTCGAAGCCGAGCAGCTTGACCTTGACCTTGTCGCCTTCCTTGACGACGTCGGAGGTCTTCTGCACCCGCGCCGAAGCGAGCTGGCTGATGTGGACGAGGCCGTCCTTGGCGCCGAAGAAGTTCACGAACGCGCCGAACTCCATCACCTTGACCACGGTGCCTTCGTAGATCTGGCCGATCTCCGGATCGGAGGCGATCGACTTGATCCACTTGATCGCGGCCTTCATCGCCTCGCCGTCGTTGGAGGCGACCTTCACGGTGCCGTCGTCCTCGATGTTGACCTTGGCGCCGGTCTTTTCGACGATCTCGCGGATCACCTTGCCGCCGGTGCCGATCACTTCACGGATCTTGTCGGTCGGGATCTTGAAGGTCTCGATGCGCGGCGCGTATTCGCCGAGCTCGGCGCGGGCATTGGTGAGCGCCTTCGACATTTCGCCGAGGATGTGGATACGCCCATCCTTGGCCTGGCCGAGTGCGACCTTCATGATCTCCTCGGTGATGCCCTCGATCTTGATGTCCATCTGCAGCGAGGTGATGCCCTGGTCGGTGCCGGCCACCTTGAAGTCCATGTCGCCGAGATGATCCTCGTCACCGAGAATGTCGGACAGGACCGCAAAACGCGAACCTTCCAGGATCAGGCCCATCGCGATACCCGCGGTCGGCCGCTTCAGGGGAACGCCCGCATCCATCAGCGCCAGCGAGGCGCCGCAGACCGACGCCATCGACGACGATCCGTTGGATTCGGTGATCTCGGAAACCACGCGCACCGTGTAGGGGAATTCGTGGTGCGGCGGCAGGACCGGATGGATCGCGCGCCAGGCGAGCTTGCCGTGGCCGATTTCGCGGCGCTTGGTGCCGCCGAGGCGCCCGGTTTCACCGACCGAGTAGGGAGGGAAGTTGTAGTGCAGCAGGAACTGCTCCTTGTAGGTCCCTGACAGCGAGTCGATGTACTGCTCGTCCTCGCCGGTGCCGAGCGTGGTCACGACCATCGCCTGGGTTTCACCGCGGGTGAACAGCGCCGAACCGTGGGCGCGCGGCAGCACGCCGACTTCGGCGATGATGCTGCGCACGGTCTTGGAATCGCGGCCGTCGATGCGCTTGCCGGTGTCGAGGATGTTCCAGCGGACGATCTTGGATTCGAGTTCCTTGAACACGCCGGCGATGCGCAGCTTGTCGTATTGCGGCTCCTGCCCTTCCGGGAAGTAGTGAGCCATCACCTTTTCCTTGGCCTTGCCGACCGCCGCGTAGCGGTCCTGCTTGATCGGAATCGCGTAGGCCGAGCGCAGCTCCTGCTCGATCAGGCCGAGCATTTCCTTCTCGAGCGCGCTCTCGTCGACGACCTTGACTTCGCGCGGCTCCTTGGCGGCCTTCTCGGCGAGCTCGATGATCGCCTTGATCACCGGCTGGAAGTGCCGGTGTCCGAACATCACCGCACCGAGCATGATGTCTTCGTTGAGTTCCTTGGCTTCCGATTCCACCATCAGCACGGCGTCGGCGGTGCCGGCGACGACCAGATCAAGCTGGGTCTCGAGCATTTCGTCGAGCGTCGGGTTGAGCACATACTCGTCGTTGGCAAAGCCGACGCGGGCCGCACCGATCGGGCCCTTGAAGGGAGCGCCGGAGATCGTCAGCGCCGCGGAGGCCGCGACCAGCGCCAGAATGTCGGGATCGTTCTCCATGTCATGCGACAGCACGGTGACGATGACCTGGGTTTCATTGCGCCAGCCGTCGACGAACAGCGGACGGATCGGACGGTCGATCAGGCGGGAGACCAGCGTCTCCTTTTCGGTCGGCCGGCCCTCGCGCTTGAAATAGCCGCCGGGAATGCGGCCCGCGGCATAGGTCTTTTCCTGGTAGTCGACGGTCAGCGGCAGGAAGTCGACGCCTTCGCGCGGTGACTTGGCGGCCACCACGGTGGCGAGCACGACGGTCTCGCCATAGGTCGCGAGCACGGCGCCGTCGGCCTGACGGGCGATCTTTCCGGTTTCAAGCTTGAGGGGACGTCCACCCCAGTCGATCTCGACTGAATGCGTATTGAACATTTCGATTTCTTTCATGGTTTCGCGAAAGCACGGACGCCTGAAACACAAAGACCATGCGCAAGATTGCGAGACACTGATCGCAACACGAGATCAGCATCCGGCGATCCTGCCATGGTCTTTATATTTCGGATGGCGTCCATCCTCTCGGTAGTCCGGGCACCTTGCCCTGCCCAGCGGCCGGATTGCTGCTGGACGTCTATTGGACATGAGTTTCATCATGCCCTTGCGCATGATCGTCTCCGAAAATCCGGAGTCCGGGTTTCTTCCGGAAGACCATACGAAAACGCGCGCAACAGGCGCGCGCGTACTCTCGATATCAACGACGAATGTTGTGCTTTTCGAGCAGCGCCTTGTAGCGCGCCTCGTCCTTCCGCTTGATGTAATCAAGCAGGGAACGGCGCGTGGCGACCATTTTCAAAAGACCCCGGCGCGAATGATTGTCCTTCACGTGGGATTTGAAGTGCCCGGTGAGGTTGTTGATGCGTTCCGACAGGATCGCAACCTGAACCTCGGGCGAGCCGGTGTCGCCGGCCTTGTTGGCATTCGTCTTGATGACTTCCGCTTTGCGTTCGGCGGTAATCGACATCGTCAAACTTTCTCGTTGTTGCGACCGGAACTGGCAGTCAGTCCGGTCAGGTTGAACACACGCTTGGGGATGAGTTCGCCATTGCCAATTTCGGCGAGGGCCAGAAGCCGGCCTGCCACCGTGACATAGACTGTGCCGCTACAATTGGGCGCATCCCGTCCGCGCAACAAAACGGCTTGGCCCCGATGGAGCCTTGCCGCATCAGCCCGTGTGACGGCCAGTGCCGGGATGTCGTCCAGCGCGGTCTCAACGGGCAAAAGCGCGTCGGCGAGGCTGCCCTCGCCCGACGCGGCTCTATTACACAAAGCCTCCAACTGTTCCAGCGGAATCATGTCCGCTTCGCGGAATGGACCGACCAGGGTCCGCCGCAAGGCGCTGATGTGGCCGAAACAGCCCAGAATCCGGCCGATATCGCGGGCCAGCGCCCGGACATAGGTTCCCTTGCCGCACTCGGCCTCAAACACGGATTGGCCGTTATCTCCATGTTCTACAAGGGTTAATTCGTGAATCTCGACCGGCCGCGGCTTCAATTCGACGGTTTCGCCGTCTCTGGCCAGATCATAGGCCCGTTCGCCCTGGACCTTGATCGCGGAATACTGCGGCGGGATCTGCTCGATCAGGCCGGTGAATTGCGGCAGCAGCGCCCGGATCGCCTCGGCGGAGGGCCTGAGATCGCTGGTCCTGGTCGCCCGGCCCTCGGTGTCGTCGGTATCGCGCTCCTCGCCCCAGCTCACGGTGAAGCGGTAGCGCTTGCGGCCGTCCATCACGAACGGGACCGTCTTGGTGGCTTCGCCCAGCGCGATCGGCAGGCCGCCGGAGGCGAGCGGGTCGAGGGTGCCGGCATGGCCGGCGCGCTTGGCCTGGAACAAGCGCTTGAGCACCGCCACCGCGTGCGTCGAGGTCATGCCGATCGGCTTGTCGAGAATCACCCAGCCATGGACGTCACGCTTGTCGCGGCGCGGCTGATTGTTCTGGCGTTGCTGCTTGCCCTGATGCTTCTGGCGCGGATCGTTATGGCCGCGACGAGTATCGTCGTTGCGCGCTTCGGTAAAAATATTTTTTTCGGCGTCATGCGATTCGGCATTTTGCGAATCGAGCACGCTGTTTGCGCTGGTCAAAATCGGGGTCACAATCATCACTCGTCGTCCGAATCGGGTGCGAGGTCTTTCTGCACCGCAGGTGTTCTCAGTAATTTCTCGATCCGTTCCGCTTCGTCGAATCGTTCGTCGACGCGAAAGCGAAGATCAGGGGAAAATTTCAGGTTAACGCGGTGCGCGATCTCGCCGCGCAGGAACTTCTTGTTGCGCGCGAGCGCTGCGAGCACGACGTCGGTGTCGCGTCCGCCGAGCGGCATCACATAAATGGTCGCGAGCTTCAGGTCCGGTGACATGCGCACCTCCGGAACCGTGATGATGTGACCCTCGAGATCGGGGTCATGCACGTTACCCTGCGACAGAATATCGGCGACCGCATGGCGTACGGTCTCGCCGACGCGCAATTGACGTTGCGAGCCGCCGGGAGCGGAACTCTTGCTGTGGTGCCGGGGCATAGCGGTCTCTCAAAAATAAATCCGTCATGGCCGGGCTGTTCCCGGCCATCCACGTCTTTGTTGCTGCTGAATTCCCTGGGACGTGGATGCCCGGCTCATCAATGCGAAGACGCGCTTCGCGCTTTTGGCCGGGCATGACGTCGAACTAATACAATGTCTCCTGACGAAGCCGTAAGGTTCAGACTTACAGGCTCCGCTGGATCGTCTCCACGCGATAACACTCGATAACGTCGCCGGCGCGCATGTCGCCGTAATTCTCGAACGCCATGCCGCATTCCTGGCCGGACTGCACTTCCTTCACTTCGTCCTTGAAGCGCTTCAGTGTCGAGAGCTTGCCTTCATGCACAACCACGTTTTCGCGAATGAGGCGTACATTGGCGCCGCGTTCCACGGTGCCGTCGGTGACGCGGCAGCCGGCGACCTTGCCGACCTTGGAAATGTTGAACACTTCCAGGATCTGCGCATTGCCCAGCATGGTTTCGCGCAGCGTCGGCGCGAGCAGGCCGGACATCGCCTTTTTGATGTCGTCCACGAGATCGTAGATGATGTTGTAATAGCGGATCTCGATGCCGTTGCGCTTGGCGGCGGCCGCCGCTTCCTTGTTGGCGCGAACCGAGAAGCCGATGATGGCGGCGTTGAAACCTTCCGCCAGCGTCACGTCCGATTCGGAGATGCCGCCGACGCCCGCATGCAGGATGCGCGCGGCGACCTCGTCGGTGCCGAGCTTTTCCAGCGATCCCAAAATGGCTTCGAGCGAACCTTGCACGTCGGCCTTGATGATCAGCGGGAATTCCTTGCGGCCCGAGGTCTTGAGCTGCGACATCATCTGTTCGAGCGAGCCGCGCATGCCGGAAATCGAGGCAGCCGCGTTCTCGCGCTTCTGGTGGGCGCGGTAGCTCGTAACCTGACGGGCGCGGGCTTCGTTCTCGACCACCGCGAGACGGTCGCCGGCTTCCGGCGGACCGTTGAAGCCGAGCACCTCGACCGGCACCGAAGGTCCGGCCTCGTCGATGTTCATACCCTGATCGTTGATGAGGGCGCGGACGCGGCCCATTTCGGCGCCAGCCACGATAATGTCGCCGATGCGCAGGGTTCCGCGCTGCACCAGCACGGTCGCAACCGGACCGCGGCCGCGGTCGAGCCGGGCTTCGATCACGGTGCCTTCGGCGGGACGTTCCGCGTTGGTCTTGAGGTCGAGCAGTTCGGCCTGCAGCGCGATCATTTCCAGCAGCTTGTCGAGATTGGTCTTGTTCTTGGCTGATACCTCGACGTCGACGACGTCGCCGCCGAACGACTCGACCTGAACCTCGTGCTGCAACAGCTCGGTGCGCACGCGCTCCGGCTTGGCGTCGGGCTTGTCGATCTTGTTGATCGCGATGATCATCGGAACCTTCGCCGCCTTGGCGTGGTTGATCGCCTCGATGGTCTGCGGCATGACGCCGTCATCGGCCGCCACCACCAGGATCACGATATCGGTGACCTTGGCGCCGCGCGCACGCATCGCGGTGAACGCGGCGTGGCCGGGGGTATCGATGAAGGTGATCTTCTTGCCGCTTTCCGGCGAAGTCACCTGATAGGCGCCGATATGCTGGGTGATGCCGCCGGCTTCGCCCGAAACCACGTTGGCATGGCGAAGCGCGTCGAGCAGCGAGGTCTTGCCGTGGTCGACATGGCCCATCACGGTCACGACCGGCGAACGCGGTTCGGTGTCGGTGGAATCGTCGACGATGTCGAACAGACCCTCTTCGACGTCGGACGCGGCCACGCGCTTGACGGTATGGCCCAATTCCTCGGCGATCAGCTGTGCGGTGTCGGCGTCGATCACGTCGGTGATCTTGTGCATCGCGCCCTGCTTCATCAGCAGGCGGATGACGTCGACCGCGCGTTCCGACATGCGGTTGGCGAGTTCCTGGATGTTGATGGCTTCCGGAATCACCACTTCGCGGATGATCTTTTCCTTCGGCTCGTTCGAGGCGTGTCCCTTCAGCCGCTGGGTGCGGCGGCGGAACGAGGCGATCGAACGCTCGCGCACATTGTCGGCATCCAGGGCGGTGACCAGCGTCAGGCGGCCGCGTTCCTTTTGCGGTCCGGGCTTGTGGGTCGTCTTCGGCGGCACGGCGGGGCGCATGGCGCCGCCGGGGCCACGGCGGATCTGGCGCGGACCTTCATCCTCATCGGAGGCGTCGGCGGCAACGCCCGGCGCGCGCGCGGGCGGCACTGCCGAGGCCGTCGGCCGGGCCGCGGGGCGCGCGGTGGTGGTGGTAGTGGTGCCGGGTGCGGTGGTCGTTGCCGTCTTGGCCTCGGCCTCGCCAAATCGCTTCTTGGCTTCGAGTTCGGCCTTGCGTTTGGCTTCTTCTTCCAGGCGGTGACGTTCTTCCTCGGCCTTGCGGCGCGCTTCGGCGGCTTCGCGCTCGGCCTGCTCGATGCCTTCCTTGCTGCTGCGGCGCTTGGCTTCTTCTTCCGCCAGCCGACGTTCCTCGATGTCACGGACCTTGGCATCGGCCAGCGCGCTGGCGCGCGCGGAACGTTCATCCTCGGTCAGCGTGCGCAACACCACGCCGGAGCCGGCGCGGGGCGCGGCTGGCGCTGAGGGACGGTTTGGCGCTTTGGCGACGACCGGCGCCGGCTTGGCGACCACAGGTTCGGGCGCATGGGTTTCGCCGGCAGGCGCGTCGCCGCCGAGGCGGCGCTTGCCGCGCTTCTCGACCACGACCTGCTTGGTCCGGCCATGGCTGAAGCTCTGGCGTACGGTGCCCGTCTCGACGCGCGGCTTGAGCGTCAAGGTCTTGGTCGGGACACTCAAAGTCTTGTCGCCAGGCGTTTTGGTATCAACCATTCAGCAGTCCTAATCTTGTTGCGTTGTGCGCATTCGCACAGTCGTTAAAGCAAGTCTTGTTAGTCAGAATTTCTGGCCGCTTCCTTCGGTCTTGTCGTCATCGGCCATCCGGTATCGGACCAGGATCTGGCAGCGCGACAGGAACGTCTTGCTCGCCGGGCCCGCGAGCAGGGCAGCATGTATCACATTTGACCGCCCCAGTGCCAAATCCAATTCTGCCGACGTCAGAACATTGACGATCGGAAATTCCGGCGATTCATCCGCATTTCCGCGCTTTTGCCGCACGATCGCGTCCAATTTGCGGATTCCGTCGGCCGCGCCGTCGGAAGCGTGGATCAGGGCCTGGGCCTCCCCCTCGCGGAGCGCGCCCTCGACCTTGCTGAAACCGGAGACGACCTGGCCGGCCTTGGCGACCATCGCCAGCGCCTCGGTCGCGCTGCGAACCAGCAAAGCCTCGGTGTCGGCGGGGAGGGTCGCGGCGGCCCGGATGTCGCGCTTGAAACCCCTGCTAAATTGGTTACGCCGCACCGCTTCCGCAACGGTCCGGCGCGATGCCGAGACCCACAGTCCGCGGCCGGGGAGCTTGCGCTTCAGATCCGGAACGACCTCGCCCTGGGGCGAGACCACGAACCGGATCAGTTCGTCGATCGGGCGCACCTCACGGGTGACCGCGCACATCCGCATCGTCGCGGACTTGTCGGTCCGCGGTCCGTTGTCGAGATCGGGGTCAGCCATGGCGAGCATGCGCGGGGCATCTCCTTACGCCGTCTGGTCTTCGGTGGCTTCCGCCGCCTCGGACTGCTTGGCAAGGTCGGCCTCGGTGATCCAGCCGGCGATGACGCGGGCCTGCATGATCATGCGCTCGGCATCGTCGCGCGAGATTTCGTTGGCGTCGAGAATGCCGGGGAACTTGGTCGGCTCGGCGCCTTCCTTGCGTTCGGTCCAGCCAACCAGATCGTCGGTGGCGCAACCGGCCAGATCCTCGACCGACTTGATGTCGTTCTCGCCGAACTTGACCAGCATCTTCGAGGTCACGCCGGGTACTGTCTTCAAAGCGTCATCCACACCGAGTTCCTTGCGTTTGTTTTCCAGCTCGGTCTCGAGCTGTTCCAGATATTCTTTTGCACGGCTCTGCAGTTCGTTGGCGGTCTCCTCGTCGAAGCCCTCGATGCCGGCGAGTTCCTTGACGTCGACCAGCGCGAGTTCCTCGACCGAGGTGAAACCTTCCGACGCCAGCAACTGGCCGACCACTTCGTCGACATTCAGCGCTTCCATGAACACCCGCGTCGAATTCTCGAAATCGGCCTGGCGGCGTTCGGATTCTTCCTGCTCGGTGAGGATGTCGATGTCCCAGCCGGTCAGCTGCGAAGCGAGGCGCACGTTCTGCCCGCGGCGGCCGATCGCCAGCGACAGCTGGTTGTTGGTGTCGGGCACCACGACCTCGATGCGCTCGCGGTCTTCGTCGATCACGACCTTGGCGACTTCGGCGGGCGCCAGCGCGTTGACGACAAAGGTCGCAATATCGGGCGACCACGGAATGATGTCGATCTTCTCGCCCTGGAGTTCGTTCACCACCGCCTGCACGCGCGAACCGCGCATACCGACGCAGGCGCCGACCGGATCGACCGAGGAATCCCGCGAAATAACGCCGATTTTGGCGCGCGAACCGGGATCGCGGGCCACCGCCTTGATCTCGACGATGCCGTCATAGATCTCCGGCACTTCCTGCGCGAACAGTTTTGCCATGAATTGCGGATGGGTGCGGGACAGGAAGATCTGCGGCCCGCGGGTTTCGCGGCGGACGTCGAAGATATAGGCGCGGACGCGGTCGCCGTTGCGGAACACTTCGCGCGGCAGCATCTCGTCACGGCGCACGATGGCTTCGCCGCGGCCGAGATCGACGATCACGCTGCCATATTCGACGCGCTTGACGATGCCGTTGACGATGTCGCCGATGCGGTCCTTGAATTCCTGATATTGCCGGTCGCGCTCGGCCTCGCGCACCTTCTGGACGATCACCTGCTTGGCGGACTGGGCGGCGATGCGGCCATATTCCAGCGGCGGCAGGGTGTCGGCGATGGTGTCGCCGACCTGGGCGCCCGGATTGGCGCGCTGCGCATCGGCCAGCGAAATCTGGTTCGACGAATTCTCGACCACGTCGACGACCAGCATGTGGCGCGACAGCCGGAGCTCGCCCTTCTTGGCGTCGATCTCGGCGTGAACGTCGGTCTCGCTGCCGTAGCGCGCGCGGGCCGCTTTGGCGATGGCGTCTTCCATCGCCGCGATCACGATGCCGCGGTCGATCGATTTTTCGCGGGCAACCGCGTCTGCGATCTGCAGCAGTTCGAGTTTATTGGCGCTGACAGCTGCCATGGCTCAGTCTCCTTCGGTGGGATCGAATTCGCCGCCGGGCAAACCTTGCGCGGCGAGGCGATGTTTCTTGGTATTCTTCGGTAACGGCTTCTTCAGCGGCTTGTTCAGTGTCTTGGGCTTCGGCTTGTTGCTCTTGGCCGGATCGCTTTTTTTGGCGTGCGGCGGCGGCGGTGGCTCGAGCCCGAGATTCTGGCGCAGCTCGCGCTCGGCGGCCTTGCCGCGGCGCATCGATTCCGCGATCAGCTCGTCGGTGAGCACCAGGCGGGCGTCGGCGATGTCTTCCATGACGAGTAGCACGTCCGCATCTTCGTCTGCGCGGATGTCATCGCGATGAATCCGCACGGCGTCGCCCTCGACGCCCTGCAGGAGCCCGCGGAAACGCTTGCGGCCCTGATGGGCGAGCGCCATCTCGACCTTCACGAGATGACCGACATAGCGTTCGAAGTCCGAACGGCGCACCAGCGGACGGTCGATGCCGGGCGATGAGATCTCCAGCCGGTAGGCGCGCTCGATCGGATCGGCGACGTCCAGCACCGGCGACAGCGCACGCGAAATCGCCTCGCAATCCTCGATCTGCATGGTGCCGTCGGGCCGTTCGGCCATGATCTGGACCGTGCAGCCGGCCTCGCCGGAAATCTTGATCCGCACCAGCCGGTAGCCCATGCCCTGCAATACCGGCCCTGCCACGGCGGAAACCCGCGCGGCGACGCCCGGCTCGACCACGAGCCGCGGCTCGGCGAGCAGGTCAAGATCCTCTGAAACAGCAGTTGGCTCGGTCATGTCCAGGGTCAAAAGCGTCTTTACTTACATGAGGTTAGGCCGGGTCTAACCCGGATCCGGCCGGTTCCCTGAACCGTGCCGTAAGGCCCTTCTGGGCTGGGCTCGTTCAGGTAATAAAAAAGAGCGGGTCCCGAAGGGCCCACTCTCAATACGCGATCGTATGAGAACCATAAGTTGCGGCGGATATAGCGGTTTTCCTGCAATCCGGCAAGGCCTTGCACGCCCCGTTAAGGGAGATTTTGAGTCCTGTCCGAGCGGGCCAAAGCCTAACCCTTCATTCACGAACGGTACCTAGATTGCCGAAAACCAGCCAATTCGGCCGGTTTGGATAGGCTTATGACGCTAGCGACAACGCTGATCCCAGGACTGGACGACATCGTCAGGGCCGGCGATCCCAAGCGCCGCGCCGATGCAGCGCGCCGGATCAGTGAATTATTCCTGCAGGGGGCTGCCAATTTCGGCGCCGATCACGTCGATCTGTTCGACGGCGTATTGAGCAGCCTGGTCCCCCATGCCGACCTTGCCGCGCGGGCCGAGCTCGCCGAGCGGCTGTCGCTGCTTGTCAACGCGCCGCGCGGGCTGGTCGGGCAGCTCGCCCATGAGGATGAAATTGCCATTGCCGGCCCGCTGCTGCGGCGCTCGCCGGTGATCGACGAACGGATCCTGGTCGAAATCGCCAGCGTGAAGGGGCAGGGCCATCTGCTGGCGATGTCGGATCGGCCGACGCTTTCTCCCGATCTCACCGATGTCATCGTGCGCCGCGGCGACCGCGATGTCGTCAGGCGCGCGGCGGGCAATGCCGGTGCGGCGTTCTCGTCGGACGGCTATTCGACCTTGATCAAGCGCGCCAGCCAGGACGGTGTGCTGACGCTCAAGATCGGCCAGCGCGACGATCTCTCTAGCGAACAACTGAAGGACCTTTTGGCCGGAACGATCGATGTGGTCCGCCGCCGCCTGTTCACAGTCGTCAAGCCGGCGCGGCAGGTGGCGATCAAGCGGGCGATCAACGAAATTTCTGGCGCTGTCGAACGAACAGACAGCGGCCGCGACTTCGAGGCAGCGCAGCGCACGATCCTCTCGCTGCATCGCGACGGCCAACTGGTCGAAAGCGCGCTGCTCAACTTCGCCAAGGCCAACAAATACGAGGAATCCGTCGCCGCGCTGGCCGCGATGACCGGCGTCAAGATCGCAACCCTCGACCGGCTGATTGCCGGCGACCGCTACGATCCGATCCTGATCGCCGGCAAGGCGGTCGGCCTCGAATGGGCCACCGTGCGCGCGCTGATCCTGCTCCGGCTGGGCCCGAACCGGACGGCGTCATCAGCCGATATCGAAAGCGCGCGCGTGAATTTCTTGCGCCTGATGCCCACGACCGCCGAACGCGTCGTCGGCTTCTGGAAAACCCGCCCGACGGTTTGAGTTGAGGCCGTCATTGCGCGACGTGGTGCAGTCCCGAGGTTGTTTCCGTCGTTCCGGGGCGATGCGCAAGCATCGAACCTCAGATGCGCAATTGCGCATCGGGGAACCTCGAGATTCCGGGTTCGCGCTAACGCGCGCCCCGGAATGACAGCTGAGAGATTTAGCCCACCCGCCGAAACCGCAGATACGCCGCAACACGTCCCTCGCGCTCGGCCTTCCGTCCGTAGCGCGTCATCGTGTAGCCGCTCCACGGCTCGCGCCAGTCGGCGGCGCGTTCCGCCATCCAGGAAAAATCCGGCGAACGCAGCAGATGCGCCAGCGTCCATGCGCAGTAATCGTCGATGTCGCTGACGAAGCGAAACTCGCCATCTGATTTGATGATGCGCGCCATCGCGGCCACCGTGGCGTCCTGCACGAAGCGTCGCTTCCAGTGCCGGCGCTTCGGCCAGGGATCGGGATGAATCAGATCGATCCGCGCCAGCGATCGCGGCGGCGCCCAAGCCAGCAGTTCGGCGGCGTCACCGGCGTAGAGCCTGATATTGCCGATGTTGTGGGCTTCGATCTGCGTCAGGATTTTCGCCATGCCGTTGACATAGGGCTCGCAGCCGATGAACCCGATATCGGGAAACGCCTGCGCTTCGGCGACCAGATGCTCGCCGCCGCCGAATCCGATTTCCAGCCTGACAGCATCAGGCTTCGACTCGAAGATGTCGGTGAGATCGTCGGGCGCGGGGCTTCCGATATCCAGCGCCAGACGCGGCAGCAGATTGTCGATCAGGTCGGCCTGATGGATGCGCAGCTTGTGGCCCTTGCGGCGGCCGAAGAACGAGCCGTGCGCATGCGCGGCGGCGCCGTCATCCGGCGGCGCGTCGCGATCGCCGATGTCGCGCGGTGAGACCGTCATCGCAGCGTCTGGTACAGCCGGTGCAGCAGCCGCGCCCTCGGCTCGATCGAGGAGATGTACATCTGCTCGTAATGGGTATGCGCGCCCTTGCCGTCGACCCCGAGGCCGTCGAGCGTCGCCGTGTGAGGCGCGGTGAAATTGCCGTCGCTGCCGCCGCCGGTGAAGGTGTCGACGAGATCGAAACCGATTTCGGCCGCCAGCGTCTTGGCGTGCTCATAAAGCGCCGCACCGGCGTTGCTCTTTTCGTAAGGCGGGCGATTCAGTTCGCCGGTGACGGTGATGCTGACGCCCTCCGTGCGTGATTTCAGGCCGAGGATCTTCGGCACCAGCTCGTCGGATTCGGCAATGCCGGGCACGCGCATGTCGACCTCGGCATAGGCCTCCTCTGCGATCACGTTCGGCTTGGTGCCGCCCCTGACGACGCCGACATTGACTGACACGCCGCGCTTGAGGTCGTTCATCGCCTCCAGCGTCTGAATGACGTTGCCGAGTTCGCGGATCGCGCTGCGGCCGTCCTCGGGCCGCGTGCCGGCATGCGACGGCACGCCCTTGATGAAGACTTCGAAGCGCGCGACGCCCTTGCGTCCGGTGACGATTTTGCCGCCGTCGCGGGCGGGCTCGGTCACCAGCACATACTTTGCCTTACGTCCCTCCGTCTCAATCAGTGCGCGCGACGTCGGGCTGCCGATCTCTTCATCGGAGACGAACATCTGGGTGATGCCAAGCGGCGATCGCGCGCCGTCGGCACAAATCTGGCGAAAGGCATGGTAGGCGAGATAGGCGCCGCCCTTCATGTCATAAATGCCGGGACCGAAGACGCTGTCGCCCTCGATCTTGAACGGCAGCCGCTCGATGAATCCCAGGGGATGCACGGTATCGAGATGGCTCAGCACCAGGATGCCCGGCGCGTCCTGCCCCCATGACGAACGCGCGACCAGATGATCGCCGCATCCGTCTTTTCCTGCGATCCGCTCGACGGTCGCGGGCAGGTCGCGGTAGCCATCAGTGACGAGGTCGGCGAGCTTGTTGACCTGTGCGGGCACTTCGGTCGGCGTCTCGATTTCGACCCAGCGGCGGATGCCGTCGAGGATCCAACTGGAATCAAACGGATTGGCGGTGGTTCCGGTCATCAGCGCTTTGCCTTCATGGAATTTCGGCCCGAGGAATTTCGGCCAATGTCATGCGCTCGCGCCGGCGGGCGCGTCAATCGGAACATCCGGTGATGGCTGCGGAAATCAGCGCGGGTCGGGGCCTTCGCGCGCGGCGATCTGTTCGACCAGTTCGACGATACTGCGGCGCATTTTGGCGTCGGTAATACGCGTGAACGCCCGCGTCAGCGCCAGGCCTTCGGAGGTGGCGAGAAAGTCGGAAACGTAGGCGGGCGAACCGGATTCACTGAAGCCGTCGCCATTGACAGCACCGCTCGGCCCGCCGTCGAACAAAAACGATACCGGCACCTGCAGGATTTCCGAGATCCGCTGCAGGCGGCTGGCGCCGACCCGGTTGGTGCCCTTTTCGTATTTCTGAACCTGCTGGAAGGTGAGGCCCAATGCCTCGCCGAGTTTTTCCTGGCTCATGCCCAGCATGATGCGTCGCATGCGAACGCGGCTGCCGACATATTTGTCAACAGGGTCTGGCGCTTTGGTGGACATCTCCAACACTCCTGGGATTACGCGCCGGGGAATGAGGCATAAGCGGAGTATGCCTCAGGCGCCGGTACCGTCAAATCCTGCTCGGAGGATCGGGTTGAACTGCGGACAATTTGAGCAATGAACTGACTGGTTCTTGTTTTTTGGTTGCGGAACCCAGAATGCGAATTGCGCGGTCGGTCTGTCAACTAGTTAGTGGATTGGAGCAGGTTGCGTTTTGCGGCGACCGCAACAGGCAATATGCAAAACTTTAGGCTTTTCGCCTCGCAAAACGGCGACGGGTGACCAGCAGCAAAGCAACAGCCACCATCATGCCCGCTGGAATGTCTCTAAGGCGCGCGTAAATCGTCGGCGACAAAGCCGTTGGCAGGTTGGCGTCCAGCACGCCTTCAATGCCAAGGCCGAGCCGTGCGACAATACGCCCCGACGGATCGATCACAGCTGAAATGCCGGTGTTGGCTGCACGAACAACGGGCAGGCCTTCTTCGATGGCGCGCAGGCGCGCTTGCTGCAGATGCTGATAGGGACCAGTCGAAATTCCAAACCAGCCGTCATTGGTGACGTTGATGATCCAGCCCGGGCGTTCGTCCCCTGTCGTTATATCTCCGGGGAATACCGCCTCATAGCAAATCAGGGGCAGCGCGCGCGGGGCGTTCGGTATTTCCATGGCGCGGCGGCGGGTGCCCGGAATGAACCCGCCCTGGACCCTCGTTAACTGCACGAAGCCGAGTTTTTCCATCAGGCTCTGGAACGGCAGGTACTCGCCGAACGGCACCAGATGCAGCTTGTCGTAGACCGACAGCACGCTGCCGTCATGGTCGATCGTATATATCGAGTTGTAGGCGCGCGTGATTCGCACGCCGGGCGGGAGGTCGGGCGCGCGAACCGAGCCGGTGATCAGCACGGTGCCCCTCGGCAGCAGGTCGGCGATCTGCGCCATCGCGTCGGCTTCGCGGGTCAAAAAGAACGGGAACGCCGATTCCGGCCAGATCAAAATCTGTGCATCGCTCACGCCGGTCGATTGCGGTCCGGAAGCGCGGTCGGACAGCGTCAGGTACTTCTGCATCACCTCCGCTTTGGCGCCGTAATTGAATTTGACGTCCTGCTGCAGGTTGGGCTGCATGATGCGCAGCTTGACCTTTGTCAGCACGGTCGGCTGCATCGACAGCCTGACGGCACCGAACACGGCCATGACCGCGAGCAGGCCGAGCGCCGCCGCCGGCGCGAGCCAGGGTTTTCTTCCGCGTGAGGTGCCATCGATCAGGACCGCCGGGCTTGCGAAGATCGCCACCGTGAGGAACGTCATCCCCCACAGCCCGATCAGCGAGGCCGTCTGGGCCAGCGCCAGCGGCTCCGACAGCGCGTAGCCGAACGAATTCCAGGGAAATCCCGACAGCAGATGGCCGCGCAGCCACTCTGTTATCGTCAGGCTGATCGCGAGCGCGAGCAGGCGCGAAGCGTCGCGGGTCCAGAGCAGGCGCGCCAGCGCAAAGCCTGCCGCGGTGAACAGCGCGAGATAGGCCGGCAGGCCCAGCACCGCGAACGGCATCAGCCAGGCGAACGTTGGCGCATCGACCAGGAAGGCGTAACCGATCCAGTAAAGTCCAACGACGAAATAGCCGAGCCCGAACCAGAAGCCCGACATCGCCGCCGCCGGCACACCGCGCCATCGCCCCGCACCGGCGCCGTCGATCAGCCAGACCGCGACCGGAAAGGTCAGGAACAGCACCGGCCATGCATTGAACGGCGCCATCGCCAGCGCCGACAATGCGCCGGCCACCAGCGCAAGGGCGGCGCGCTTCCATCCCCAGGCCAGGATGATCGCAAGACCGGCGGCGCGAAGTCTGCTGGCGGGAATCACTGCGAGCCGGCTCCATCGCTGGACGATGGCGGCGCGTTGTCATTGGCCTGCGGCGCATTGGCGTCGGGCGCAGCTTCACGGCGGCGGCTTTCGCGCTGCGTGCGGGGGGCGGGCCGTTCCTTGCGAACCGCAATGCGCAGCCGCTTGACCCGCCGCGGATCGGCGTCGAGCACTTCGATCTCGTAAGTGCCGGGGCCTGAAATGACTTCGCCGCGCACCGGCAGGCGGCCGACCTGCGACACCAGATAGCCGCCAAGGGTTGCGACCTCTTCGCCGGCCTCGCCGGTGATGAAGTCCTCGCCGATCACCGAGCGGGCGTCCTCGAGGCTGGCGCGGGCATCGGCGATGAATGAATTATCCGCCTGCCGCACGATCGCCGGCGGCTCGTCGCTGTCATGTTCGTCGTCGATTTCGCCGACGATCTGCTCGACGATGTCCTCGATCGACACCAGCCCGTCGGTGCCGCCATATTCGTCGACCACCAGCGCCAGATGGATGCGCGAGGCCTGCATCTGCGCCAGAAGGTCGATCGCCCGCATCGACGGCGGCACGTAGAGCAGCTTGCGGATGATGTTGGCGTCCGCCAGCGGCTGCGCCAGGTCGACCGCGCGCAGATCGAGGCCCGCGGGGAAAGGTTTCTTGCGCTTCGCCTTGGTGGTGTCGCCGACCCGCGCCTTCGCGGTCATGAACGCCAAGAGGTCGCGGATGTGCACGATGCCTTCGGGGTCGTCGAGGGTCTCGTTGTAGACGACGAGGCGCGAATGCGCCGCGCTCTCGAACAGGCTCATCAATTCGCCGAGCGGGATGTCGCGCTTGACCGCGACGATGTCGGCGCGATGCACCATCACGTCGGCGATGCGCCGTTCGTGCAGCCCGAGGATATTGCGCAACATGGTGCGCTCGATGGCGGAAAAGCCGACCTCGTCCGGCGTCGAGGCATCGAGCACGACCTGCAGATCGGCGCGGACCGATCCCGGCTTCCAGCCGAACAGCGTGCGGATCGCGCGGGTCAGCCAGTTCTCGGCTGTCGGGCGCAGCACCTCGCCTTCCTGCACCACGGCCGGAAGGTTGGGCGTGTTGCGCGGATTGTCGTGGGTAGGGTCGGAGTCCGGCATGTCAGTCCATCCGCTCCCGGTCCGCATAAGGATCGGGAATGCCGAGCTGCGCGAGGATCTCCTGCTCGAGACCCTCCATGGCTTCGGCGTCGTCGTCTTTTTCGTGGTCGTAGCCGATCAGATGCAGGAACCCGTGCACCGCAAGATGGCTGAGATGGTGATCGAACGGTTTTTGTTCGTCGTCGGCCTCTTTGCGCGTCGTCTCATAGGCGATGGCGATATCGCCGAGCATGCGCGGTGCATCGTCGGGCGTTCCCGCACCGGTCGGCTGCAACGCCGGAAACGATAGCACATTGGTCGGCTTTTCGATGCCGCGCCAATTGCTGTTCAGGGTTCGGATCCCGGAATCGTCGGTCAGCATGACTGCCAGTTCCGCTTCGCCGACATCGGCATCGGCGATTTCGGCGGCGGCGTTGATGGCGCGATGGATCACCGCCTCGGCGTCGGGCTCGGTCTGCCAGCAATCGGCGACCACGAGGACTTCGGTTACGGGGTGGACGGAAGACAATTTCGTTCCAGGGTTTTGCAGGCCAGCATTCGGGTTGCGGCCCGGGCCCGCCTGCTGCGGGCCCAAAGCCAAAGGTCTGGCCATCAGGATCTGCCGGTCGCCGGTTTTTGCGGCAAGCCCTCATAGGCGGCGACGATCCGCGCCACCAGTTCATGGCGGATGACGTCCTCGGCGGTGAACTTCACCTGCGCGATCCCCTCGACGCCGTCGAGCAGCTTGACGGCCTCGGCAAGTCCCGAGGTCTGGCCATTCGGCAGGTCGACCTGCGAGGGATCGCCGGTGATGATCATGCGGCTGTTCTCGCCAAGCCGGGTCAAAAACATCTTCATCTGCATCGAGGTGGTGTTCTGCGCCTCGTCCAGGATGATGACGGCGTTGGTCAGCGTGCGGCCGCGCATGAAGGCGAGCGGCGCGATCTCGATTTCGCCGCCCTGCAGCGCGCGTTCGACGACGCGCGCATCCATCAGATCGTACAGCGCGTCGTAGATCGGCCGCAGATAGGGATCGACTTTTTCGCGGAGGTCGCCGGGCAGGAAGCCGAGCCGTTCGCCGGCTTCGACCGCGGGTCGCGTCAGGATGATGCGATCGACTTCCTTGCGCTCGAACAATTGCGCGGCATGCGCCACCGCAAGCCAGGTCTTGCCGGTGCCGGCCGGGCCGACGCCGAACACCATCTCGCTGCGTTTCAGCGCGCGGATGTAGGAATCCTGCGCGGCGGTGCGCGCCCGCACCGGGCGCTTGCGCAGATTGATGGTCTCGAACGCGGTCTTGGCGGCCTTGGGATCGAATTCGAACAGCGATCCCTGCGCGATCACGGCGCGGATGGCGCCTTCGACGTCGCCCTGCGCCAGATCCTGTCCCTGCACCGCCTGGGCGTAGAGCGTCTCGAGGACGCGCCGCGCCGCGTCGCAGCCGTCGCGCGATCCGGCGATGGTGATGTGATTGCCGCGCGAATCCACGACGACGCCGAGCCGGCGTTCGATCAGCGCGAGATTCTGCCCGTAAGGGCCGACCAGCGCGGAAGCGGCGCGGTTATCGTCGAAGTCGATGACGACTTGGGTTTCGGGCGGAATTTGCATGTCGCGATCAAATTTGCGGCTGGGAGCAAGCGAAGGTGAATCCGATGCGCTTTTGGGCAAGGGTTCAGGCTCCCGTTGTTATTCGAGAAGAATCGGTCATGGGTGAAAGCGTCGATAAAGAGGGTCGCGCGGAGGGCGCTGCGAGTTCGCCGAGCAGGCTGTAGCGCTCCAGGCTGTCGATGGAGACCGGCAGCACTTTTCCGATGATATCCGGTGATGCCATCACATGCGCGGGCTGCAGATAGGCGGTGCGGCCGACGATCTGGCCGGGGTTACGGGCTGCGCGTTCGAACAGCACATCGACAGTCTTGCCAATCATGGCCTTGTTGAAGGCCGATTGCTGGCTGTCGATCAATTCCTGAAGCCGCCCCAATCGCTCGTCCATTTCTGCCGCTGACACCGTCTCCCGCATGTCCGCCGCCGGCGTGCCGGGCCGCGGCGAATATTTGAACGAATAAGCCCCAGCGTATCCGATTTGCGTGACAAGCGCGAGGGTGGCGGCAAATTCTCCCTCGGTTTCGCCGGGGAAGCCGACGATAAAATCCGATGAAAATGCAATATCTTGGCGGCTCTCGCGAAATCGGTCGATGACGCGGCGGTAATCATCGGCGGTATGCTTCCGGTTCATGGCAGCCAGAATGCGGTCGGAGCCGGATTGTACCGGCAGATGCACGAACGGCATCAGTTCGGGCAGGTCGCGATGCGCCTCCAGAAGCGAATCATCGACGTCGCGGGGATGGCTGGTCGAATAACGCAGGCGCACGATACCGGGGATTTCGGCGAGACGAGTGAGCAGCCTGCCAAGCGGCCAGGTTCGTCCGTCCGGACCTTCGCCGTGATAGGCGTTGACGTTCTGCCCGATCAGCGTGATCTCGCGCACGCCATTGTCGGCGAGCCGCATCACGTCGTCGATGATCTTCGCCACCGGCCGCGAGACTTCGGCGCCGCGCGTATAGGGCACCACGCAGAAGGTGCAGAACTTGTCGCAGCCTTCCTGCACGGTGACGAACGACGAGATGCCGCGCGCGCGGATCGCCGCGGGCTTCGGCGGGGCTAAAAAACCGAACTTGTCCTCAACCGGGAATTCGGTCTCCAGCGCGCGGCCATGGCTTTTGGCGCGGGCCAGTAGCTGCGGCAGATGATGATAGCTCTGCGGGCCGACCACGACGTCGACGGTCGGCGCGCGGCGGATGATCTCCTCGCCCTCGGCCTGCGCAACGCAGCCGGCGACCGCGATGCGCATCTCGCGTCCCTGGCGCGCGGCTTCATCCTTGGCGACACGCAAGCGCCCGAGTTCGGAGTAGACTTTTTCGGAAGCCTTCTCGCGGATATGGCAGGTGTTGAGGATGACGAGATCCGCATCCTCGGCGCTGTCGGTCTCGACAAAGCCTTCGCCCGCCAGCGTGTCCACCATGCGCTGCGCATCGTAGACGTTCATCTGGCAGCCATATGACTTGATATGCAGCTTGCGCGGCGGCTTCATGGAACCTGAGTGCGGGGTTGGCGCGGCGCCCATGCGGCGCCCGGTCTGGGGGTCAGTTATAGCCTAAATGGCCGAAAATCCAGCTTATTAGCCCCGTCATTCCGGGGCGCGAAGCGAACCTCAGATGCGCAATTGCGCGTCGGGGAATCTCGAGATTCCGGGTTCGTGCTTCGCACGCCCCGGAATGACGGTGTTGAATACTCCGAATGCGGCCTAATCGGCCCCAATCCGGGCAATTAGATCAGGCAATTGCCGCATATCGCCGAAAGTGACCGCGGCGCCCGCCGCGCGCAGCGTATCCGCGGTGTCCGGACGACAATGGCTGCCGCCATGAAAGCCGAGCACGGTCATCCCGGCGGCCCGGCCCCCGGTGACGCCGGCCACGCTGTCCTCGATCACGAGGCATCGCGCCGGCGGGACTTTCATCTGCTCCGCCGCGAGCAGAAACAGATCAGGGGCCGGCTTGCCGTTGCGCACCTGCGATCCCGAAAAAATATGAGGGGCAAAGCGCTCGTACAGTTTCACCCGTGACAGGCTCGTAAAAATCTTTTCGTGCACGGCACTGGAGGCGACGCACTTGCGCAGGTCGATGGCGTCGAGCGTCTCGTGAAGATGCGGAATTGGTTCAACCGCGTCCGCGAGCGCTGTAAACAATGTCGTTTGCCGTTCATGCTCGTACGTTTCGGCCAGTGGCCGCCCGAGTTCCCGCTCGACTTCGGTGGTTGCATCGAGCGATGTGCGTCCGAGAAATCGCTGACGCACCTGCTCGGCGGTGATCGGATAGCCGTGACGCGTCAGCACCTCGGCGTGAACGCGGCACGAGATCACCTCGCTGTCGACCAGCACGCCGTCGCAATCGAAAATGATGAGATCGAAATTGGCGTTCAAGGTTTGCACGCGGCTTCATCCTTGGCGGTTCATGGAACCTGAATGCGGGGTTCGTGCTTCGCACGTCCCGAAATGACTATGCCTGATCGGGCCCAATCCGTCCGATTAGATCGGGCAATTGCCGCATATCGTCGAAAGTGACGGCGGCGCCTGCGGAGCGCAGCAATTCGGCATGACCTGCGCCGCAATGGCTGCCGCCGTGAAAGCCGAGCACGGTCATCCCGGCGGCGCGACTGCCGGTGATGCCGGGAACGCTGTCCTCGATCACGATGCATTGCGCCGGCGGGACGTTCATCTGTTCGGCCGCGAACAGAAACAGGTCGGGCGCAGGCTTGCCGCGCTTGACCTGCGTGGCGGAAAAGATGTTGGGCGCGAGGACATCGTAGAGCCCGGCGCAGGTGAGGCCATGGCGAATCTTCTCCGGCGTCCCGCTCGATGCCACGCATTTCGGAAGACCGATTGCGGCAATCGCTTCGCCGATATGGGGAATGGCTCCCAGTTCGTCAGCATATCGTCGCAGCGCGGCCTGTTTCATCTGCGCTTCGAAATCGTCCGGGAGACTGCAACCCAGTTCGGCCTCGACGGTCAGGCGCGCCTCACGATCGGAGACGCCGAGGAACCGCTGCAGCACCTGATCCGCCGTGATCGGATAGCCGTGGCGCGTCAGCGTCTCCGCGTGCGCGCGGCATGAAATGACCTCGCTGTCGACCAGCACGCCGTCGCAATCGAAGATGATGAGCTGTGGAATCTGCATTCTGTTTGACGCGTTTTCTTCACGCGAACCGGTACCCACTTCGCTTGAAAACGCTATGACGACTTATCTTCGTCCAGCGGCACGCAATACAGTTCGAGCCGGTGATCGACCAGTTTGTAGCCGAGCTGGCGGGCGATCTCGGCCTGCAGCTTCTCGATCTCTTCCGAGGTGAATTCGATCACCTTGCCGTCGCGCAGATTGATCAGGTGATCGTGATGGCTGTCGGGCATCTGTTCATAGCGCGCCCGGCCCTCGCGGAAATCATGCCGCTCGATGATGCCGGCGTCCTCGAACAGTTTCACGGTGCGGTACACGGTCGAGATCGAGATCTTGTCGTCGACCTCGACGCAGCGCCGGTAGAGTTCCTCGACGTCGGGATGATCAACCGAATCCGCCAGCACCCGCGCGATGACGCGGCGCTGCTCGGTCATGCGCATGCCGGTGGCGGCGCAGCGTGCCTCGATACCGGTATTCTTGTGCGCGGGCGGGGATTTCAGGACGGGCATATGGTCTCGGGCCTCATAGCGTTTTCAAGCGAAGTGGGTACCGATTCGCGTAAAGAAAACGCGTCAAAACAAAGAGCTAGAGCCTGTTCGGTTCTGATCCCATCAGAACCGAACAGGCTCTAGAGAACAGGGCAGGGTGTTTTGCCACCGCCCGCAGTTTACGACAAGTCGCGCCGCATCAGAAGTGCATTCAATTGCTCCCCGCCGGGCTGCTGATAATAGCGTTCGCGGCGCCCAATGACGCCGAATCCGGCCCATTCATACAGCCGCCGCGCCGGCTGATTGTTTTCTTCCACTTCCAGGAAGATGGAACGCACGCCGCGGCCGGCGAGATGGCCAAGATGGGTCAGCAGCAAATTGCGCGACAGGCCGCGGCCGCGCTCGCCGGCATCGATCGCGATCGACAATATTTCGGCTTCGTCGGCGGCCATGCGCGAGACCGCAAAGCCGATCACCTTGCGCCCTTGCCGGAGGCGATGAACCAGCGTGTTGCGTTCGGACAGCATCGCCTCGAATTCGCCTTCACCCCAGCCACGGTGAAACGAGGCGCCGTGCAGCTGCGCCAGCCGCGCCGCGTCGCGCTGGCTCGCCGGTTCGACCACCGGCGTGCCGCCGCGCCACCATTCGGAAATCAGGGATCCCAAGGCTATTGTTCCGGCCATCATCTCGGCCATTATGATGCGGGCTGTGAGGCTTGCGGCAGCGGGTCCTTTGGCGGCTTGGCATCGGGCGCGCGCAGATAATACGGACTGGCCGGCGACATCTCCGGGCTGACGGCGGCGCCCAGCCACGCCACCCAGGTGATGTCGGGCGCCGGCTGTGCATCGACCCTGAACGGCGGCGGCGCATTGGCCGGCCAGCGGTCGGCGAGGATTTTCGCGGCATTGCCGACCAGATGCGGCGTGCCGAAGCGGGAGGCGTCGAGTGCTTCCGATATCGGCGCCACTTTCGGCTTGACCAGCGAACCACCGTCGCCGCTGACAACCTGAAAATACACATGGTCGTGGCGCGCATCGATCGCGGAAATGATCGGATGCTCGCTGTTCTCGCCGACGAAAGGCGCCGCGTAAGCGGTCAGCGTCGTCAATCCCACCACCGGCTTGCCGGCCGCCAGCGCAATGCCGCGGGCAGCCGAGAGGCCGACACGCAATCCGGTAAAGCTGCCGGGCCCCTTGGTCACGGCGACACGGTCGAGCGACGTGAACGCGATGCCGGATGCTTTCATCACCCGCGCGATCAGCGGCATCAGGGCTTCGGCGTGGCCGCGCTTCATCGGCTGCGATTCCTGCGCGATGATCCTGGCCGCCTCGGTGTCGAGCACGGCCGCAGCGCAGGCATCAAGCGCGGTATCGATGGCGAGGATTAACATAAGCTGATGTATAGCAGCTTCGCGGGGTGGGCAAAGGCGCTGTTGGCGCCGTGCGCTTGCCTATCCCACGTCCTTGGCGGCAAATTATGATGTCGTCCCGGCCTTGAGCCGGGACCCATACTCCGCGGCCGCTATTGTCGAAACGAGATAATTGACGCCGTTCGCAACAATTGTCGTCACGGCGTATGGGTCCCGGCTCAAGGCCGGGACGACAACGATCGAAACTACATCGGCCGGACTTCGACCACGTCGGGCACGAAGTGCTTGAGCAGGTTCTGGATGCCGTGCTGCAGGGTTGCCGTCGAGGACGGGCAGCCGGCGCAGGAGCCCTTCATGTTGAGATAGACGACGCCGTCCTTGAAGCCGCGGAACGTGATGTCGCCGCCGTCATTGGCGACCGCGGGGCGCACCCGCGTCTCGATCAAATCCTTGATGGTCGCCACCGTGTCGGCGTCGGCCTCGTTGAAGAACTCGTCTTCCTCGTCGAGCGCCTCGTCATTGCCGGCCGTGCCGTCGGCCAGCAGCGGCGCGCCGGACATATAATGCTCCATGATGGCGCCGAGGATCGCCGGCTTGAGATGCTGCCAGTCGCTGTCGTCCTTGGTCACGGTGACGAAATCGGCACCGTAGAACACGCTCTTGACGCCCTCCACGTCGAACAGCCGCTCGGCCAGCGGCGAGCGGGAGGCGGCTTCGCGGTTGGCGAATTCCATCGTGCCGGTGTCGAGCACGGCACGACCCGGAATGAATTTCAGGGTGGCAGGGTTAGGGGTCGCTTCGGTCTGAATGAACATCTGATTTCTCCGGCGTCGCCGGTTCAAGGCCGGCGCGTGGGTTTCCTTTAGCAGATGGCGACGGCCGGCGCACGGTCAAGGGGCGCAGACCAGCCCTTCTTGGCGCAATTCCCTCAGTTCGCTCAGGAAAGCGCGTCGATTTCGGCGTCCTTGAGGTCGCCGGAAACGATGGTGACCGGGATCGGGAACGAGCCGGCGGCCTGCGCGATCATGGCGATCAGCGGACCGGGGCCTTCGGCGCCGGGATTGGCCGCCAGCACCAGCATCGAGATATCGACGTCCTTGTCGATGACGTCGAGGATCTGTTCGGTCGGATTGCCCTCGCGAATCACCCGTTCCGGCGTAATCGCGGCAATGCCGTTGGCGCGGCCGGAGGCGCGGTCAAGCGCCTCATTGGCGGCGTCCTCGGCTTCGGCGCGCATGATGTCGGCGACCCCCAGCCATTGCTGGTTCTGGTCCTCGATCTCGATGATACGCAGCATCACCACGCCGCCGCCGACCCGGATCGCCCAGCGGCTGGCATAGTAAACCGCGCGGTCCCACTCCGCGGTGTCGTCAACGATGACAAGACATTTTGGCTTGTGACCCGTCTCGTAGCTTCGTCGCTGGGTGGTCATGCATGTCCCGGTGCTGCGCCAAACCGACGCATGCTGCCACGGCGCAGCCGTGTCAGACAAGCGCCGTCGCAAATCCTGTGATCACGCCAGATACTACCGCTTGCGGATGAAGCCGACGATGTCCTTGGCGGCCTTCATGGTTTCGGCGGCGATCGCCTCGGCGCGCTCGGCACCATCGATCAGGATCGAATCGACATGATCGGGGTTTGCGACCAGCCGTTTCATTTCCGAGGCGATCGGCGCGAGTTTGGTGACGCAAAGTTCCACCAGCGCGTTCTTGAAGTTGGAGAACTGTCCGCCGCCGAACTCGGCCAGCACCTCGGCCTTGCTGCGGCCCGACAGCCCCGCATAGATGCCGACGAGATTGTCGGCCTCGGGCCGGCCTTCCAGCCCCTTTTCCTCCGACGGCAACGGTTCCGGATCGGTCTTGGCCTTGCGGATCTTCGCCGCGATGGTCTCGGCATCGTCGGTGAGGTTAATCCGCGAATTATCCGAGGAATCCGACTTCGACATTTTCTTGGTGCCGTCGCGCAGGCTCATCACCCGGGTCGCGGGCCCTGTGATCACGGGCTCCGGCAGCGGAAAGAACGATCCGTCGTTGAAGCCATGGCCGCGGATCGAGTCGGCGAAGTCGTTGTTGAACTTCTGCGCGATGTCGCGGGAAAGTTCGAGGTGCTGCTTCTGGTCCTCGCCGACCGGCACGTGGGTGGCGCGATACACCAGAATGTCGGCGGCCATCAGCACCGGATAATCGTAAAGCCCGACCGAGGCTGCCTCGCGATCCTTGCCGGCCTTGTCCTTGAACTGCGTCATGCGGTTGAGCCATCCCATCCGCGCCACGCAATTGAAGATCCACGCCAGCTCGGCATGACCGGTGACCTGGCTCTGGTTGAATACGATATGCTTTTTCGGATCGATGCCGCTGGCGATAAAGGCCGCGGTCACCTCGCGGGTGCAGCGCGTCAGTTCGGCCGGACCGCCCCAGACGTCGATCCCTTGCGTGATCGCGTGCATGTCGACGACGCAATAGATGCAGTTGTGCGTTTCCTGCAGCTTCACGAAGTTGACGAACGCGCCGAGGTAATTGCCGAGATGCAGATTGCCCGTCGGCTGGACGCCTGAAAAAACCCGTTCAACCATGGCCATGGTAATGCTTCCTGCGAATTGTCGGTTTGGCGCGCTCGTTTGCCATTTAAGGCTTAGTCGCGCAAGTCGCGGGGCTGGTTCTGCCGGATCGCCTTAACCGCTTGGCGCCAGTCCGTGATGCCGAAAAGCCGCAGAAACAGGCCGTAAATCGCAATACCCGCGATAATCAGGAGGAGCAGGATGATCGCCTGCACCAGGCCGTGGGCATCCGGCGCGAGGGCTGGCGTGAACCGCGTCGCCAGCCACAAGGCCGCGCCCATCGCCAGCGCGGCGGCAAGGATGCCGGGCAGCCGCCGCCGCGCGGCGGCGTCGATCGAAAATCCGAACGTTTCGCCGCCCCTGCGGATCAAGCTGAAGGCCGTGCTCCATGCCCCGATCGCGAGGCTGGCGGCGATGCCGCTGGCGCCGAACCAATGGCCGAGCAGGACGGAAAGGACGATGGCGAGGACGACGCCCCAAAGCGTCGCGAGCAGCGGCGTCAGCGTGTCCTCGCGCGCAAAGAACGCCGGCGACAGCGCTTTCACCAGCACATTGGCGGGCAGCCCCAGCGCCAGCCACATCAGCGCACGCGACGTTGCCGCGGTGTCATCAGCGGTGAAGGCGCCGTGTTCGAACAGCATGCGCACGACAGGCTCGCTCAGTACGATCAGCCCCAGCATCGCCGGCAACGCCAGTCCGAATGCGAGTTCGAGGCCGCGCGATTCCGCATGCGCGACCGCGGCCTGATCGCCGCCGCGCAACGCGCGCGTCATTTCCGGAATCAGGACCGTGCCCATGGCGACGCCGACAATGCCGAGCGGCAGCTCGACCAGGCGGTTGGCGAAATAGAGCCACGACACCGCCGAGGGCGATGACGATGCGACGATCGCGCCGGCGACCATCAATAATTGCGGTGTGCTGCTTGCGATCATGCCGGGGATCGCCTTGCCGAGAAAGCCGCGGATTTCCGCATCGAACGAGACCCGCAGCGGCGTTGCGATGTTGCCGCCACGCCGCAGCACCAGAATGGACAATTGCAGCAGGCCGGCGACGCCGACCGTGGCGGCGAGGATCTGTGCGGCGAGCACGGCACCCGGCCGCGATGCCAGCAGCACGGCCATCACCGCGATCAACGCGATATTGAACAGCAGCGGCGAGAACGCGGTGAGCGCAAAACGGCCTTGCGCGTTCAACAGCGCCATCATCACGGTCACCGGCCCGGCAAAGGCGAGGTAAGGCAGCATCAGGCGGGCATTGTCGACGGCGAGCTGCAGCGTCTGATGGCCGGAAAACCCCGGCGCCAGCGCCATGATCACCAGCGGCATCAACAGTCCGAGCAGCAGGGTGGCGACGAACAAGGCGGCCGTGACGGTGCCGAGCACGCGGCCCGCATAGGCGGCCGCCGCCGCGGCGCCACTGGTCTCGTGCACGCGCAGCCACGCCGGCACCAGCGCCGCGTTCAGCCCGCCTTCGGAAAGCAGGCGCCTGATCACATTGACCAGTTGAAAGGCCGCCAGGAACGCATCCGCGACAGCGCCGGCGCCGAGCAGCGCCGCGATCAGCGAATCGCGTACGAATCCGAGCAGGCGCGAGGCCAGCGTTCCCGTCGATACCGTGAGGAAGGAGCGGATCATGGCGACTCTATAGCAGCGGTTTGACGTGCTGGCGCTAAGAGCGTTTTCCAGCGAAGTGGATACCGGTTCGCGTTAAGAAAACGCGTCAAATCAAGAATCTAGAGCCTCCGTTCCGATTCAATCGGAACGGAGGCTCTAGCCCCGCCGCTTGCCCTCAATCAGGCTGCGCTTGCCCGCGATGGTCTTGCCTTGGCCTGGGCGATCGAAAGCTTTTCGGGCGGATCGCACGCGTGGTTTCGGCAGGGCTCTTTGCAGCCGCCTGTTGCAGCTCGCGCCGGAATTCATCGCGCTTCTCGTGGATGGAGGCAATGACCGGTCCGATCGCCTGCTCCAGTCCAATCAGCGCCGCCTCCGACAGTTGCAGGCTGGCTTCGATGGTCTCGGGCACGGCGTCGGTAACACCGATCTCGTAAAGGTGGCGCGCATGGTCGGCATCGCGGGCGCGCGAGACGATGACGATATCCGCTCTCAGCGCACGTACCTGCCGGACGATTTCGTCGATCGCGGCCTTGGCGGCTACCGTCACGATGACGGCCTTTGCGTCCATCACGCCGCAGCTCTTCAGAAATTCCGGGTCGGTCGCGTCGCCGTAATAGACCTCGCGCCCGCTCCTGCGGTGGGCAGGGACCGCATCGGCGTCGTTGTCGACGGCGAGGTAGGCACAATTGTGCCGGCCCAGCAGGGAGCAGACGACCTCACCGACCCGGCCGTGCCCGATGACGATGGCATGTCCGGCGCCTCCTCTCGGTGCAACGCTGAGCTCCGGATCCAGCGCTTTGGGCTCGCGAAACTTCGGCGCCAGCCGCCGTGCGACCAGGGCCAGCACCGGAATCAGCGCCATCGTGATCGATGTCACCGCCAGGGTGAAGCTCGACACATTCGCGCTGATCAGGCCGAGCGAGGTGGCAAGGCCGATGCCGACGAACGCGAACTCGCCGCCGGGGCCCAGCAGCAGACCGGTTTCGATCGCCGCCGGCCACGGCAGTCGAAAGGTCCGGGCGAGGCCGGTGAGCAGGATGGACTTGATGCCGATCAGGCCGATGACGGAGGCAACAAGCCAGAATGGTTCGCGTGCGATTTCGCGCACATCGATGTTCATGCCGACGGTAAAGAAAAAGAAGCCAAGCAGCAGTCCCTTGAAAGGGCCGATGGCTGTTTCGATGGCCTTGCGGAATTCCGTCTCGGCGAGCAGCAACCCGGCGATGAAGGCGCCCAGCGCCATGGAAAGGCCGGCCACGGCGGCGGCGACGCCGGTGCCGATAATGACGAACAGGGTGGCCGCCACAAACAATTCACTGGCGCCGGTGGCGGCGACCAGCCGGAACAGCGGCCGCAGCAGCAGGCGTCCGAGGATGACCATCGCGACAACGGCGACGGTGGCATTGACGAGCGCGAGCGCGAGGCTGGCCATGACCGAGCTGCTGGAGCCTTTGCCCAGGATGGAGATAAATACCAGGACCGGAATTACCGCGAGGTCCTGCGCCAGCAGAATGGCGAAGCTGGTTCGGCCTGCCGTGGTGCCAAGCCGGCCCTGGTTGGAAAGGACCTCGATGACGATCGCGGTCGAGGATAACGCAAGGCAGGCGCCGAGGATGATCGATACGGCGGAGGGGTTGCCGAACAGGGCCGCGATGCCGGCGATCACGGCGGTCGTCAGGATGAACTGCAGGCTTCCGAGGCCGAACACCAGCCGGCGCAGCGCCTTCAAGCGTTCGTAGGACAGCTCCAGGCCAATGAGAAAGAGCAGGAAGACAACGCCGAGTTCGGCGATGCCGGCCACGTTCTTGGCATCGACGACGGTAAGCCAGTACAAGAACGGGAGCGCGTGGATCAGCGAGCCCAGTCCGAGCGGGCCGAGCAGCGCGCCTGCGGCCAGAAAGCCGAGCACGGGGCTAAGCCCAAAGCGGCGCACCATGGGAACGACAATGCCGGCCGTCCCCAGCAAGACGAGCGCGTCGCTATAGGCATCGATGTTGAACTGCGCCGCCACTCATTGCTCCCTGCGCTGGTCCGATGCGCTCGCCGTACTGGATCAAATGGGCTGTGCATGTGCAAGCCACTGGCGGGCGTGAAAGCCGGCGGCGATGGCACCGGGCTCCGGCTTTGAGTCCGTTCGGCGCTTCCAAGCGGACATCGACCGCCCATCTGAAGTTGTATCGTTCGCGGCCGGGTGACTGACCTGAGGAGCGATCCGGACAACGGTGTCCAACAGCATCGACCGTCTTGGGTCTCCGGGTTCCATGCAATCCAGCGCTAACTCATTCGATGGCTGTCCGCCGGAGTGAGTGGTGCGCGCGGAAGCAATGGTGATAGCCTCGCTGCGAAATGGCTCAGACCGGTGCAGGATATGAGCGTCGTTGCGCGAAATAACGTCCGCGTCCGCGGGACGGGTGAGAAGGCGATGGTCTTCGCCCGCGGTTTTGGCTGCGACCAGAACATGTGGCGGTTCGTGGAGCCGGCCTTGGGCTCCACATCGCGTCGCAGATCGCAAAGGCGCACGAGGGTTCGCTGACGGTGACGTCGACGACTGAAGAAACCCGCTTCACCTTTGTCATGCCACTGCGCTAGCGCGCTTCGTTGGCGGCCTGATTTTCCGGCGGTTGCCGCCCATTTTTGGTGCAAAGCGGACATCGGCCGGCCAATCCGAATCAATTCACGCCATTTATGGGTTCACGCCTTGCGCCGGCCGTGATAGCCCCAGCCCTTCATGATGGCTGCAACAGGACGGTGAGATGGCCGACGCAAAATATGACGTTCTCGGGATCGGCAATGCGATTTTCGACGTGCTGGTGCAGACCGACGACGCCTTTCTCGGCCGCCATGGCATGACCAAGGGCGGCATGGCGCTGATCGACGAGGCGCGCGCCACGGCGATCTACGCCGATATGGGCCCGGCCACCGAAATGTCCGGGGGGTCGGCGGCCAACACCATCGTCGGCGTCGCCAATCTCGGCGCGCGCGCCGCCTATGTCGGCAAGGTGCGCGACGACCAGATCGGCGGCCTCTACACCCATGACATCCGCGCCGCCGGCGTCGCGTTCGAAACCAAGGCCGCAAGCGGCGGGCCCGCCACCGGCTGCTCCTACATCCTGGTGACGCCGGACGGCGAGCGCACCATGAACACCTATCTCGGTGCGGCGCAGGAATTGATGCCCGACGACATCGACGCGGCGCAAATCGAAGCGTCCAGCATCATCTATCTCGAAGGCTATCTCTGGGATCCGAAGAACGCCAAGGAAGCCTTCGTCAAGGCGGCGACCATCGCGCATGGCGCCGGCCGTCAGGTCGCGCTGACTTTGTCGGATTCGTTCTGCGTCGGCCGCTACCGCGACGAGTTTCTCGACCTGATGCGCAAGGGCACCGTCGATCTGGTGTTCGCCAACGAGGCCGAGCTGCAATCTCTGTACGAAACTCCGGATTTCGATGCCGCGCTAAAACAGCTGCGCGCCGACACCAAACTCGGCATCGTTACCCGCAGCGAAAAGGGCTGCGTCGTGGCGTCGAAAGACGGCGTCGTCGCGGTGCCGGCCTTCCCGATTCAAAAACTCGTCGACACGACAGGCGCCGGCGACCTGTTCGCCGCCGGTTTCCTGTTCGGCCTCGTTCGCAACGCCGGCCATGAAAATTCCGGCCGCCTCGGCGCCCTCGCCGCCGCCGAAGTGATCCAGCACATCGGCGCAAGGCCGCAGGTGTCGCTGAAGGAGCTGGCGCAGCAGAACGGATTGCCGGTTTAGTCTGTAGCGAGAGGGCGCGACCTCTCACCTCGTCATGCCCGGGCTTGACCCGGGCATCCACGGCTTGGGCCAATGCGCCAGCGCAGACGAATATGCTGATTTTCAGAAATTCCTCTTGACGCCACCCCCGACTCACCGGTTACATCCTCCGCATCCCGTCCCACTCAGAGGGGCGTTGGCCATCGTCACAACGAGGGACGGGTAGCGGTGGACGCAACAGTTGCGCTTGACGCGTGCAACTGAAGCGTACGGTGAAGTCGTGTGGTCCCGACGCCCCGATGCTGGCGTCAAGTTGGCGGGAGGTGTCCCGCCGACGACGGTGACAACGAGCTCGGCCCGACCGGGGAGAGCACGAAGTAAGCCGTAAAGCCACTGCGCAGGGAATGTCGGATGCTCTCCGCTGCCCTGTATGCTCGTGTGCGCATTCTTTTGCACAGTTTGCACACGAGACCGCGGGTGCAGCGCGCATCCGGCATTCCCCGCGCCCTCTGTTCACGCAAGGCGCGAGACTAAAGGTACAACTCGGGCGCATCGCGCCGCGGGAACGTGACGCTATATCCGCGTCGTCCCGGCCTTGAGCCGGGACCCATACGCCGCGGCCGGCTTTGTCGGAAAAGGAAGATCACGATCAACGTGCGAAACAACTGCTGCCTGTGGTTATGGGTCCCGGCTCAAGGCCGGGACGACAAGACTGTCATGACGGCTGCGTGATCGGATTCCCGGCGACTCCAAATTGCCTTTCCATCCCCATCTCGATATTTTGTTCACCCATTGGCTGGTATTGCGGCACGGAGGTCGGCTCTGGTTCCTCCCCAACAAAAGCAAGTCGCTCCCCGCATCTGGTTTCTCGCGGCGATCGCGGCGGTCGCGTTGTGCCAGCCGCAGGCCCGTGCGGATGATCTGGCCGACTGCAACAGCGGGCCGCCCGCCAGGGTGGAAGCGGCCTGTGCTGCCATCATCAACGATGCGGCGCGGCCGCCGGAAGACCGCGTCAAGGCGCATCTCGGCCGGTCGCGGCTCTATCTCAATACGTCGAAGATCGATCTGGCCCTGGCGGATGCCGAAGCGGCGCTAAAGCTGGATTCCAATTCCGTTCAGGCGCTGCTGCAGCGGGGCGTCGCCTATCAGCGAACGGGCAAACTGGATCTGGCGAAGGCCGATTTCGACCGCGCGCTGGAGATCGAACCAAAGAACGCGCTCGCGCTTCTGTCGCGCGGCAATCTTCGTTCCCAGCAGCGGAACTGGCCGGAAGCGATCAGCGATTTCGACGCAGCCATCGCGGCGCGGCAGGATTTTGCGCAAGCCTATGTCAGCCGCGGCCGGGCCTTTTCCGAAAGTGGTCAGCTCGACAAGGCGCTCAGCGACCTGAACGCCGCCATTGCGATCAACGTCAATGTGCCGGCGGCGTTTTATTGGCGCGGCCAGACATACCGGCGGAAGGGCGACATCGATCGCGCCATCGAGGATTTTTCGCGCGCCATCGCGCAAGGGCCGAAGAACGACATGGCGCCCTATTTCGCGCGCGCCCAGCTCTTTAGTTCCAAGGGCGACTACACCCGCGCGCTGGCCGACCTCGACGCGGTCCTGGCGGTGGCGCCGGACAGTGCGGCGGCCAGGCAGCTGCGCCAGTCGACGCTCGCGATGCAGACGGAGCTGGCGAAGGCTCAAGGCGGCGACAAAGGCAGCGACAAGGACAAGCCGAAGCCGCTGCCGGCGCCGTCGGCATCACCGTCGACATCCGAGATGGCCGACCAGATCACCCCGCCGCTGCCGCAAGCCGCGCCATCAGGCAATGCCGCCGGCAAGCCGTTGATCGACCGGGCGCGGCAGCTCATCGCCCAGGCAAAATACGCCGATGCGGTCGGGCTCCTGAACCAGGTGCTGACAGCCGATCCGCGCGATGAGGCCGCGCTGCAGCTCCGCTCCAGCGCGCGCACCAGGCTCGGACAACTCGCCGATGCCCGCGCCGACCTCGATGAATTGATCAAGCTACGGCCGAATGATGCGACGACGCTGGCGCTGCGCGGGGTGACGTCGGCTGCCATGCGACAGCCCGAGCAGGGCCTCGTCGACGTCGAAGCGGCGCTGAAGATCAACCCCAACAGCGCGCAAGCCCATTACAGCCGCGGCGTCGTGCATCGGCAGTTGGGGAAGGTCCCGGCCGCGCTTGCCGATTTCGATCGCGCGATTGCGATCGACCCCAGGATGAGCCCCGCCTTCTATGAGCGCGGCATCACCCACATGTCCCTCAATCAGCTCGACAAGGCCTTGACCGACTTCGACCAGGCGCTGGCATTGGCGCGGGTGTACGATCTGGCCAAGGCCGCCCGCGGCGTGGTGCTGCTGATGAAAGGCAACTCGGCCGAGGGGCTGGCCGATATCAACGCCGTGCTTGAGCGAAATCCTTCCAACCAGACCGCCGTCGTCGGCCGCGGACTTGCCCTGGTCAATTCGGGCCAGTTCGATCGCGCGATCGTCGCGCTCGATACTGTGGTGGGAAAGACGGCGGATGACAGCATGGCGCGCACGCTTCGCGCCCGCGCCTACCTTGGCAAGGGCGAGACGCGCAACGCGCTGGCTGACCTCGATCTCGTCCTCAAGGCGCGCCCCGCGGATGCGTCGGCGCTGACGCTGCGCGGCAGCGTCTGGTCGGCGCTACGCGACTATCCCAAGGCCCTGAAGGATCTCAACGACGCGATCGAGCGCCGCGAAACCATCGAGAGCGTCTATGCGCGGGCGCAGGTTTACGAGGCACAGAACGATTCCGAAAAAGCCGCCGCCGATTATCGCCGTGCCACCGAGCTCGTGCCACGGAGCGTTTTCGAAACCAACGCGCAGGCCAACGCGAAGAAAAAGGCCCAGCAGCTTTCGAAGCGTGTCCCCTGCGGGGACATGGCGGGCAGCGGCACGTGCCTGTGATCTGGCTGCTGCAGCAAGTTTTCCGAGTTGACCGCGATTCCATGTCCCGTCGTCCCGGCGAAGGCTCAGATGCGCAATTGCGCATCGGGGGACCCATAACCACAGGCAGCAATTGATTCGTATGCTGGTCGTGATCTTCCTTTTCCAACAAGGCCGGCCGCGGAGTATGGGTCCCGGCCTTCGCCGGGACGACGCGTTCTCCAACTCACGCGGTCTTGGCCGCCTTCAACCCAAGCCTCGCCTCGACCGCATCGCGCATCAAAAACTTCTGAATCTTCCCCGTCACCGTCATCGGAAATTCATCGACGAACTCGACATAGCGCGGAATCTTGTTATGCGCGATCTGCCCGTGACAGAAGGCGCGGACCTCCTCAGCGGTCAGGGTTTCGCCGGGCCTGACGCGAACCCAGGCGCAGAGCTCCTCGCCATAGCGCTCGTCGGCGACGCCAAAAATCTGCACGTCCTGGATCTTGGGATGGCGATAGAGGAATTCCTCGATCTCGCGCGGATAAAGGTTCTCGCCACCGCGGATCACCATGTCCTTGATGCGGCCGACGATGTTGCAATAGCCCTCCGCGTCGATGATCGCGATGTCGCCGGTGTGCATCCAGCCATTGGCGTCGAGCACGTCCGATGTCTTCTCGGCCTCGTCCCAATAGCCCAGCATGATGCTGTAGCCGCGGGTGCAGAGCTCGCCGCGCTGCCCGCGCGGAACGATGCGGCCCTCGAGATCGACCACCTTGACCTCGACATGCGGATGAATGCGCCCGACGGTGGAAACGCGGCGTTCCAGCGGGTCGTCCGTCGAGCTCTGGAAACTGACAGGGCTGGTTTCGGTCATGCCGTAGGCGATGGTGACTTCGCCCATGTTCATCTCGTTGTTGACGCGCTTCATCACTTCGACCGGGCAGGGCGCGCCGGCCATGATGCCGGTGCGCAGCGACTTCAAATTGAAGCGTGAGAATTCGGGATGATCGAGTTCGGCGATGAACATGGTCGGCACGCCATAGAGCGCGGTGCATCTCTCCTTCTCGATGGTCTGCAACGTCGCCAGCGGATCGAACCCCTCGCCGGGATAAACCATGGTCGCGCCGAGCGTCACCGCGGCGAGATTGCCCATCACCATGCCGAAGCAATGATACAGCGGCACCGGAATGCAGATGCGGTCCTGTTCGGTCAGGCGCATGGCGCGTCCGACGAAATAGCCGTTGTTGAGAATATTATGATGCGTCAGCGTGACGCCCTTGGGCGAGCCCGTGGTGCCGCTGGTGAACTGGATATTGACGGGATCATCGAACTGCAGCGTTTTGGCCAGTTCCGCCAGCGTCTCGCGGTGCCGCGCGCTGCCCATCCGCGTCACGTCCTCGAATGCGATGGTGCCTGATGAGGGCGGCCCGCCGATCTGGATCACCGCGCGCAGCTGCGGCAGCCGCGCCGCCTGCAATTCGCCGGGCGTCGATTTGGCAAGCTCGGGCAGCAGCGTGTTCAGCATCTCCATGTAGTTCGAGGTCTTGAACGCGGTCGCGGTCACGATCCCTGCGCAGCCGACTTTTGCCAGCGCAAATTCGAGTTCGCTGAGACGATAGGCCGGGTTGATGGTGACGAGGATGATGCCGGCTTTCGCGGCGGCAAACTGCGTCAGCGTCCATTCCGGGCGGTTGAGCGACCAGACGCCGATCCGCGCGCCGCGTTCCAGCCCAAGCGCCAGAAAGCCGGCCGCCAGCGCATCGACGCGTTCGGCGAATTGCTTCCAGGTCCAGCGGACATTGTGGCTCGGCGAAACCAGCGCCTCGCGGTCGCCCCAGCGCCGCACCGCATGATCGAGGCTTTGTCCGATCGTGTCGCCCAGCAACGGCGCATCGGCGGTGCCGCAAACGTAACTGGCGGTTGGTTCGGTCATCGTGCCACACCCTCGGTGTCATCCCCGCCTTGTGCGCAATTGCGCACTGGAGCGGGGATCCAGTATTCCAGAGGCGTCTGTTATAGCACCGAGAGGCCGCGGCGTACTGGATCCCCCGCCTGCGCGGGGGACGACAATTTGTGGGTGGGTCGGACCGCGTCCCGACAGTTCGCGTTCAAGCCGCCCTCTGGCCGCTGCCTGCATCAAGCCCGGCATAGATGCCGCGCTCGAAGCCCGCAAACGCTTCCAGGCACTTTGCGTCCACGAACGGCAACAGCTGCATCAGGATCACGCCGGCGACGTTACGCGCCGGATCGATCCAGAAATAGGTGTTGGCGAGGCCGGCCCAGGCGAGGCTGCCCGCGCTGCGGCCCTCCGCCGTCTTGGCGGTGTTGATCAGGAAGCTCAGCCCCCACTTCTTCACCATGTCCGGATAGAGATCGACATCGTTGGTGTACATCGGCGCCATGGTGGGCATCTTGCCTACGGTGAGATCGCCGATGTGGTTCTGGCCCATCAACGCGACGGTCTCCGGCTTCAGGAGTTGGTTGCCGTTACCCTTGCCCTTGTTGAGGATCATCTGGGTGAACTTGATGTAGTCAGCCGCCGTGCTGTAGAGGCCGCCGCCGCCCATATGAAATTCCGGATTCTGTTCGAGCTCGAACGGGATCGGCGCCAGCGCGCCGTCCTCGCCGCGCGCGTGCATGCCGACCAGGCGCTGGCGCTGCGAATCCGTGATCTTGAAGCTGGTGTCGTTCATGCCGAGCGGCGTGAACATATGGTCGCGCAGGTAAGCGTCGAGACGCTTGCCGCTCGCGGCTTCCACCGCCTTGCCGACGAAATCGATGTTGATGCCATATTCCCAGCGCGTGCCGGGATCGGACATGATCGGCCCCTTCAGCGCGGCGTTCAGGCAGCTGAAGATGGCCGGGGTTCCGGTCTTCTCCATGTACTTCCCCATGTCGCCGTTCCAGACGTCGTAGCAGTAGCCGGCGGTGTGGGTCATGAGATGGCGCAGCGTGATCGGCTTTTTCGCCGGTCGCAGCTTCGGCTCGCCCTTGGCGTCGAAACCTTCCAGCACCTGCGGGGAGGCGAGATCAGGCAGCAGCTTACCGATCGGCTCATCCAGTGAGAGCTTGCCCTGCTCGACGAGCTGCATGCCGGCGGCGCACGTGATCGCCTTGGTCATCGAGGCGATCCAGAACACGCTGTCGGTGGTCATCGGATCGTCCTTGGAGAGGTCGCGTTTGCCGAACGCGCCCTGGTAGATCACCTCGCTGCCGGTCGCCGCGACAGCGACCACACCGGGAATCTCCTTGGCCTCGGATTTCTGACGCAGAACCTGATCGATCTGAGCTTTGCTTTGCATGGGTCACCTCCCGTTTGTTGTTATGGAGTGCTTCGATCTTCCCCCCGGCGTCGCGATCCCGCAAGCGCTCGCGGCGCCTTGCCGCTGATGTCGCGATCTCGTGATGGGCTGATGTGAGGAGATTGTCATTCCGGGATGGTCCGAAGGACCAGACCTCAGGGGCGCAATTGCGCCCTGGGGAATCTCGAGATTCCGGGTTCGATGCTACGCATCGCCCCGGAATGACGGAGAGACGCGGACGACACAAAACTGCAACACTTCGCCACAATTTGCAGTGGATCGATTGCAATGGCGGTGACCGTTTCGGGCATAAACGATAAGTTGATTCCATAATGATTCCCGGTGCTGATTCTTTGCAGTAAGACATTCAGATTCCAGCGGAAACGCTGCCCCCGAAGTGAATGATTTGATGAAAATGGTTGTAGTTTTTCCCATTGCGAGGATGCCGCGATGATCTCGACCTGGAGTGAATGGAAACGATACCCCCGCCCCGGCCGCGCTGAGAACATCGAAGCCCCGATCAGCCCCGGCATCTATGAGGTCCGTATTGCCGGTACCGGCGCGCTGCACTCGTTCGAGGCGGTCGACAATGTCGCCGTCGCTCTGGCGCAATTGCAGGTCGGTTCCAAATCCTGGTTCTCGCGCCGCGCCGCCAAGTTGCCCGATCTGGAATACCGCACCTGTGCGACGTCCTCACGGGCAGACGCCAAGGCCGCCGCGGAGCGCATGATCGGCCGCCGCGAAACCTATATGGGCGCGGTCTGAATTTGAGACCGTCATTCCGGGATGGTCCGAAGGACCAGACCTCAGGGGCGCAATTGCGCCTCGGGGAATCTCGAGATTCCGGGTTCGCATCTTCGATGCGCCCCGGAATGACGATCAGCAGCCCTGCCTTTGCGGCCGATGCATTGCCGGCTGAATAGGCCTATACTCGGATCAATACCCCAAAAAATCCCAAGAAAACTCTGAGGAGTTACGCCATGAACCCGCCCGTCGCCGCACGCGCTTCGCAATCCGCCCCCTCCCTGCGCGACCGCCTGAAGGATCCCTCGCTGCTGCGTGAGCAGTGCTACATCGACGGCGCCTGGACCGGGACGGCGTCAAAGCCGGTGACCAATCCGGTCAACGGCATCGAGCTGGCAAAAATACCGGTCATGAGCACCGCGGAGACGACGCAGGCTGTCGAAGCCGCCGAGCGTGCGTTCCCGGCCTGGGCCAAGCTGACCGCCAAGGCGCGCTCCAACATCCTGCGCAAATGGTTCGACCTGATCATCGCCAACCGCGAAGACATCGCGCTGATCCTGACGTCGGAGCAGGGCAAGCCGCTGACGGAAGCGCTCGGCGAAGTCGATATCGGCGGCGCCTATGTCGAATTTTTCGCCGAGGAAGCCCGCCGCGTCTATGGCGAAACCATTCCGACCCAGCGCGCCGATGCGCGGCTGCTCGCGATCAAGCAGCCGATCGGCGTCTGCGGCGCGATCACGCCGTGGAATTTCCCCTGCTCGATGATCACCCGCAAAGTCTCGCCGGCGCTGGCCGCGGGTTGCACGGTGGTGCTCAAGCCCGCCAATGAAACGCCGCTGACGGCGCTGGCGCTGGTGGCGCTCGCCGAAAAAGCCGGCGTGCCGAAGGGCGTGTTCAACATCCTGACCGGCAATTCCTCGGCGATCGGCAAGGTGCTGTGCGAGCACCCCGCCGTGCGCTTCGTCGGCTTCACCGGATCGACCGAAGTCGGCAAGATCCTGTATCAGCAGGCCGCCGTCGGCGTGAAGAAGCTCGGCCTCGAACTCGGCGGCAACGCGCCGTTCGTGGTGTTCGACGACGCCGATATCGATGCCGCCGTCGAAGGCGCCATTGTTTCCAAATATCGCAACATGGGCCAGACCTGCGTCTGCGCCAACCGCATCTACGCCCAGGACAAGATCTACGACCAGTTCGTCGAAAAGCTCTCGGCCAAGGTCGCGGCGATGAAGATCGGCGACGGCACCGAAGCCGGCGTGGTGCAGGGCCCGCTGATCAACATGGAGGCGGTCGACAAGGTCGAGAAGCACATCGCGGACGCGGTCAAGGGCGGTGCGAAAATCGTCACCGGCGGCAAACGTCATGCGCTCGGCGGCAGCTTTTTCGAGCCGACGGTGCTCGCCAACGTCAAGCCGGACGCGCTGGTCGCGCACGAAGAGACCTTCGGGCCGCTGGCGCCGGTGTTCCGCTTCAAGGACGAGGCCGACGTGATTGCATTGTGCAACGCCTCGCCGTTCGGTCTGGCGTCCTACTTCTATTCGCGCGATCTCGGCCGGGTCTGGCGGGTCGCCGAAGCGCTGGAGTCCGGCATGGTCGGCGTCAACACCGGACTGATCACCACCGAAGTCGCCCCCTTCGGCGGCGTCAAGGAGTCTGGCCTCGGCCGCGAAGGCTCGCATCACGGCATGGAAGAATATGTCGAGATCAAATACGTGATGATGGCGGGGATTTGATCGCGTCGCCCCGGCGAATGCCGGGGCCCATAACCCCGGTCGCCTGTTGCAGGAGCGGGACGGTTCAGCAAGGCCGCTTGCACATCCCGTGACCATTAACGGCACGGCGTATGGGTCCCGGCTCGAAGGCCGGGACGACAGCGGATGGTGTTCGCGCTGTGACGGTCAAAGCCCTTCCATGAACTGCTTCAGCCGCGGCGCCCATTTATGGGCGTCGAGGCCGGAGGCGGAATGGCCGAGTTCGCTGTCGAGCAGGAAATAATTGGCATCGACACCGGCGGCCTTCAGCCCCTGCATCACGCCGGGCGCGATATCAGGCGGAAACAATTTGTCGGTCCGCGACAGCACAAACAGAACCTTCGATTTGATCTGGCCGAATTGCCCCGTCACGTCGAAGCCGCGCAGCGCTTTTGCAAGTATGATCAGCGAATTGGCATCGAATCCCTCTGCCCACCGCGCCGCCTCGTCGCGGATCGCGGCCTCGATCTCCGCAGGATCGGACATCGTCGCTTTCAGGCGGGTCTCGATGCCGTAGGTCTTCAGCGTCGCCATGCGGATCTCGGTCATGGTTTCCACGACGCCGCCGCGCTCGTAATAATCGCCGCCGTTCCAGTTCGGGTCCTTCGAGAGCGCTCCGAGCAGGCGCGCGACATTGCCCTCGGATCGTTCGCGCGGCACCAGCGGCGAGGTGACGACGGCGGCGATCCCCTTCATCGCGTCGGGATAGTTGACGGCCCATTGCAACGCCTGGAATCCGCCATAGGACGGGCCGACGATCGCAACCAGTTTGTCGATGCCGAGATGATCGAGCAGCAGCCGCTGCGTGCCGACGATGTCGCTGACATTGATGTCGGGGAATCGCGGCCCGTAGGGCTTGCCGGTTGCGGGGTCGATACTCCCAGCATTGGTCGATCCGTAGGAGGAGCCCAGCATGTTCGGGCAGATCGCAAAATAGCGGTTGGTGTCGACGGCCTTGCCGGGGCCGACGATCTCACTCCAGCTGCCTTCGCCCGTCGTGCCACCGGGATCGATGATCTGCGGGCCGCTGGTGTTGCCATGTGTGACCAGCACGGCATTGCTGCGATCGGGCGCCAGCGTGCCGAGCGTCGCATAGGCGATGGTCACCTCTGGCATCACGGTGCCGCTTTGCAGGCGATAATCGCGGGTGGAAAATGTCTTCGCGCCAGCCTGTGCGGTCATATGCTCTAACCCCGAGGAGGAAAGGCTGCAGAATGCAACGTTCTATCGCCGTAACACTGCAATGGTGCGATTGGCAAAAGTAAGTCGTTCGGCCATAACAGATACGAAATAGGTCAGCAGCTTCTGGCTGAGCGAGGGATCGTCGATCTTGAGCGCTTCAAACTGATGCGCGCTCAGGACGTACAGTGTGCTCGCGACCTCGGCTTGAATCGTCGCGCTGCGTTGCGCCTGCGACACCAAGCCCATTTCGCCGATCGTCGTGTAGCGGCCGAGGCTTCGTACCCGCGTGGTGCGGCCTTCGTCAGCCGGCACCATGATGCCAACGCGGCCGTCCAGGATGAAATGCATGGAATCGGCGGCGTCGCCGGCGCTGACAATGATCTCTCCGGCGTCGATCTCGACACGCTCGCAGCGATGCATCAGCGCCATGGCGTCGCGCGGGGTTCCGAGAATCTGCGTGAACCAGTCACGAAGATTGGCCTCCTCCTGCTCGTGCCCTTGATGCTTCGCGATGATCTCGTTCTCGCATTGCTCCAGCGCATGATCGAGCTCCGGCACGATACGAACCCGGCCGGAGATGAAACCGCTGGACCGCAGCGCCTTCTCGGCGAGTTTTGGCAAATGAACCAGCACCAGTTCGATGTGACGTTCGTCGGCGCTGCGCTTGATCTGGGCAAAACTGTAGGCTGCCGATGAATCGAATCCGGTGACCAGCTTGAAGTCGAACACCAGATAGCGGCATTCCGGACGCTGCGCGAGCAGCGCCTTGACGTGCTGGTAAAGCCGGTTGGCGGAACCGAAGAACAGATAGCTTTGCAGATTAAGGCCCTGGATTTGTCCGCCATGGGCCGTCAGAACCGTCTGGTCGTCGCGCGAACGATCCAGCGAACTGCGATATTCGGAGCCGTCAAAGCTGAATTTGATTGGATCGATCCGTGCGGCCGTGAACGCGAATGTCGCGCAGCCGATCACGACGCCGATCAGCACCCCGGCGATAAAGCCCCACTGCAGGATGATGACGATGATCGCCAGCAGGGAGACATATTCGGTCTTGGTCAGGCGCCGCCGCGATTCGATGATCCATTTGTGCAGCTGATCGGCGCCCAGATAGATCAGCAGACCCCCGAGCACGAATTTCGGCATATAGCCGAGCAGCATCGGAGCAACCGTCAGCATCAGCACCGAGATCGCGGCCACCGTCAGGCCGGCGAGCCGGCCGGTCCCGCCGCTGCTGAAGTTGAGGATGGTGCGGCTGACCGAGATACAGCCGGTATAGCCGCCGAACGCGCCCGACAGGATGTTGGCAAGGCCGGTGACGTTCAATTCCCGCTCGAGATTGGCTTCGCGGTGCGCCGCAACCTCGATACCCGCGGTGTTGAACAGCGTGCTCGACGCCGTGACGAAAATGACGGCGACCAGATTGCCGAGCAGATCCGGCACGGCATGCCAGGGATAGCGGGCCATATCTGCCGTGTTCCACGGCAGCATGATGCTGACGCTGGGGGGTGGTTGAAACGTCCATCCCGAGGCCTGCGCTTCTGCCGAGGTGAAGCCCGCCAGCCAGAAAGCGATATGCCCAACAACCACGCCCCCGACCAGCATGGCCGGCAGGCCAAACGAGGTGCGGGTGCGATGCCAGGTCAGATACAAGGCCAGCGCCATGGCGCAGGCCGCCGCCAACTCGGACAGGGTCAGGATGTTGGCGAACTGATCGAGCGTCGTCAGTTGAAGGCGATGGCCGGTGATGACGCGGATCGCCCCCAGGATGATCAAGCACGCGGTGGCGCCGAGGAACCCGCCCACGACGGGATAGGGGACATAACGGATCGCGCGGCCCATCCGCGTCACCCCGAAGCCGCACAGCACGATGCCGGTGACAATGGCCGAAAGCCCAAGCGTCATCAGCGCCGGGGCCAGCAGAGATGCGGAGGGATCGCTGGCGACAACGTGCTCGACCAGCGACGCCGCCAATATTCCGGTCATCGCCGCCGTGGAACTCTCGGGAGCCGCAATCGCGAACGGGAATGAGCTTCCCCAGGCGATGACAGCGGCGAGAATGGCCGAGGAGATGAAGGTCGCGGCAAGTCCGTAGGACAGATATGGCGCCAGTGGGCCTGTAAAAATCAGAAGCGAATACGACAGGCCAAATGTAATCGTGAGGACACTGGCGGCGCTGCCGCCGAGAATGTCATTGAAGGCCTTCCGAATTAACTCCGGCTCGCCTTTGAGAGATCGACTGACCACGCCCCACTTGCCCCCGGCACCCCTGCCAGTGGTAGAGACCGCAGACAGAGATCACAACGTTATTCTTCAGGGGACGTGTGACGGCGCCGTCAGTCGTTCCCGGCGTCTCCGCCGAACGCGCCATGCCGGCCGGCGCCGGACGCAAATCGTGCAGCGCCTGAGAGTGTCTCGCCCGAGGCGATCACCTTCAGCCCGCCGCGCATTTCGTTGGCGATGGCGTCTTCCTCCGCGAGGTCCCATTGCCGCAGGGCCGACAGCCGGTCGGCGCGCATGCAGGTCTGCGGGAAGGCCGCGATTTCCCTGGCCAGCGCAATGGCCTGTGCAACGGCTTCGCCTCTTCGCACCAGGCGATTGGCTAGGCCCATGCGCAACGCCTCCGGCCCGCCGACCGGGCGTCCGGTCAGGATCAGGTCGATGGCCTGGGAATGGCCGATCAGCCGCGGCAGGCGGATGGTGCCGAGATCGATCAGCGGTACGCCGAACCTGCGGCAGAAGATGCCGAAGGTGGCGTCCTCGGCAACGACCCGCATGTCCGCCCAGAGCGCCAGTTCCATGCCGCCGGCGACTGCAAAGCCCTCGACCGCGGCGATCACGGGTTTTGACAGCCGCAACCGGCTCGGCCCCATCGGCGCAATCGAGTCATGGCCGCCGATCTCGCGCTTCTTGTTGGGATCGCCCGCCGCCACCACCTTGAGGTCGGCGCCGGCACAGAAATAACCGCCGGTGCCGGTGAACACCGCAACGGATGCTGCTTCATCGGCGTCGAACGCCAGAAACGCATCGTAGAGTTTGCGCGCGGTCGCGCCGTCGACGGCGTTGCGGCAATGCGAACGGTTGATGGAAACGATGGTCACGGGGCCATCGCGTTCGACCAAGACTGAATTTTCTTCGGACATGCTTGCCTCCCAATTGTCGATTTTGGGAGGAGCCTAACGTGAGGCGGTGAGCAACGCCATCACCACTGTCGTCCCGGACAAGCGAGCAAAGCGAGCGCGATCTCAGATGCGCAATTGCGCATCTGAGCGTTCGCCGGGACGACACCGTTTGAGAGGTGCGGTGCTGTGGCAATCTCACCGTGCGGCGGCCTCAAATCTTCAGCTCAGTCCCCGTCACACGCCGATACGCTTCCAGATAGCGCTTGCTGGTGGCGTCGACCACGCTCGCCGGGAGCGGGGGAGGCGGGGCGTCGCCGTTCCAGCGGCCGGCGCGGCGCTCGGCGTCGAGGTAATCGCGCAGCGGCTGCTTGTCGAAGCTCGGTTGCGGCTGGCCCGGCTTGTAGACGTCGACCGCCCAGAACCGCGAACTGTCTGGAGTCATCACCTCGTCGATCAGGATGATGCGGCCGTCGCCGTCGCGGCCGAATTCGAACTTGGTGTCGGCGATGATGATGCCCTGCTTGCGGCTGACCTTCTCGCCGAAATCATAGACGGTGCGGGCCATGCCCTCCAGCGTCTGCGCAACGTCGGCGCCCAAAATCTCGCGGACGCGCGCGACCGTGATGTTCTCGTCGTGGCCAGTCTCGGCCTTGGTTGCCGGGCTGAAGATCGAAGGCTCCAGCTTCTCGCTTTCGACCAGACCCGCCGCGAGCTTCTCGCCGGCCAGCGTGCCCGATGCCGCATATTCCTTCCAGGCAGATCCCGAGATGTAGCCGCGGATCACGCACTCAACCGGGAAGACGGTGGTGCGCCGGCAGAGCATCGCGCGTCCTGCGATGTCGGCGCGGTGCGCCTTCAGCGCCGGCACCTGCGCGATGATCTCGTCGGCATCCGCGCTGATCATGTGATGCGGCACGACATCTGTGAGCTGCCTGAACCACCAGGCGCTGATCTGGGTCAGCACCGCGCCCTTCATCGGGATGGTTTCGGCCATCACGACGTCGAACGCGCTGATGCGGTCGGTGGTCAGCAGCAGCACGCGGTCGTCGCCGACGGCATAGATATCGCGGACCTTGCCGCGCCCGATCCGTGGCAGGGGCAAATCGCTGGCGAGCATCGCGTTCATGGTGTCATGCTTTCAAAAGCGTCCGCGCGGGCAAGGCGCGGGCGGTGGAGTTTGTTAGCCGAGGGATAGCTCACTCCGGCAGCGGAATGAACTCGTGTTCCTGGGGAACATGGGCAAAACGGCCGGTTTTCCAGTCCTGTTTGGCCTGTTCGATCCGCTCCTTGCTGGAAGAAACGAAATTCCACCAGATATGGCGCGGCCCCTCCAGCGCGTCGCCGCCGAGGAACATCATTCGCGTCGGCTTGAGCGCTTTCACCGTGATGCGGTCGCCGGGCCGGAAGATCAGGAGGCGCGGCGCCTCGTAGCGCTCGTTGGCGATCTCGACTTCGCCGTCGACGAGATAGATCGCGCGCTCCTCGTGGTCAGGGTCAAGCGGCACGCTGGTGCCGGCAGTGGCCGTCACCTCGGTATAGAACCAGGGCGATACCATTGTGACCGGCGATTTCACGCCAAAGCCGCTGCCGGCGATGATGCGCGCGGTGAAGCCGCCGTCCTTGACTGTCGGCAGGCTGTCGGCGGCGTAGTGCTGGAACGATGGCGCGATTTCCTCCGAGCCTGCCGGCAGTGCGATCCAGCTTTGCAGGCCCAGCATCTTCTGGCCGTCGCGGCGCTGCACGTCGGGTGTGCGTTCGGAATGGGCGATGCCGCGGCCGGCGGTCATCAGGTTCATCGCGCCGGGCTGGATCTCCTGGATGTTGCCCTCGCTGTCGCGGTGCATGATGCTGCCGTCAAACAGATAGGTGACGGTGGCAAGCCCGATATGCGGATGCGGGCGCACGTCCATGCCGTTGCCGGCGATGAACTGCATCGGCCCGAAATGATCGAAGAAGATGAAGGGACCGACCATCTGCCGCTTGCCATGCGGCAGCGCGCGCCGCACCACGAATCCATCGCCGAGATCACGGGTGCGCGGCACGATGATGAGTTCAAGCGCGTCGCAGGTTTTGGGATCGCCGAGCACGGGATCGTTGGAGGGTTGCCAGCTCATGGGAAGCTCCTTTGGATTTGTGGCGATCATAGCAACAATGGCAGGGTTGCGTCTAAACACGTATTGAGGAACCGATGATCCCTCCGCTCAAGCCGGGTGCGAAACTGTTGCAGGCCGACGGCCCGGTGATCGAGACCGCGCGGCTGATCCTGCGGCCATGGCGCAGCAGCGATATCGCCGCGAATACGGCGATGCTGTCCGATCCCGGTACCGCACGCTACATCGCCCCCCGACGGCAAGCCGGTCACGTCAGAGATCAACGGGTGGCGCAACGCCGCAGTTATTTCCGGGCACTGGGCGTTGCATGGCTTTGGCATGTTCGCGGTCGAGGAGAGGTCGAGCGGCCAATATATCGGGCGCGTGGGGCCGTGGTCGCCGCCGGGTTGGCCGGGCCTTGAGGTCGGTTGGGGCATCGCCAGGGAGTGCCGTGGCAAGGGTTACGCGGTGGAAGCGGCGCGGGCTTCGATCGACTGGGCGTTCGCGACCTTCGAGATCGAGGAGATTGTTCATTGCATCGCGCCGGATAACGCGCCGTCACGGGCCGTCGCGCGAAAGTTGGAGGCCCGTCACGATCGTGAAGGTGATTTGTTCGGGAAGCCTGTCGACATATGGGTGACATCGCGTAAATCCTGGGCGGGGCAAAATTGAATCGTTCATTGATCTGCACTAAAATCGCCCGGCGCGGCTGACCGCGCTTCTGGGCAAATCGATGCTGCTTTCCACAATCGACGTCGCCTTGCGCGGCGCCATCGTGGCGCTGCTGCTGGTGCTCGCGGCATCGCTGTTTCGCGGGTTCGGCACCGTGCTCGCGGGGCGGCTGGCCGCGGCGTTTGCCCTGGGATCGGCCGCGCACGCCGTGAGCTATTCGATCGGCTGGACGTCGCCGGTCTCCCTTCCGTATGCGCCGTTGATTGCGCTGTCGACCGGCAATGTCGTGGTGTTCTGGCTGTTCACCCGTGCGCTGTTCGACGAGGCGTTCAGATTGCGCTGGTGGCATGCGCTGATATGGGCCGCGGTCACCGCGTTCAGCTTCGTTAATTGCATGTGGATCGCACCGGCATCCAGCGCGCGGGTTGCCATCGTCGCGGTCAATCTGGTGGCGCTCGGCTTCATTGCATTGGCGGTGGTGCAGACGATCGCCTCATGGCCGGCGGATCTGGTCGAGCGTCGGCGCGGCGTTCGCGGCTTCATCGTCAGCGCATCCGCGCTGTATGGCGGCATGAACGCCGTGCTGCAAATATTTTTGCCTGGTAGCGAGGTCGTCAATACGGTTAATTCAGCCGTTCTGGCCGGCGTGGTGGCGGCGATCTGTTACGCAATGCTGCGCGTGGATGGTGCCGATCTGTTTCCCGTGGCATCTCAAGTCGCGCCGGTAACGATTGCGCCGGCTCAGACGGCCGCGGCGGAGGATGCGCACGACCAAAAACTGGTTGATGCGCTGATGCGCTTGATGGCCGATGAGCGCATCTACCGCCACGACAACATCACGATCGGCACGCTCGCGACCAAGCTCGGGATTCCCGAATATAAATTGCGCCGGCTGATCAACCAGCGGCTCGGCTACCGCAATTTCAATGTGTTCCTCAACAACCACCGGATCGAGGAGGCCAAGGCGGCGCTGTCAGACCCGACGCAGGCCGAAGTCCCCGTCATTACCATTGCGATGGATGCGGGCTTCCAGTCGCTCGGCCCGTTCAACCGGGCCTTCAAGGCCATCACCGGCGTGACCCCGACCGAATATCGCCGGCAGAACGCTTCCGCGACTTGATCGGTGCGCGCTTCCCCTCTCCCCTTGTGGGAGCCGAGACGGGCGAGGCTCGCTCCCAGGGGGAACGGGCGTGCGGATAGCGTATGCGTGACGGATGGATTGTCGACTGGATGGGGCGATCTATAACCACCACACAGGCCACTGATCGCTGTGTGCTCAAAGTCACGCAAGGCTTGCAAGGTAAAAGCTATGGTGAGCCATTATCACCCCGCGCCGAGTCTTAAGGACACAGTCCCATGACAAACGTCACCTTTACCGAGAAGTCTGATCAGGTTCAGTTGACCGACGAAGATCTGGAAATCGTCGCAGGCGGTACCAAGTCCAAGCCCGTCAAGCAGCAGGAATTCCTGGTGGTAAAAATGACCGAAGTGTTCATCACCGGCGTCTGATGAGTCGCCTCGCAGGCTTCGATCTATGATGCTGTAATTACGACATAATTTCGGAATCGGCGAGGCTCTTGCCGGTTTCGGCCAGCTCGATTTCAAATCCGGCGAGCGGCCCGCGGCCACGTCACCAACATGGCCGGCACGCGCTCATGCGTCATGCCGGAGGCCAATGTGACCCGACGAAACCTGCTGCTCATCCTCGCGACCACCACCGCGCTCGGCGCGCTGGCGCTCTCCGCAGCGCGGGCACGCGACGTTCCCAAAATTGCCACCGGCTTTGTCGCCAACATCCTGTGCTCGGAGACCTTCGTGTCCGGCCAGCAGCCGGACCGGATTTTTCGCGAAACCACTGCCGCGATGCCCGGCACCAGCCTGATCACCTGGGCGATGGACTATCGCGTCGATCGGGCGCGGAAGGAAACCACGGTGACGTTGCTCGGCTTCGGCCGTAGCCACGCGGTCTACCGCGAAGGTTTAGGCTGCTATCTCGATCACGGCGGTACGGTCGCCGAAATCGCGGTGCCATCAATCGATGTCAAATCATCACAGGCGCTGTTGCCCGATATCGCGGGACCTTCGGTCGTTACGTCAGCAAATCCCCAACTGGCCGCCGCGCTCGATCGCGCCTTTGCCGAACCCGAACAGCCGCCGCTCCGCGCGACCAAGGCGGTGGTGGTGCTCAAGGACGGCCGCGTCGTCGCCGAGCGCTATGCCGAAGGTTACGGCATCGAGACCCCGATCCTCGGCTTCTCCGCGACCAAGTCGGTGATGTCGGCGCTGACCGGCATTCTCGTGCGCAAGGGCGCGCTGACGCTCGATCAGCCCGCGCCGATCGCGGCGTGGCAACGCGCCGGCGATCCCAGGCGGGCGATTACGGTCGATCATCTGCTGCGTCACACGGCAGGGCTGGAGCTCGGCAGTTCGCTGCAGGCTTCGCTCGGCTCGGCGTTCGAGCCGGTCAACCGGATGAAGTTCATGGTGTCAGATATGGCCGGATATGCCGAGAGTATCGAACTCGAGACGCCGCCGGGCAGCCAATGGAATTACAATGACGGCAACACCGTCATCCTCTCGCACCTGATCCGCGAAGCGGCGGGCGGCAAAGCGGCGGACATGCTGCGGTTCGCGCGCGCTGAATTGTTCGCACCGCTCGGCATGCGCAACGTGACCATCGAGTTCGATGCCGCAGGCAATGCGGAGGGATCAAGCCAGATGCTGGCGACCGCGCGCGACTGGGCGCGCTTCGGCCAGCTCTACCTCAATGACGGCGTAGCCGGCGGCAAGCGCATCCTGCCCGAGGGATGGGTGAAATATTCGGCCTCGCCGACGCCGAATGCCTGGGTCGGAATGGGGGCCGGCTTCTGGACCAATCTCGGCGACAGCTTTGGCGCCAACTATCGCAGCCAGCACGGCTGGCCGCGTGATGCCTTCTTCGCCAAGGGCACGATGGGACAATATGTGATCATCATCCCCAGTGAAAAGCTCGTCATCGTGCGGCTCGGCCGGTCGCCCAATTGGCCGCCGGAGGCGGATGGCGTGTTCAGGCTCGTGACGGACGTCGTCGCGGCGACCGGCGACAAGGCGAAACTGGCGCGCGGTAATTGAAGACGATGCCGAGTATCTTCCTTCTCCCCTTGTGGGAGAAGGTGGCGCGAAGCGCCGGATGAGGGGTCTCTATCCTCAACGCAAGCTGCGCCGTGAGGAGAGAACCCCTCACCCGTCTTCGCTTCGCGAAGCCACCCTCTCCCACAAGGGGAGAGGGGGCACCGGTGCAAGTCCGGTTTACTGCCTTCCCAACTGCGTGGCCTTCGCGACGCGATCGAATCGCTCCAGCGAGAGGATCGCATCGGCAAGCTGGTCCGCGCGGCCGTTGAGCACCGGGCGGGCGAGGGTGAGGAATTTCTGCTGCATCGCCTGCGCGTCCGGAAATGAATCCGGCTCGCCGGAGGGATCGGCATAGAGCCGCTCATGTACGGCATCGTCGGTGGTGATGGAGACACGCGCGCCAAAGGGATGGGTGCGGCCGATCTCGAGGCGATCGTCCTGCACCACGTCGAACTTGTCGGCGAGCGCGTTCACGGCGGCGTCGCCGAGCCGCTCGTAATCGTCCCAGCCGAAGCGGCCCTGGTCGAGCGCCAGCGCGCCGGTGAAGAACATCGAGAATTGCCCGCCGACGATCGAGGTCGGATGGCGCTTGGTGGCGGCATCGCCGGTCAGCGTGATGCCGTTGCGGTGCAGGCCGATCTCGACGCGCTTGATCTGGTCCGGCGTCAGATTGTGCTCCCGGCGCATCGCGATCAGCGCATCGAGGGCCGCGTGGGTGTAGCGGCAGCTCGGATAGGGCTTCACGCCGATCCGAAGCGTCTCATAGGTCTTGCCGAGACCGGCGGTCGCTTTGTCCGGATGTGCGTTGTCGCTGTAGCCGACGAGCAGCCCGTGCTTGCCTTCGACCGACTCGCTCGAGCCAACGAAGTCGCTTCGCGCTAGCGTTGCCGCGATCACGCCGTTCATCGCGGCGGCGCCGACCTGATAGCGCTTGTTCCAGGCGCCATTGACCAGGAATTGCAGCGAGCCTGCGGCCTGGCTGCCGGAGACGCCAAAGGCCGAGATGATCTGGTCCTTCGACAGGCCGAACAGCTTTCCGGCGGCGGCGGCTGCGCCATAGGTTCCCGCGGTCGCGGTCGGATGAAAGCCGCGCGCATAATGCGAGGTGGGGTCGAGCGCGTTGCCGAGCCGGCAGCACACTTCATAGCCGGCCACGATCGCGGTGAGCACGTCGCGGCCCGACGCGCCGACCATCTCGCCGACCGCGAACGCCGCCGGCACCACGGGCGCGCTCGGATGCAGCGAGGAGTCGGCGTGGGTGTCGTCGAAGTCAAGGGAATGGCCAAGCGCGCCGTTGAGCAAAGCGGCGACCGCGGGCGTCCAGGTTTTGCTGTCGCCGAACACGGTGGATTCGCCCTTGCCGTCCAGCGCCAGCGCTTCCAGCATCTTGAGCAGTGAGGGGGTGGATTCCGCGTCGCGCCGGGCCCGGATCGTGCTGCCGAGGAAGTCGAGCGTCAGCACCTTGGCGCGCGCCAATACCTCCGGCGGAATGTCCTCGAATTTCAGGTTGGCGACGTAGGAGGCGAGCGTTGCGGTTTCGTTGGCCATCATGTTTCCTCGTTTTGGCCCGCAGGGTAGGCGGGCTGAATCCACCTTTCAAGCCGTCTCCAGGTCGCGGGCACCAGCTATGCTAAAGCTCAATTACAGGCAGGATCGCCTGCAGATTGCGGAATGAGGCGCATGGCTGGCTTCCTGAAGCGCGTGGCCGGCCGTGTGCGGTCGCACAGGACGCAACTGGCGCTGGCGATCCGGGTGACGGTGGCGGCGGTTGTGGCCTACACCATCGCGAGCGCCTTGCATCTGACGCTGCCGCTATGGGCTGTTCTGACCTCCCTGATCGTGACCCAGATGAGCGTCGGCCGGTCGCTGAAGGCGACCACGGACTATATGCTGGGGACGATCGGCGGCGCGGTATATGGCGGGGCCATTGCGGTGCTGATTCCGCATTCGAGCGAAGCGGCCCTGCTGGTGTTGCTGGTGCTGACAGTGGCGCCGCTGGCCTATCTCGGATCGATCAACCCCAGTTTGACCGCGGCCACGGTGACAGGTGTGATCGTATTGCTGATTCCGGAGATGCACCACACCAGTCCGCTCGATTCCGTGATCGATCGCCTGATCGAGGTCACCGTCGGCGCTTCCACCGGGCTAGCCGCTTCCTTTCTCGTGCTGCCGTCGCGGGCGCATCGTCAGATCCGCGCCAATGCGGCGCGCCTGATCGAGCTGATCGCGGGCGCATTCTCGCAATTGCTGGTTGGCCTGACGCATGGCCTCGATAGCGAAGCCTCGCACCGGATTCAGGACGGCATCGGTGCTGCGGTGACGGCCTTGCACGCGATGGGGCAGGAAGCCGAACGCGAACGCGCGGCGCGCCTGTCCTCGGGGCCGGACACCGGCCCGCTGCTGCGCACCATCCTGCGGCTGCGTCATGACGTCGTGATGATCGGAAGGGAATGTCTGGTCGCATTGCCCGCGGATTTGCAGGCGCGACTGGATACGCCCCTGTCCGGCGTACGCGAAGCGATCGCCGACCATCTGCGTGCATCGGCAGCCGCATTGCGCAGCGCCGCCAGCCCGCCGGTAATCGACCCCGTGCAATTCGCGCTGCAGGGCTACGCGGAGGAAGTAGCCTCGGTCCGCCGCGATGGCCTGATCCGCGGCCTGCCGGGCGATGCCGCCGAGCGCTTCTTCGCGCTCGGATTTTCGCTGGAACAGATGCGCCAAAACATCGGCGATCTCGATCGCTGCGTCGCGGAGTGGTCCGCAAAGCCGCCGGCTAAAGCGTTTTCCAGCGAAAGCCTGCCCCGGACCTGATCCGGGGTGGACCCCCGGTTCGCGTTAAGAAAACGCGTCAAAATAAGAATCTAATCGAGATAAACGCCCAGAAAGTTGAGCATGCTGGCATCGCGCTTCGCGATGCCGTCGGTCAGCGCCTTCAATGCGGCTTCGAAGCTGGGGGCCGCCTGTTCCAGTTCGAAGGCGCCGTCATGGTCCCACTGGAAGCACCAGCCGAAGCGCTCGCCTTGCCCGAGATTGATCACCAGGCAGCGGCTGTGATGGGCGGGTTCGGCGACCGGCAGCAGGTCGCGCGCGGCCACGCCGTACGTCTCGCGGAAGTAAGCGTCGACATTTTCCGGATCGTCCTCGGTGCGCGCGATGAAGTTGAACAGATTGTTGCGCTGGGTCGCCAGGTCCGTTGGGCGGTAGAAGCGCAATTCGCGCCGCCAGCATCAGATCGTCGAGGCCTCTTTGCCAGTCGGGCTTGGGCTCTGGATCCGGCAGCAGATTGCGCAGCATGTAATCCGTGTGCGTGGTTTCGACATAGCCGGCGGCGATGAGCTCGGCGGCTTGCCGGCGGAACGTCGCGACGGCGGTCTTCGGTTTGGAATATTCCTTGCGCAGAAAATCGCCCTCTTTCCGCGCCTCCGGCGCCTCGTGCATATACTTGCCAATAACTGTCGGCTCGTCGCCCGGGATGAACAGCAGTCCGCGGTCATCATCGCCCGGCGGACGGTGGAAAAACTTTGCCAGCTTCATGGAGGTCTCCGAACGCGGGGCTGCAGGCGAAGCTGCCGCTAACGCTAAAGGTCGCGCGATCGCGGCCGTCAGCCACGGTCTCCCCGTTTCAGTCGCATGCCTGGAGCAACAGGTTCACGCCGGTCAGTGGGTCGATGAAGGCCTGCCTATGTGCCCGATTCAGGCCGCAACCTGACGCAGCAGGCTGCGGACGATCAGCCGGTGAAACGGCATGATGACGGCCAGATAGGTGCGCCCCAGCCAGTTGTGCGTCAGCACCAGCGTGGTTGCGGTGACCTCCCGGGCGGCGCCTGACGTCGCGACGTCCACGACGATGCGGAAATCCAGGTGCTTGTCATTGAAGCCGGCGACCAGCCGTTCGGGCTGCTCGCTCACGATCGGGAATATCCCGACCATCTCTCGAGGCGCGGTTGAACCTGCGCCTGACGTCTTGAGGCCAAACGGCGTCACCAGAATGTTGCGCAGGGTCAGCAGCGCTTCGGCCCATCGCGGCTGCCGCGCCATCATGCGCTCGGCCGCCTGCCGCGCATTGAGGCCGCGGTCTTCGACTTCAACGCGGTAGGCGTCGGCAAACTGCGCGCCGGGCAGCAGCGTGTTCGGGTCAATCGAGGGTGTGACTTCGTGAACGGTCATTGCAGCGCCAATCTGTTCGACAGCAGGCGGAAGCGCAAGATCAGCAGAATAGCAAACACGACGGTGCCGACAGACAATCCGACCCAGACGCCACCGGCGCCAAGCGATGTCCGAAATCCGAGCGCCCAGGCGCAGGTAAAGCCGACCAGCCAGTAGCTGAAGGTCGCGAACAACAGCGGTATGCGCGTGTCGTTCATCCCGCGCAGCGCGCCGTTGGCGACGGTCTGAATACCGTCGGTGATGAAAAAGGTGGTTCCGACCAGCAGCAGCGTTGCCGTCAGCGTCGCCGTGGCGTCGACGGCTTCGCCGAGGAACAGTTCGGCAATCGTGAACCGTCCCAGGATCACGGCAAGCGTCATCGTCGCCATGAACAGCGTCCCGAGCAGGATCGCGACATAGCCCGCGCGCCTGACGGCGTCGCGGTCGCGGCGCCCGACCGCATGTCCGACCCGGACCGTCGCCGCCATGCTGATCCCGAACGGCACCATGTAGAGGATGGCCGCGATCTGCAGGGCGATCTGGTGCGCGGCGAGCGCGGTGGTGCTTATCAGGCCCATCAGCAGGCCGGCCGCACCGAACAATCCGTATTCGAGCATAAACGCCATCGAGATCGGCGCGCCGATGACGACGAGCTTGCCCATCAACGGCCAGTCGATCCGCCAGATGCGGCCGAGCACGTGATATTTGCGGAACGGCCGGCGGCGCGCGGTGAACCACAGCCCGGCGAGGAACGTTCCGAGATTGACGATGCTGGTCGCAAGGCCCGCGCCGAACAGCCCGAGTTCAGGCAGGCCCCATTTCCCGTAGAGCAGCGGATAGACCAGCAGCGCATTGGTCGGGATCGCGGCCAGCGTGATCCACAGCACCGGCTCGGGCCGGTTCACTGCGCTCATGAAGCCGCGTATCGCGATAAACCACAGCGCCGGCAGGATGCCCCAGGCGAGGCCGAACAGATATTGTTGCGCAAGCTTTGCGGCAGCCGGCGCCTGGCCGAGCGCGATCAGGATCGCCTCGCCGCGGAACGGCAGGATCATCAGCGGCGCCGAGATCAACACCGCCGCCCACAGGCCGACGCGCAGCGCGCGCCGCACCATGCGCGGGTCGCACGCGCCGAAAGCCTGCGCCGCCAGCGGCGCCACGGCAGACACTAGGCCAAGACCGAACGTGAAGATCACGAAGAAGACCGTATGCGCGAGGGCTGCCGCAGCGACCGCTTCGCCGCCGAGCCGGCCGATAAACGCCAGATCGGTCGTCATCATCGCGATCTGCCCGAGCTGCGTCAGAGCCAGCGGTACCGCGAGCTTCAGCGTTTCGGCGAACTCCTCAGCGACATGGCCGCGCGCCCGCACCGCCGGGGCAGGCGCGACGGCGTGTGCGTCGATTTTGTCGAGCGAGGTCATGGATTAGGACTAACACGGCGACGGGCCGAAAAAGTGACGGTGGCTTGCGGTAGATTTTGGTTTTGACGCGTTTTCTACGCGGATAAGTCTATGCCATCGGCGTAAACTTGATTGCTATGCGAACCGGCGTCCACTTCGCTTGAAAACGCTCTATCCGCCGTCTCGCGCCGGCACCCGCGTAATCCTGGCGCCGAGTGCGTTGAGCCGTTCCTCGATCCGCTCATAGCCGCGTTCGATCTGGTCGGCATTGTTGATGGTCGAGGTGCCTTCCGCGGCCACCGCCGCCAGCAGCATCGCCATGCCGGCGCGGATATCGGGCGACGTCATCAACGCCCCGCGCAGCCGGCTCGGGCCCGCCACGATGGCCCGGTGCGGGTCGCACAGCACGATGCGGGCACCCATCGAGATCAGCTTGTCGACGAAGAACATCCGCGATTCGAACATCTTTTCGAACATCAGGATGACGCCGTCGCATTGCGTTGCGGTGACGATGGCGATCGACATCAGGTCGGCGGGAAAGGCCGGCCATGGCTGGTCTTCGAGCTTCGGCACATGGCCGCCGAAATCGTCCTGGATCTTCATGGTCTGGCCGGACGGCACCACGAGATCGTCGCCTTCGACGCCGCAGACGATGCCGAGCCGCTCAAAGCCCATCCGGACCGAACGCAGATGCTCGACGCCGGCGCGCGCGATGCGCAGCGGCGAGCGCGTCACGGCGGCAAGCCCGATCAGCGAGCCGACCTCGATATGGTCGGGCTGGATCGCGTAGCTGGTCCCGCCCAGCGTCGCCGGCCCGTGGATGATGATGGTGTTGGTGCCGATGCCCTCGATCTTGGCGCCGAGCGCGACCAGGAAGTTGGCGAGGTCCTGCACATGCGGCTCGGAGGCGGCGTTGCGCAGGTGCGTGGTGCCGTGGGCGGCGACCGCGGCGACCAGGGCGTTTTCGGTGGCGGTGACGCTGGGCTCGTCGAGGAAGACATCGGCGCCCTTCAGCCGTGAGGCGCGGAACTCCAGCCGGTGCGTCGCCGTGACGGTGGCGCCAAGCTGTTCGAAGGCCAGAAAATGCGTATCGAGGCGGCGGCGGCCGATCACGTCGCCGCCGGGCGGCGGCAGCGCGACCTCGCCGCAACGGGCGAGCAGCGGGCCCGCCAGCAGGATCGAGGCGCGGATCCGCGCGCAAAGCTCGGGATCGAGATCGGCGGCGCGAATTTCCTTGGCGTGGATTTTCAGCGTGTTGCGCTGCTCCCACTCGGCCGCGGCGCCGACCGAGCGGATCAGTTCGACCAGCGTCTCGGTATCGCGAATCCGGGGAACGTTCTCCAGCGTGACCGGATGGTCGGTCAGCAGCGCCGCCGCGATGATCGGCAGCGCCGCGTTCTTGTTGCCCGACGGCTCAATCGTGCCCGCAAGCCGGTGGCCGCCTTCAACGATGTACTGGATGGGCGCCACTGGAACTCCGTGCATCACACGTCGACATTGGCGCTGAGCGAGTTATCCTGGATGAATTCGCGGCGCGGCTCGACCACGTCGCCCATCAGCTTGGTGAAGATGTCGTCGGCCTCGTCGACCTCCTTGATCTTCACCTGCAGCAGCGAGCGCTCGTTGGTATCGAGGGTGGTTTCCCAGAGCTGCTCCGGATTCATCTCGCCGAGACCTTTGTAGCGCTGCAGCGCCACGCCCTTGCGGCCGGCGTCGGTCACCGCTTCGAACAGGCTGACCGGCCCGTGAATCGCGATCTCGGCATCCTTGCGGCGCAACAGGCCCGGCTTCGGATAGGCCTCCTGCAGCTTCGCCGCGTAATCGTCGAGCTTGCGGGCGTCGGCGGAGCCGAGCAGCGCGTCGTCGATAATGGCGGCATCCTTGACGCCGCGGACGGTGCGTTCGAACAGGAACCCTTCACCCTCCGTGAAGCGTCCGCTCCAGCCGCGCTCGACTTCGTCGGTCAGGGCATCGAGCCGCTTGGCGATGTAATCGGCGGCGGCATTGGCGGTGTCGATGTCGCTTGTGATCTTCGGGCTCAAAACGCCGGCGATCGCGGCCTGTTCGACCACCATGCGGTTATAGCGGCTGTGCAGATTGTGCAGGATGCCGCGGATGATGCGGGCGTCCTCCACCAGTTGCAGCAGGTCACGGCTGGCACGCTCCGAGCCGACGGCCGGCTTGAACACGCAATCGTCGAGGCCGGCTGCGATCAGGTAGTCCTCCAGCGCGCGTTCGTCCTTCAGGTACTGCTCGGACTTGCCGCGCGTAACCTTGTAGAGCGGCGGCTGCGCGATGAAGAGATGGCCGCGGTCGATCAATTCGCGCATCTGGCGATAGAAGAAAGTCAAAAGCAGCGTGCGGATATGCGAGCCGTCGACGTCGGCGTCCGTCATCAGGATGATCTTGTGGTAGCGCAGCTTGTCGGCGCTGAAATCATCGCTGATGCCGGTGCCGAGCGCTGCGATCAGTATGCCGATCTGTTCGCTGGACAGCATCTTGTCCATGCGCACGCGCTCGACATTGAGAATCTTTCCCCGCAGCGGCAAGACCGCCTGGAATTCGCGGTTGCGGCCCATCTTGGCGCTGCCGCCTGCGGAGTCACCCTCGACGATGAACAGTTCCGACTTGGCGGGGTCTTTTTCCTGGCAGTCGGAGAGCTTGCCGGGCAGCGAGGAGCCGCCGAGCGGACTCTTCCGGGTCAGTTCGCGCGCCTTGCGGGCGGCTTCGCGCGCGGCGGCGGCCTGGATCACCTTGCCGACGATGACCTTGGCCTCGGCCGGATGTTCCTCGAACCACGCCGCCAGCGCTTCGTTGAGCACGTTCTCGACCACCGGGCGCACTTCCGAGGAGACCAGCTTGTCCTTGGTCTGCGACGAGAATTTCGGGTCCGGCACCTTGACCGAGAGCACCGCGGTGAGGCCTTCGCGGCAATCGTCGCCGGTCAGCGCGATCTTTTCCTTTTTCGCGTTGGCCTCGGCATAGCCGTTGACCTGGCGCGTCAGCGCGCCGCGGAAGCCGGCCAGATGGGTGCCGCCGTCACGCTGCGGGATGTTGTTGGTGAAGCACAGCACGTTCTCGTGGTAGCTGTCGTTCCACCACAGCGCGGCCTCGACGCCGATGTCGTTCAATTCCGCGCGCACCATGATCGCGGCGGGGACGATCGCCTTCTTGTTGCGGTCGAGATATTTGACGAATTCCTCGACGCCGCCGGCATATTGCATCACCTCGCGCTTCTCGACCGCGTGGCGCATGTCGGACAGCACGATATTGACGCCGGAATTCAGGAACGCGAGCTCGCGCAGGCGATGCTCCAGCGTCGCGAAATCATACTCGACATTGGTGAAGGTTTCGGACGACGCAAAGAACGTCACCTCGGTGCCGCGCTTGCCATTGGCTTCACCCACCACCTTGAGCGGGGCGACGGAATCGCCGTGGGCGAACTCGATGTAATGCTCCTTGCCGTCGCGCCAGACCCGAAGCTGCAGCTTGCTCGACAGCGCGTTGACCACGGAGACGCCGACGCCGTGCAGGCCGCCGGAGACTTTGTAGGAGTTCTGGTCGAATTTTCCGCCGGCGTGCAGTTGGGTCATGATGACCTCGGCCGCGGAAATGCCTTCGCCCTTGTGGATGTCGACCGGAATGCCGCGGCCGTCGTCGCGCACCGTCACCGAGCCGTCGGCATTGAGCACGACTTCGACCGCGCTGGCATGACCGGCAAGCGCCTCGTCGATCGCATTGTCGACGACCTCGTACACCATGTGATGCAGGCCGGATCCGTCATCGGTGTCGCCGATATACATGCCCGGCCGCTTGCGTACGGCGTCGAGCCCCTTCAACACCCGGATCGATTCCGCCCCATATTCAATCGGAATGGGATGCTCAGTGTCGGCAGGTGACTGCCGGGCAGGTTCTGTCATGTAAGGCCTTCGAGGTGTCCCGAATCAGCTGCGCAATATGAGGGGCTGATTGTTCTATTTGTGCCATGAAAGGGGCCATGCGCCTAGCGCAAAGTCTCCGTCCACAAGCTATTGAATAAATAGTGTTTTTTGGTGCTCTTTCAAGGCGCTCAAAGGGCGATTCGGCGGCCTCTGAAAAGGACGATTCGGGGGATGATTCCGAGCCTCGAAGTGCCTGTTTTTGAGACGTCGTCGCGGCAGAAAATGGCAGGCTGCAACGGATCTGCCGGAGAACGGCGCAACAGGCGGGTTCGTTGCCGGAGAACCGATTCCCCCCACCGGGAAGGGCTCGGCGACCTGATCTAGTCCGTCATCGGCCGCGTACTCGGGGGCAAGCGCCCGCGAGCACGCCGCGCCAGGCTTCTCGAAAACGGTCGCATCAATACATCTGCAGCGACAATGCCTCTCCGCTCGGCGGAATGATCAGAGCCCAGGCGTCGTCGGCCGTCACCTCGATGGTATCGTTTCGGGTGGCGTGGCCCGCGACCTTCACCGAATATCGGTACTTGCCCGGCGCCAGTTCCAGAACCGGGGGTCTCGGCGATTGCAGCCCGCCTGCGCCGGCGGCGACCTTGATCGTCTGCTTGTTGATGGTAACGGCAGCTTCGCTGCCGCCGAGATTGCCGAGCATGAGCCTGGCCTGGCCCGGCCTCGGCATCATGTCAGCTTTCGCGGCGACATCAGGATATTTCTGCACGAGGCTGACCGAGGTCTCGTCCTCGCTGCGGCCAAGCTTCAGCAACGCCGGGCCGTCGGGAGAGGTGTATGCCAGCTCCACACGGTCCGCCTTCACGACGGCGCGCTCCGCCAATTCCTTCCATTCGCGTTTGCCGAGTTCGCGACGGTAGAAGGCGAGCACGGCACTCAGTTCCGCTGGAATGCTGGCGTCAAGCTGCCTGCGGTACACAGCGTTGCTGCCCGGCAGCTTTCCACTCGCCGACGTGTTCATCGCACTATGCTGCTTTGGCACCGGAAACGGCGCGTCGGGGTCATTTTCGAGATCCTGCACCGCCGCTTTGGTGGCTGCACCGCCTGTGGCACGACCGCCTGCCGCGCCGGGCTTGGCGTTCGCCATCTCAAGGCCCGATCCATAGGCGGTGACGCTCACCTTCAGACCCATCCGCATGACGGTGAAGGAAATTGACTTGGCGCCCTTGGAAAATTCCATCATGGCCATCATGGGCGGGTGGATGACCGAATGCCCTTCCTTCCAGCCCTGCGACTTCATCGAGCTGCTATAGAACGCCGCGAGCAGCCTGACGCTGGAGCTCGACTCGAATGTAAGCCTGCCGATGTCGCCGTCGAACTCCATCTTCTCGGCGTTCTCCGGCAGCGGCACGGGCTTCGAATTGTCGGCCAGCGCCTGCAGCGGCGCATCCGACAGATTGGCGGCCTGGGCCACCTTGGCGGCCTGGGCCGCTTCGGCTTCCTTCTTGGCCTTGGCGGGCGCGGCGAGGACGCTTTCCTTCATGTGAGTCACGAAATTGACCACCGTCAGATCATATCGGCGGCTGAAATCCAGCGTGGCGGTTTGCTCGGCCGAGGAAAAGTTCAGCATGGCGTTATCCGCCGAGACGACAGCGCCACTGGTTTCGGTCCAGTTTCGCGCCGCGAGTTCGCGACGATAGAAGGCGAGCATTGCAGGAATTTCGGCAACCACCCCCACATCCAGCTCTCGCCGGACCGAATTGGAATCGCCCGAACTCCGCGCGGCCATGACTTTCTTCGGCATCGGCAGGTCGGCTACATCGTCACCGGCTTCGATCGTTTCCGGCATCGCAAATGGCGCGACCCGGATCTCCACGCCGGTCCGTCCGTCGTCACGGCGCTGCAGCGTCAGCATGACCGGCGGCTGCCGATGGAAGCCATTGTCGAAATCATGGCTGTAATAGACGCGCACGCCATTCTCGATCGTCTCGCTCAGCTGCGCGTTCGGCCAGCGCTCGGCCGCATCCGCAGCTTTGAGCGGCTTCCAACCGCTCGCTTCCATCTCCTTGCGGAAGAAAGCGAGCGTTGCGTCGAACGTAGTCGGGGCGATGCAGCCGAGATAGGGCCGCCATTCGTCAAATAGAATGTCGGTAGCATCCGGCGGGAACGGCACGTTCACATGAGCTGTGTTGGCGCTATAAATCACGCTGGATTGATTGGGCTGCTTGCCTGGCGGGACCGAGACAACCAGTCCTTGCCGTCCCTTCTTGAACTTCGACGAGAACTTGTCGTTTTCGAGCGGGCGCGCATATTGCACCCAGCCGTCTGCGGCCAGCAATTGCGTCGCCGCAGCGGCGGCCACCCCGAAGCCGGCCGGAACGTCGTAGGTCACTTGATAGGCTTTGGTAAGATAGGTCATGGTAAGGGCCGTCTGTTCCACGGCGCCTTCGAGCCGCGGCAGCGTGCGGACATCGAGCATGGCGGGGTCGGCGCTGGCAGCAAGCGGAGAAATCGCTATCACCGCGAGGGTGACAGCAAACAGATGTTTCCGTGCCGGGAGCAGCATCCCGCGCGTCGTTCCAAACATGGCTATCTCCACTTCCTTCGAAAACGCTTCGATCAATAGATCTGCAGCGACAGTGCCTCGCCGCTCGGCGCAATCATGAAGCCCCAGGCATCGTTAGCCGTGACTTCGACGCTGTCGCTCTTGGCCGGACGACCGGCGAGCTTCACCGAGTACTGGTATTTGCCCGGCGGCAATTCGAGCATCGGCCGGCTCGGCGATTGCGGTCCGCCGGCGCCACCGGCGACTTTGATGGTCTGCTTGTTGATCGTGACGGTCGCTTCGCCGTCGCCCATGTTGCCGAACACCAGTTTGGCCTGCCCTGGCTTCGGGATGATTTCGGCTTTGGCGGCCGCAGCCGGATATTTCTGCGCGAGATTGACGGAGGTCTCGCTATTGCGGCGGCCGAGCTTCAGCGTCGCGGGTCCGTCGGCGGAGGCAAACGCCAGCCGCACCTGGTCCGGTTTCACGACGGCGCCCTCGGCCTGCTCCTTCCAGCCGCGCTTGCCGAGTTCGCTGCGATAGAAGGCGAGCACCGACCCGAGTTCTGCGGGAATGCTGGCTTCGAGGTCGCGGCGGAACGGAGCATCGCTGCCGGGCATCTTGCCGGTTCCCATCGAGGTCATCGAGTGCTCCTTCGGCAGCGGCAAGGCGGAGTCCGGGTCGGCCTCAAGAGGTCGATCGGTCGTTTTGGCCACCGGTTCATTGGGGGCCTGAGCGGCGGCTGCCGCACCTGGCTTGGCGGCCATCTTGGCATCGGCCATCACCAGAGCCGATCCAGAGGCCATGATCTTTACCTTCGGGCCCATCTGCATGACGGTGAGCGACATCGCCTTGCCGCCTTTGGAAAACTCTGTCACGGCCATGCGGGGAGTGTTGATGACCGAGGGCCGTTCTTTCCAACCCTGTGCCTTCAGCGCGTCACGATAGAACGCCGCGACCGCTCTCACCGTTGAGGAGGAATAGAAATCGAGCCGGCCATCGGCGCCTTCGAACTTCACCTCTTCGGCGTTCTCGGGTAGTGGCACGGGCTTCGAATTGTCGGCATGGGCGCGCAGCGGCGCATCCGACAGCTTGGCGGCCTGGGCCACAAGCTGCGCTTCTCCGGCTGCGATGACCATTTTTGCTATTGCCGCCGCATCGCTGGAAAACTTCGCGCTGGCTTCCTTCTGGGCCCTGGCTCGCGCCGCCACCGCGGCTTCCTTCATCTGCGTCGCGATACTGACCATCGTCAGATCGAATTTGCGGCTGAATTTCAGCGTGGCCGTGTGGTCAGAGGAGGAAAAATTCAGCGTGACGTTGTCCGGGGTGACGACGGCGCCGCGGGTCTCTTCCGTCCAGCTCCGCGCCGCAAACGCGCGGCGATAAAACGCCAGCGTTGCGGGAAGCTCGGCAACGACGCCGATGTCCAGGCTGCGGTCGACCGAATTGGAATCACCGGAACCGCGCAGGCTCTGGATTGTCTTCGGTATCGGCAGGCCGGACACGTCGTCAGCGGCTTCGAGCTTTTCCGGCATCGCAAATGGCGCAACCCGGATCTCCACGCCGGTCCGTCCGTCGTCGCGGCGCTGAAGGGTCAGCATGACGGGCCGCTGCGGATGAGAGTCATTCTTGGCATCATGGCTGTAATAGGCGCGCACGCCGTTCTCGACCGTCTCGCTGAGCTGCGCGTTCGGCCAGCGCTCGGCTGCCTCGGCGGCTTCGAGCCGCCTCCAGCCGATCGCTTCCATCTCCTTGCGGAAGAAGTCGAGCGTTGCGTCGAACCCGGTCGGGGCGATGCAGCCGAGATAGGGCCGCCGCTCGTCGTAGAGGATGTCGACAGCACCTGGCGGGAACGGCACGTTCGCATAAATTGGGATGTAGCTATTATAGGACAGGGTGGATTGCTTGCCCAACCAGACGCTCATATTCAGTCCTTGCCGTCCTCTCTTGAAAGCCGACGAGGAGGTGTTTTCGAGCGGGCGCACGTATTCCACCCAGCCGTCGGCGGCCAGCGATTTCTTCGTCGCCGCGGCCGCGGCCGTGACCGCGACGGAAGCCGGAATGTCGTAGGTCAATCGATAGGTTTTGCCGTGATGGGTTTTGGTCTCGGCCGTTTGTTCCACGGCGCCTTCGGGTCGCGGCAGGGTGCGGACATCGACCATGGTGTCAGCGGTGTAATCGGCACTGGCAGCCACCGGCACGCTGGCGATCACCGCGAGGGTGAGAGCAAACAGGTGTTTTCGTGCCGGGACCAGCGTCCCGCGCGTCGTTCCAAACATGGGTATCTCCGGTATTTGCCGACGCCTGACCCGCGCAGCAGCGATGGATGCGCGTCGATGGCGCGATTGCTGAAGTCTAGTCGCGCGGGTGGTCGTTGAGGTTCAACCGGACTCTGCCCGCCTCAGGCGCGGCGGGTGACTTTGCCGGAATCGACGTCAAAAACCTCGCCGGATGCGCCGATATCGGCGAATGCCGCCGGATCGGCGCCGGTCATCCAGACCTGCGCGCCGAGTTTTGCCAGTTCGTCGAACAGCGCTTTTCGCCTGCCCGGATCGAGATGTGCGATGACCTCGTCGAGCAGCAGCAGCGGCACGATGCCGGTCATCTCGGCGACCAGCGTGGCATGGGCCAGCACCAGCCCGATCAGCAGCGCCTTCTGTTCGCCGGTGGAGGCATCGCGCGCCGGCATGTTCTTCGGCGCGTAGACCACTTGCAGGTCGGTCAGATGCGGCCCGTCCAGCGTACGGCCGGCCGCGGCGTCGCGCGGGCGGCTGGCGCGCAGGATCTCGCGGTAGCGATCCTCCACGGCCGTCGCAGGTTCGCCCACCAGCGCATTCTCCATCCAGCCGTCGAGCATGATCTGCGCCGACGGAAACGCGGAAGCCGCACCGCGCTCGCGCAGCATCGCGGCGAGTCTGGTCACGGTCTGGCCGCGGGTGGCGGCGACCGCAACCGCAAGCTCCGCGGTTTCGCGCTCGATCGCGTCGCACCAATGGTCGTCGTAATTGCGTACTTCGAGCAGCCGGTTGCGCGAGCGCAGCGAACGCTCCAGCGCCGACACGCGGCTGGAATGCTCGCTGTCGATCGCCAGCACCAGGCGGTCGAAGAAGCGCCGCCGTTCCGAGGCGGCGCCAAGAAACAGCCCGTCCATCGCCGGCGTCAGCCACACCATCCGCAAATGATCGCCGAACGCAGTCGCCGAACTCACCGGCTCGCGGTCGATCCGGCAGCGCCGGCCAGTGGAACTGTTTTCATTTCCCGGCGCATCGATGCCGGTGCCCAGCGTCGCAAGCCCCAGCGCGCCTTCGACTTCGGCGGAGACCGCCCAGGAACCGTCGCCCTGATTGTCGGCGACATCTTCCAGCGTCGCGCGCCGCAAGCCCCGTCCCGGCGACAGAAACGAGATCGCCTCGAGGCAATTGGTCTTGCCGGCGCCGTTCGGTCCCACCAGCACCACGACGTCGCCGCGCGTCTGCACGCTTCCCGCCCGATAATTGCGAAAATGCGTCAGCGTCAGCTTGTGGATGCGGGAAGGGGTCATGGCGAGAGAGAAAGTCGTTTCTCCTTCCCTCTCCCCTTGTGGGAGAGGGTGGCGCCGAACGAAGTTCGGCGACGGGTGAGGGGTATCTTACGGCTGGGCGAGCTTTGCGAAAACGTCCTCCAGCACGGCAGAGGGTTGCAGCAACACATCATTGTTCCAATAGCGAGCGATCCGAAATCCTTCGGCGATTAGCGCCGCGTCCCTCGCTTCGTCGCGCGTCGATGATGCGTGCTGGCTTCCATCGATTTCAATGATCAACCGCTTCTCGAAGCATACAAAGTCGAGAATGAAGCTTTGAAAAGGGACCTGCCTCCGGAACTTAAACCGAGCCAGTCGTCGATCGCGAAGTAACCGCCACATTGCCAGCTCCGCGTCGGTGGGTCCGCGGCGCATGCTTCTGGCGAAATTGCGGAGGCGTTTGGCGACAGGTCGATGGCTCGGCGCTAGCGGAGAGAACCCCTCACCCGTCGCCGAACTTCGTTCGGCGCCACCCTCTCCCACAAGGGGAGAGGGAGGAGCCGCATCCGTTTCGCGCGAATTAATCACACCCGCATCGGCATCAGCACGTACAGCGCGCCTTTGTTGTCCTTGTCCTGCACCAGGGTCGGGGAACCGGGATCGGCCAACCGCAGCACCGCGACCTCGCCTTCGATCTGGGCGGCGATGTCCAGGAGATAGCGCGAGTTGAAGCCGATATCGAGCGCGTCGGAGGCGTATTCGACTTCGAGCTCTTCGGTGGCGCTGCCGGAATCCGGGTTGGTCACCGACAGCACCAGCTTGCCGGCCGACAATGCCAGCTTCACCGCGCGGCCGCGCTCGCTCGAAATGGTCGAGACGCGGTCGACCGCAGCCTCGAAATCCTTCTTGTCGACGATCAGTTCCTTGTCGTTGTTCTGCGGAATGACGCGGCCGTAATCCGGGAAGGTGCCGTCGATCAGTTTCGAGGTCAGCACCACATTGCCGAGGGTGAAGCGGATCTTGCCCTGCGACAATTCGATCGAGACTTCGGCTTCATTGTCCTCGATCAGCCGCTGCACCTCGCCGACGGTCTTGCGCGGCACGATCACGCCGGGCATGCCGACAGCGCCCTTCGGAAGAGCCAGATCGATCTGCGCCAGCCGGTGTCCGTCGGTCGCTACCCCGCGCAGGGTCGCAGCCTTGGCGCTGCCGGCGGAGTGCAGATAGATGCCGTTGAGGTAATAGCGGGTCTCTTCGGTCGAGATCGCAAATTGCGTGCGGTCGATCAGGCGCTTGACGTCGGCGGCGGCCAGCGAGAACGAGTGCGTCATGTCGCCGGCGGCCAGATCGGGAAAATCGCTTTCGGGGAGGGTCTGCAGCGTGAAGCGCGAACGGCCGGCGCGGATCGCCAGCACCGAACGGTCGCCGTCGGCCTCCAGCACGATCTGCGCGCCATCGGGCAGCTTGCGGACGATGTCGTAGAACATGTGCGCCGGCACGGTGGTCGAGCCGGCGGTTCCGGTTTCCGCCGCCAGGGTTTCCGTCACCTCGAGGTCGAGGTCGGTCGCCTTCAGCGACAGTTTGGCGTTCTCGGCACGGATCAGCACGTTGCCGAGGATCGGGATGGTGTTGCGGCGCTCGACCACGCGATGGACGTGGCCCAGCGATTTCAGGAGTTGCGCGCGTTCGACGGTGACCTTCATTGCAATACCCGCCTGATCCCTAAGATGGAAAAGCCGGGCGGCCCTGAAGGCGCGCCGCGGCGATTGAAACCCGAAAAGCCGGATCAAGGGGGACTTGATCAAACCCTCGGGGGGGACCGCAAGGTGACGCGGATAGAGCCCAAGCGCAAGGGATAGCAACGCCGTTTCCCACGGTTTGCAGGCAAATTCACCGTCGTCCCGGCGCAGGCCGGGACCCACAACCACAGCCGTATGTGGCTTGCATAAGCCGTCGGCCAGGGTGCCCAAACGCCCGGCCGCGGAGTATGGGTTCCGGCGTTCGCCGGAACGACTGCGTCATTCCTGCAATTGGCGCTTCAGGGATTCGACCTCTTCCGACAGCGCGGTATCCCGGGACACCAGTGCCTCGATCTTGCGCACGGCGTGCAGCACCGTGGTGTGGTCGCGTCCGCCGAACCGGCGGCCGATCTCGGGCAGCGACCGCAGCGTCAGCGTCTTGGCCAGGTACATCGCGACCTGGCGCGGGCGAACCACATTGGCGGTACGCCGGGAGGACAACAGGTCCGAACGGCTGACATTATACTGCCGGGCCACCACGCGCTGGATGTCCTCGATCTTGATCCGCTTCGGTTCCTGCGGACGGATCAGGTCGCGGACTTCGCGCTCGGCCATTTCCAGCGTCACGGGCTGGGCGTTGAGCTTGGAGTGCGCGAGCAGCCGGTTGATGGCGCCTTCGAGATCCCGGCCGTTATGGGTGATGGTGCGCGCGAGATAGTCCAGCACCGGTTCCGGCACGTCGAAGCTCGCATGATGGGCACGGGCCGCGGCGACGCGCGATTTGAGGATGCCGAGCCGAAGCTCTTCGCCGAGCGAACCCATTTCCACGACGAGGCCCCCGGCCAGCCGCGAGCGCACGCGATCATCGAGGCTTTCGAGATCGGACGGCGGACGGTCGGCCGCGATCACGACCTGGCGGCCAGCATCGATCAGCGCGTTCAGCGTATGGCAGAACTCGGCCTGGGTCGATTTGCCCTGCAGGAACTGCAGATCGTCGATCACGAGCACGTCGATGCCGCGCAGCGCTTCCTTGAAGGCCAGCGCCGTCTGCGTCTTAAGCGCCGCGACGAAGCCGTACATGAACTTTTCGGCGGTGAGATAGAGCACCTTGCGCTCGTTGCCCGAATTGCCGGCCCATGTGACGGCCTGCAGCAGATGGGTTTTGCCGAGGCCGACGCCGGCGTGAATATAGAGAGGATTGAACATCACGGCATCGCCGCGCCGTCCTTCGGCGACCTGGCGTGCCGCCGCATGCGCCAGCGTGTTGGAGCGGCCGATCACGAAACTTGCAAAGGTGAGGCGCGGGTCGAGCGGCGAGCCGCCGAGCGCATCATGGCTCGCGGATACCGGCGCGGTCGCGGTGGCGCGCAGCTCGGGCGCGGGGCGACCGTTGGCATGCTCGACGCGGCGCTGATCGGCCGGCGCGGGAGCTTCCTTCGCGGGTGCGGCGCATCGCATCGCCGTGCGCACGGTGAGGTCGATCCGGTGCACTTCGGGCATCTCGGCCTGCCAGCAGGCGAGAACGCGATCGGCGTAATGCGCCTGGATCCAGCTCTTGAGGAACCGGGTCGGAACCGACAGATGGACGTTCTCGTCCTGCACGCCTTCCAGATCCATGCGCGCGAACCAGCTCGTATAGACGTCTTCGCCTACCGTCGTCCGCAACCGACCCTTCACCCGCGACCAGCGATCCTGTTCGATATTCGTCATTGCCTGATAACTTTTCTGAAAGAGTAATGTTCGTTGCTAAATCGCCTTGCAGGGTTCCTGCCAACAGGGGTGCTGCAAAGCGCGACCTCAAGCGGGGCTTCAACTCCGGACATAGATCGACCGTTCGGCGCGAACCGCCGCTGGTCAAATTGTCAGTTGGAGAAGAAGGTTTCCCGCGAGGTCAGCGCGTACTCGACGGCCCGTCCGGAGTTCGCACCGAGGAATGGTTGGAAAAGAAGGCTGGAGCAACCAATACGGTCTGTTGTGAAATGCGTCCGTCTAATGCCGCGATGATTCCGTAATGCATAGTGCCTCCCCCTCTCGCCGCGAGAGCGCGCGCGGCGAGTTGTCATGTCGAAAGTGTTTTCAAAGTCAGTCTGCCGCTACCGGACATCTGCCCGGCGCTGCGCCGCCGCGTAACCTCAGTCTGTCGTCTTCAACACGTTCACGCGCTACGCGTTCCCAACGCTGCGGTTGCCAACACTTGCCTTATCTCCCTAGTCATCGACACGCGAAACATGCACGCCACGCCTGAGAAATTTAGACACAGAACAACCATTCTCATATTGCTATGAGTTACCAACTTAGCATCGCTTGGAAAGCGTCGCTAACGCGCACACCGCCGCCGATTTGCACGTCCACCCTTGGGTCTCAAACCGCGCTGGTCTGGAGAGCCGTGGGCGTCGCGAACGACACTAGATGTACACCAAGCGGAAATTCTGACAATCCGTGAATCGACGCGCGTGAGAGACTCTGTGGCTGTGTTGCAGCACTGCACTCGAGGAGGTGGAAAGCAAGCTTCTGAATCCGCGCAGAGAATCGCGCGCGTGACAATTTGCGTCACGCTCTCAAAAAATTTTCATAAAATTTTTACTTAAGTTCGTTAGCGGGCCGATTTTCGAACCGCTTGCGCTTGCTATGTTGATAAGTGATTAGCGAGGCGAAGTTTTTCGCGATTGTTTTTCAGGGTAACTCCCGCAGCGCTTTCGCGGCCTTGAAGAGCGGGCTTCATCCGATTTGCACAGCGAGACTGTCTGTGCGTCTCGCGTCTGCGCACAGCATTGCCGTTGCACCAATCGCACCGCCGTAAAACTACGGGCGCGCGAAGAAATATGACACGCGCTCGGCTGTGCAGCAACGGGACAATCGAACTGGAAAAAAGAAAAAGCCCGGCCAAGGCCGGGCTTCTTTGACGAATATTTTTTTCCGTCAGTTCATTTCGCGAGCTTGGCGATCTGGTGCGTCAGGCGTGACACCTTCCGGCTCGCGTTGTTCTTGTGAATGATGTTGCGCTGCGCGGCTTGCATCAGTTCCGGTTCCGCGCGCGCCATCGCCTTCAACGCTGCATCGCGGTCGCCGCTCTTGATGGCTTCTTCGACGGTGCGAACCGCACCACGCATCTGGGTGCGGCGCGACTTGTTGATGATGGTGCGGCGGGCAATCTTGCGGGTCGCCTTCTTGGCGGAAGTGGTATTGGCCATGTTCTCAACTATCCTTCGGCTGTCATCGCTCGGGTGGTCGGGCTTGAGCGCGCCGGCCGTTCAAATTGCGCTGGTGTGTTTCACAGGGTGTCCTTGAGGTCGCCATGCTCGGGAGCCAAAATGCTCCCACCGCGGCGCGGCTCAAAGAACAGCGGCGGCGGGATTGCGCCCGCCGCCATTGGGGGTCTTATAGAGGGCGAGTCCTGCACCGTCAACGCTTTCTGGACCCTCCAAAAATCGGAAAATCCGGCCGGAAATGGCGCATAAGGTGCTGACGAGGTTGAATTTATTAGGGGAGCCCGGTATTGGGCTGACGGCCATCCGGGCCCGACAGGTATAAGGTGACGCATGATCCGCGGTTTCTTCCGGCTAATTGGCCTGCTGCTCCTGGCCGGCGGATTCATCTTCATGGTCTATGACGGCGCACGGTATGTCGCCGACCAGACCCTGCGTTTCACCCGGTTCGGGCAGTTCTGGAACGACATCCACCAGTCCAGCCAGCTGGCATTTCGCACTTCGGTCGAGGGGGCCGCGCCCTGGCTCTGGAACAGCGTCATCAGGGTCCTGCTGGACCAGCCGGTTTTCGCGGTGCTGGGCGTGTTCGGCATTCTCCTGATGATCCTGTTCCGGCCCCGCAAGCCGCTGATCGGCTATTCGCGGGACTGACCGGCATGGTTCAGCAAAGGCCGGGCGTTGCCAAGGCTTGAGTAGTAGGAAGGCTTGAGTAGTAGGAAGGCTTGCGTAAGGAGCCTTGCGTAACAGGGCTGCGGCAACCCGCGTAAAGCCTTATATAGAAGTCAGCCGGCTGCCGCCGTTTGCGCGCCAGCCGATGTTCCGCCTGGAGGCAATCCATGTTGTTCATGCGCAAGACCACCGCGTTGCCGAGTGCCGCCGAAGCGCTGCCGGGCCGCGCCACGCCGATCCCGACCGCGTCAACCCATTTCGTCAACGGCCGCACGCTGCAGCCGCCTTATCCCGCAGGTCTCGAGCAGGCGGTGTTCGCACTCGGCTGTTTCTGGGGCGCCGAGCGCAAGTTCTGGCAACTCGGCGAGGGTATTTTTGCGACCGCCGTCGGTTACGCCGGCGGCCACACGCCCAATCCGACCTACGAAGAAGTTTGCTCGGGCCGCACCGGTCACACCGAAGTGGTGCTGGTCGTGTTCGATCCGAAGAAGATCTCCTTTGAGGCGCTGCTGAAGACGTTCTGGGAAAATCACAACCCGACGCAGGGCATGCGCCAGGGCAACGATGTCGGCACCCAGTATCGTTCCGCGATCTACACGCTCAGTGATGCGCAAGCCAAAGCCGCCGATGCGTCGAGGGCGATGTACCAGAAGGCGCTGGCAGCCAAGGGCCTTGGCGCCATCACCACCGAGATCGCGCCGTCAGGTGAATTCTATTTTGCCGAGGACTATCATCAGCAATATCTCGCCAAGAATCCGGCCGGCTATTGCGGGCTGGGCGGCACCGGCGTGTCGTGCCCGATCGGCGTCGGCGCGAGTGCCGCCTAAGGCCGTCATTGCGAGCGAAGCGAAGCAATCCATCTCTCCGCGCAGGGATAGAATGGATTGCTTCGTCGCTTCGCTCCTCGCAATGACGGATGGTCTGTCTTCCTTGGGTTCCTGTTAAGGCACCGCACCCCAAAAAAACGCTTTGTTAACCATAACCGGTGCAAGACTAGAGCTGTCTCGCTTTGAGGGATGGCTCCGGTGCGAGTTGCGCGCGCGTTTCGATTTTCGATCACTGCGATGATGGCCGCGCTCGCTCTGTCGGGGTGCATGCGCACGGCCGGACCCGTCGCGGTCGCGCCGCAGGCCGATCTCGACGCCATGACCTATGGCGCGGCGCCGGCGCCGGTCGCCGTCGTGGACAATAGCGGCGGCGGCGCCATCAGCGCGATGCGCGCGTCCTTTGCCAGAACGCCGCGTCCAGTTTATGCGCCCGCTCCCGTCGTTGTCGCGGCGCCCGTCGCCTATGCCGAACCGGTGCGATATGACACGTCGTATCATCTCGATGCCGGCGACCGGCTGCGCGTCGTGGTCTACGGCCAGGAAGGCCTCACCAATACCTACGCGATCGATGCCGGCGGCTCGATCACGATACCGCTGATCGGCTCGGTGCCGGCGCGCGGCCGCACGCCCGCCGGTCTCGCAGCCGAGATCGCAGCCAAACTGCGCGCCGGCTTCATCCGTGATCCCTCCGTCGCGGTCGAGATCGAAGCCTACCGGCCGTTCTTCATCCTCGGCGAAGTGGCGGCGCCCGGACAATATCCTTACGTGCCCAACATGACTGTCGAAAGCGCGGTTGCGATTGCCGGCGGTTTCTCGCCCCGCGCGCGGCGCGATCGGGTTACGGTCACGCACACCGACGCTTCGGGAACCGCGCGCTACATCGTTCCGCCCGGCACCTCCATCAGCCCGGGCGATACGGTGTTGGTCGGCGAGCGCTGGTTCTGAAAATTGGTTGTCATTGCCGGGCTTGACCCGGCAATCCATCCACTTCGACAAAGGCTCCTCTTTCTTGATGGATGCGCGGGTCAAGCCCGCGCATGACAAGCGACTGCCTGGCAAAGAAGGCGACGCAGTTCTCGTCATTCCGTGCAGCGGCATTACCGGGCTGTGGTGAATCAGCGCATTCGGCGCGAAGCGCCGGATCGGAACTTGCCTCTCACAGGCCAGCGGCATATGCCGCCGTCAACGCAATCCATTGAAATCAACCAGGGGAAAAGATGAGCATCCGTTTGCCAATCAAGCTCGTGCGCACCGCCATTTCAGCTGCAATGATCGCAGGCATTGCCATGACGGCGGTGTGCATGTCCGCGCAACAGGCGGCGGCGCAGTCCTATCCGGAGCGGCGAATAACCTTCGTGGTGCCTTACCCTGCGGGCGGAGCCACCGACGTTTCGGCGCGCCTGTTGGCCAACAAACTGTCGGAAGCGTGGAAGCAGCCCGTCGTCGTCGAAAACAAGTCGGGCGGCGGCGGTGTGGTCGGCAATGATTACGTCGCCAAGGCGCAGCCCGATGGTTACACCGTGCTGGTCGCCATCACCCAGATCATCCAGGCGCCGAGCCTGGTTGCGAAACTGCCCTACGACGTCTTCAAGGATCTCGCGCCGGTGACCCAGGTCGGGCTGTCGACGATCGTGCTGACGGTCCCCGAGGCGCAGCCGATCAAGTCGGTCAAGGAACTGATCGATCACGCCAAGGCGAACCCCGGCAAGGTGCCGTACGGCTCGTTCGGCAACGCGACGACGTCGCATCTCTACGGCGAACTCTTGAAGAAGAACGCGGGCATCGACATGACCCATGTTCCCTACCGCGGCGCGGCGCCGCTGGTGAACGATCTGCTCAACAACACGGTGACCGCAGCCTTCGTCGATCTGACCACGGCCGGCCCGCAAATCCAGGCAGGCAAGGTCCGGGCGCTGGCGGTCGGCGGCGAAAAGCGCAGGACCCAGTTGCCGAACGTCCCGACGCTCGCCGAACTCGGCTTCCCGGGCTTTGAGGCCGAAGGTTGGGTCGGTGTCTTCGTGCCCGCTGCAACGCCCAAGGACATCGTCACGAAACTGTCCGCGGAATTGGCCCGTATCATCGCTTCCCCCGAGGGAGTAGCCGGGCTCGAGACGGTCAGCCTGATGCCGGTCGGCGGTACGGCGGAAACCTTCGCAGCCACCCTGCGCCGCGACTCCGCACGCTGGGCGGATGTGGTGAAGGCCACCGGCGTCAAGGGCGAGTAATTATCGTCGTCCCGGCGAACGCCGGAACCCATACGCCGCGGCCCGTGTTGTTGAAAAAGGAAGATAACGACCAGCCTGTAAACCAATTGCCGCTGGTGGTTATGGGTCCCCCGATGCGCAATCGCGCATCTGCGCTCAAGGCCGGGACGACAGTGGAGTATGACGACTACGCCGTCACTTCAAATGCCTGGCAAAGAAATCAAGGCTGCGCGGCCAGGCGATGTCGGCGCTGGTCTTGTCGTAGCTGGCCCGCTCGTCGCAGTGAAAGCCGTGCTGCGCGCCGGGATAGACAAAGACTTCGACGTCGGGCCGCTTGGTCTTGATGGTCTCGACGTCGGTCAGCGGAATCCCGGCGTCCTTTTCACCGAAATGCAATTGCGTCGGCACTTTCGGTTTGTCGTCGGCGAAGCGGACGACGGCGCCGCCGTAATAGCCGACCGCGGCCGATAGGCCTGACAGTTTGGTCGCGGCGGCGAAAGCGATGCTGCCGCCAAGGCAGAAGCCGATGATGCCGACCGGCCCGATGCTCTTGACCGCATCGATCGCGGCCTGGGTGTCGAGCAACATCGCCGGCCAATCCGGGTTGGCGATGAATTTGCGCGCGTTCGCGACCTCATCCGGCGAATAGCCGCATTGGAAGTTCGGGCTGGTACGGTCGAAGATCGACGGCGCGATCGCGACATAGCCGGCGCCTGCGAGGCGATCGCACACCGAACGAATATGGTGATTGACGCCAAAGATCTCCTGGATCACCACGATGGCCGCCTTTGGCGCGCCCGCCGGATCGGCGCGATAGCCGCCGAGCTTGAAGCCGTCCGAAGCCGTCAGTGTAATATCCTGTCCCACGGTTCATCCTTTTATGTGAAGGTTTGCACGAAGTCTGTTGCAGGCAAGAGGTGGCGGTTACTGCCACATCCAGTTGTGACCCCAGTCGCCCTTCCAGCCCGCCAGCCGGCCTTTGCGGAATTGCAGATAGAGCCGGTGCTTGCTGGGAAACAATCCGCTGCCGCCGAGATCGCGAAACGTGAGGAACACCTCATCGCCCGGCCGTCCCTTGATATAATTGAGCGGAGTTCCAAGCGCGCGTTCGGCTTCCACCGCATCCATGCCGAATTCCAACGGTATGGTGTTCGACAGCGTTTCGGTGAACGGGGGCGGGTAGGGGCCGCCGAACGGCGGCAGCTTTTGCGCAAGCGCAGGTGCGGCGCTGGCGACGAGAAGCAGCGAAGCGGCGGCAAACGCCTTCATGATGCGGCCCTCGCGCTCGTCTTGGAGTCGAGGCCGTCAAGGAACGGCCGCACCGCGTCGATAAAAGCCTGCGGCTGATCGATGTTGACGGCGTGGCCGGCGGCCGGAACCACCACCTTCTTCGCACCGGGAATCTTCGCCGCCATGTAATCGGATGCGGCAAGGAACGGCGTGTCGTCGGCGCCGACCACGACCAGCGACGGCACCTTGATGTCGGGCAGCGATTCAATCACGCGCGCGTCGCGCTGGATCAGCATGCCGCGCGCGGCCCGTGCCAGTCCCGACGCATCGCGATGGCTGACGCCGGAGCGTTCGCGGCTGGCGGATTTCAGAACGTCGAGGCCCTCGCGATCGAAGCGGTTGCCGGTGTCATGGGCGCGCTTGTTCCAGGCCTCGCGCGCCTCGTCCTTCTTGAAGCCGGGTCCGGTGTCGATGATCAGAAGCGCCCGCACGCGCTCGGGGTGGCTGCGATAGAACGCCAGCGACATGTAACCGCCGAGCGACAGCCCGCCGACGATGGCCTTGTCCGCGCCGACCTCGTCGAGCAATGCTGCCATGTCGGCCACCGTCAACGCTTCGCTATAGGCCGCCGGATCATCGGGATAATCCGACTGGCCGTGGCCGCGCATGTCCCACAACACGAGTTTGTGATGTTTCGACAGCGTCTCGATCTGGCCCTGCCACATTCCCGAGGTCGAGGAATAACCGTGGGTCAAGAGCAACGGTGGGCCGCTGCCATGCACCTCGTAATGGATGTTGACGCCGTCACGGTTGATTTTCGGCATTGCGATTTTCCGGCCAGGATAATGTGCGATTTCGATCCGGCGGTATCCTAGCGCGATCCGTCGGCGGTTGGGAAATGCGGAAATGACGGACCGTGCCCACGCCGCGGGCATTCCAAATCAATGGCACGCGCAAGATCTTGCCGCAGCGCACAACCAGATTTTTCAAAATTTTATTCTCTTCGAACGATTCCAAATTGCATTGCCTCTAATTCCGATCGGTATCATTCTGCGCGCCGACTGACGCCGAGCCGGTGGGTGTCAGTGAATGCCCAACAGTGAGTTGGCCAATAGTGAGTTGCCGCCGTAAGCGGCTTCATGCACCGGACGGGGAGCGCAAATGCCTAATCTGAATATCAACGGGCGGAATATGTCCGTCGAGGCGGCGAACGATACGCCGCTGCTCTGGGTCATCCGCGAGCAATTGCAGATGACCGGCACGAAATTCGGATGCGGCGCCGGCCTGTGTGGCGCCTGCACGATTCACGTCAACGGCGAAGCCGTCCGGTCCTGCCAGACCATGGTTAGCGACGCCGTCGGCAAGAAGATCACCACCATCGAGGGCCTCAGCGCCAAGAGCGATCATCCGCTGCAGAAGGCCTGGATCCTCGAGCAGGTACCGCAATGCGGCTACTGCCAGTCCGGCCAGATCATGCAGGCGGCTTCGCTGCTGTCCAAGAATTCCAATCCGACCAAGGAAGAAGTGGTTGCGCATATGGACGGCAATCTGTGCCGCTGCATGACCTATTCCCGCATCCAGAAGGCGATTCTGCGCGCCGCCGCCGACATGCGCACCGCGTCCAACGCCGGCACCGAGCGGAGGCCCACATGAACACGCACGTGAAAAACGCATCCGGCGAACCCGCCGACCTCAGCCGCCGCTCCTTCCTCGTCGGCACCGCCGCCGCAGGTCTCGCGCTCGGCTACTCCGCCGTTCCCGGCCTGCTCGGCGCCGATCAGGCGCTGGCGGCTCCGGCCAAGTTCGATCCCAGCGTCTGGTACTCGATCGGACCCGATGGATTGGTCACCGTGACGTGCGGCAAGGCCGATATGGGCCAGCACATCGCTTCCACCATGGCGCAGATCGTTTCCGAAGAGCTCGGCTCGTCCTGGAAGGACATGCGGGTTCAGCTCGCCTCCAACGATCCGAAATTCAACGATCCTGTATTGGGCGCGCAGATCACCGGCGGCAGCTGGTCGACGATGATGAACTTCGACGCCATGAGCCGCGCGGGCGCCGCAGGGCGGATCGCGCTGACGCAGGCGGCGGCCACGATCATGGGCGTTCCCGCCGGCGAACTGGTGGTGCGCGATTCCACCGTGTCGCATCCGAAGTCGAAGAAGTCGATGAGCTTCGCCGACATCGTCAAGAGCGGCAAAATTACAAAAACCTTCACGCCGGACGAGCTCAAGGCGATCAAGCTCAAGACGCCGGATCAATACACCATGGTCGGTGTCTCGGTGCCGCAGCTCGATATCCCACCGAAGAGCAACGGCACAGCCAAATACGGCATCGACGTCAATGTGCCGGGCATGGTCTACGGCGCTGTGGTGACCCCGCCGGTGCGCTTTGGCGCCACGGTGAAATCGGTCGATGATTCCGCGGCCAAGAAAGTGCCGGGCTTCATCAAGGCGGTGACGCTCGACGACAAGACCGGCAGCACGACTGGCTGGGTGGTGGCGGTAGCCAATACCTATGCCAATGCGAAGAAAGCGGCGGGAGCGCTGAAGATCGCCTATGACGGTGGTCCGAACGCCAAGCTGTCGAGCGAGTCGCTGCTCGATGAGGCGAAGCGGCTGCAGAAGCTGGATGATTCCGGGCAGTTCTTCGTCAAGGACGGCGATACCGCGGCCGCCTTCGGGACGGCGGCGAAAGTGCTGGAGGCGGAGTACACCACCAGCATCAACATCCACGCGCCGCTCGAGCCGATGAACGCCACCGCGGAGTTCAAGGGCGATATCCTGAATATCTATTCCGGCAATCAGTTCGCGACGCGCTCCGGCGCGATCGCGGCGGGCGCCGCCGGAATCGATCCAAAGTTCGTCGTGATGCATCAGATGTGGCTGGGCGGCGGCTTCGGCCGGCGTCTCGACGCCGACATGATGGTGCCCGCGGTGCAGGCGGCGAAAGCCGTCGGCAAGCCGGTCAAGGTGATCTACTCCCGCGAAAACGACATGACCATGGACTATTCGCGCCCCCTGACCTTCCAGAAGGTCAAGGCGGGCCTCGATGGCGACGGCAAACTGATCGCGCTCAATCATGACGTGGTCAGTGCGTGGCCGACCCAGCGCTGGGGCATCCCCGATTTCCTGTCGCCTTCGGTCGACAAGAAGGGGCCGCTGGATGCCTTCACCGTGAACGGCGCGGATTTCTTCTATTCCGTGCCCAATCACAATGTGCGCGCCATCAAGAACGAGATGGCGCACAACGCCACCCCGTCGGGACAGCTGCGGTCGGTCGCGCCGGGCTGGACCTTCTGGGCGGTCGAAAGCATGATCGACGAACTCGCCCACGCCGCCGGCAAGGATCCCGCCGAGTACCGGATCTCCCTGCTCGACGGCAAAGGCAAGAACGATGGTGGCGCGCAGCGTCTGCGCAGCACCCTGCTCGCGGCGATGGGCATGGCCGGCTACGGCACCGTCAAACTCCCCAAGGGAGAAGGCATGGGCGTGGCCTGCGTGTCGTCGCAGGAACGCGCGACCGCCAGCTGGACCGCCTGCGTGGCCCATGTCGCGGTGTCGCCCAGCGGCGAGGTCAAGGTCAAGAAGCTGACCGTGGCCACCGACGTCGGCATGCAGGTGCACCCCGACAACATCCGCGCCCAGGTCGAGGGTGCGGCGCTGTGGGGCCTTTCGCTCGCGATGTATGAAAAAGCGACGCTGAAGGATGGCGGCATCGAGCAGACCAACTTCGACACCTACACGCCGTTGCGGATGAGCCAGGTGCCGGAAGTCGCCGTCAACGTCATCGCCAACGGCGAAAAGCCGACCGGCGTCGGCGAGCCGGCGGTGACGGTGATCGCCCCTGCGCTGGGCAACGCCATCTTCAACGCCTGCGGCGCCCGCGTTCGGGCATTGCCGATCACGGCGGAGGCGGTCAAGGCGAGCATGAAGGCGTAAGAGCCGCCGCAAGTTACGCAACAATGACAATCCGCCGGGGATTTTCCCGGCGGATTTTTTTTGGCAACGAGGCTTTCCTCTGGCAGTCGTCATTGCGAGCGAAGCGAAGCAATCCATAGCAGCCAAGAAAACAAGTGTGGATTGCTTCGCTTCGCTCGCAATGACGGGGGAAGCGCCGTAGGGCGGGTTCTCTTTAACCCGCCATCTCGCCATCGAGCGGCGGGTTAAAGAGAACCCGCCCTGTACGCGAGCTGTTGGGGTAAAGGTGAGTGGCAAGGACTGCGCACGTGGCACTTGCGCCGTTCTTCGCCCCTAAGGCTGGCAAGGCCGTCCGAAACTCGGTCCGCAGCCGACCGGCTGACCCTTCTTCATTCTGTCCTTACTCCGTGCCGTTGCGGCTTCATCCGCGGCGTTACCCTGGCATCGAGGCCCCGGCGTATTGAAAAAGAAGCAACCAGAAGAGAGGCATGCGGTGTGTCGGGCAGCACAAACACCGCCGCACGTCCCCGCCCCGCCCGGGCAGGTTTTGTTGCAGAGGTTCAGCCAGGTGCCGCAAAACGCCCGCGAGCCTGCGGCGAATGTCGGCTCAAGCGAGAAGACAGTCATCGCCAGGATCATCGCAGACACTGAAAAGCCCGCTCTCATAAATCGCATGGATTCCTCCTTCGGTGCCTTAAGCCAGCTTCCACCGCGCCGGCGCAAAAGCCAACCCTTTAACTAACGTGCCGCGAAACGTTGATCCCTCAACGAAAGCATCATTTTTCAGAGTTTAATCCGCCTTGGCTGATTGCAGCCGTTCGTTGCTCAAACCTGAGCCAGCAATATCTCGGTCAGAGCCTCGGGCTTCAGCCGTGCTACATTGTGTCCGCAATCGAAGGCGAAGGTCGACCACTCCGGCTCGCCGCTCAAGCGTTGATACAGGTCAAGGAACGGGCTTCCCTCCCATCCGAATGCGCCGATGAAGGTCTTGCGCGGCACCTCACGCCAGCGTCCGCTGAGATTGATCGATTGGAGAAACGTCCCGATCGGATGCGGTCGGCAGCGCGGGTCAAGATTGGGAGGCGGCGCGCAGTTTAGTCCGTCAGCCTTCGCGCCCGCGACGAAGAGATCGCGAAAACGCCGCGTCGTCAGCGACCAGACCGAGTCACCGGAATCAGGCACATAGGCGTCCACATAGACCAGCGCCCGGATTTGCGATGGCGCCGCATCGGCTGCGCCGCTCACGACCATCCCGCCGTAGGATTGCCCAACAAGGACCACGTCGCCCTGATGCGAACTTCGCGGCACTGACGACCTCACCAATGTGAGTTTCAAGATTGGCCGTCGGGGCGGGAGTGTCACCGAGCCCTGAAAGCGTGATCGGCAAGGCATTGTGCCCGTGCGCGGTCAGTATCTCTGCCACCTGTTGGTAGACCCAACCGCCCTGCCAGCCTCCGGGGATCAGGATAAAGGTGGCCATATTATTCATCCCTGACTTTGCCGCCTGCGGAGCTTCGACACCTCTTTCGCCGAAATTAAGACTGAGCTCGTAGGGCGGATTCCCCTTAATCCGCCATCTCGCATGGATCGGCGGGTTGGAGAGAGCCCGCCCACGCGAGCTATACCTATCTGCGTATTGCGCCAGCTACGATTTGCCCGAAGATTTCCAACATTTGACGTTGGGTCTCCTGATTCGACTGCGCCTGCTGCGCCTTCGCGAGTTCAAGAGGGAACGCCCTTTGAGCGCCCGCATGACCAAGATCGGCGGCGCGCTTCAAAAGAGCAAGCTTCATCGCAAGCGGATTGTCTGTTGGATACGTTCCTTTGTCGATCATATCACCCAAACTCACCATCGAATCCGCGTCATCAAGGTCTCGCCCGCGCAGGAAAAGTTGAACCGCCTTTTCGTTGTCCTTCCCGAGATACATGCCTCCGAGATTATCAAATGCTGCGGGGTACTCGGCTCTAACAAGCGTGACAAAGATGTCGAATGCCTTTCGCCTATCCTTGAACTGGTACGCTCGGCCTAATTGATACTGATACCTCAATTCCGAAGGCGATTGCTGAACAGCCTTGCTGCAAACTTCGATCGCCTGATCCGCGTGCCCCCTAAGAACATCAAAGGTCGCGCCCTCGGCCTTGCGACGAATATCGGTAGGATTTGCTGCCAGTCGATCGCAATCCAAACCAGCCTGCTGTTGCTTCTGCAATTCCTCGGTAGCTTGACGTTCTGCAATGTTCTTGGCGTCTTGTGCTGCCTGTTTTGCCGCCAGTTCCTGTGCTTGGCGATCACGAGCTTCTTGGGCCTGTTGCTCTTGCTCTTTTTTCTTACGCTGAGCCGCAACCTCAACGGACTGCCGCCAAGCTGCTATTTTTTCCCGCGTGATGACCTTAAATTCATCACCGGATGTCGGATGGAAGCCAGGCCCATCAAAGAACTCGTATTCACTGGCTTCTGACACCCAGAACCACACCTTTGGATTGCCACTGAGCGCATCGAAGAAACCATACTTGTCGGGGTCTGGAACCCGGTTGGGCATCCTGCGAACGACCTTTGACGATTGCCTGCGCCATTCATCAACGCTTGGCTTGTCAACTGGCTTCAATTCCTCGCCGGTCTGTGGGTGAAATCCCATCAGATCGAATAATTCGACACGGCCTGCATCTGTCTTTGCGAACCAGATGATTGGCTCCCCGCTAACAGGATCAAAGAAGGCTGGGTTCGTGTCCGTGACAATCAGCGGGCGCTTGCCATTTCTGTAAGCGTTATACTTTTCGGTCATCTGCGGAGTAAGAAGTTTGCACTCGCGACCTGTATCGGGATCAACGCCGACGTGATTTAGGATCTTAATTCCGTCTCGCGTCAGCACATAGCATTTCTGCGTTTTCCCATCGCCGTCGTAATTGGCATCGCGCATTCCCAGCAGAACGCTATGTCCAATTAACAGTCCGAGAATTCCTACGTATCCAAAATTTCGTTTGTGCTTCGAAAATGAGAACGTGCAACCGGCGAAAAGAACAATGGCTGCGAAGCTTGCCCAGACCAGTGCCTTGGTGAACCCCTTATTGAGATTGTACGCCTGTGAAAGTTCTTCCGCGTAGCTTTTCGCCAACAGGTAGTAGAACAGCTGGTTGAAAAGCCACAGCAAAACGATGGCCACAATTACAACGCTGATTGCGATGATTGCTAATCGCGCCGGCCCGCTAAATCCGGAAAGCCGACTTCCAATTTTGCTTCTTAGGTCTGAAAAAACGATAGACATTGCCAAAAGCCCCCCGGCCAAAGGTTTATATTAGGCAATCAGTTACATGGAACGCAACCTAAAGATTGGCCCCCACCGGCTTGCCCGCCAGCCATTATGAAATCAATTTTCGATCAGGCTGCTTCGGACTTCTTGAATGAGACACAGATGGCTCTGTGACAATGCACCGTATTTCTACTCACGAACTGAACTTAAGGGTTTCACTTCGCTCCAAACATCCTGCGCGCTGCAGATGATATGACTATTGCGGCTGTGCGGCTGCGTGTCCCGGGGCATTAATCCTCAAGAACAATCTCGTCACCCGGGCGAACCAGTCCCTCCACCAGCACAGCGGCGTAGACGCCGGCTCGGTTGTCATGATTCTTGGCCACATACTGCAAAATCTCGGAGTTCTCTTCGAGCGACGCCGGATCAATGTTGATCATGCGACAACGGATGTCGCGCTCCAGAATGTGGACCGTCAGTTTCGGACCGATCCGCAGCCGCCGGCCGACGAGGGCGTCTTCGGCAAAGCTTTCGCCGGAGTTGAGGTCGACATAGAGGTTTTCGCGAAAGCGGCGCTTGTCGAGGCTCACACCCACCGCACGGCCAATGCCGTCGATCGTGCGGTTCGCAAGCAGCGAAAGCGGTCGGCAATCCGTGATGGCGCGATCCGATCGTCGCATGGTCAGTTCGCCCGGCGAGGACTCGTCGGTCAGCGCGCCAAGCAACCTGTCATCATCAACCCCAAAAATTTCTCCCGACGGGGTCGCGACATCGACAGCCAGATCCTCAAAGCCCGGAAAAAGCGGAGTGATGCCAGGCCCGCGCGCCTCGGCCTCGGCAAGGTTACTCGGCAGCACCGAGCGCGCCGGCTCGCGGAAAAACGGACGATACAGCAGCATATCCGGGCGAGCCCGCGCCGTCAGATACGGAAATGCGGTGGGCGCGGCCGAGTTATGGACCGCGTAAAGGCGGTCGCCCAAAACTCCGGAGAAACTGACATAGGCTTCCGGCAGCATTTCGCCGCGCATGCTCTTCACAGGATAGCGCCAAACACTTTCGACCCGACCAACAACATTCATCCACACCGACCACGGCTGATTGCATTATTTTCCACCGTAGTTTCCTTCCATCTGAATTGCAAAACCCGGACTGAGTCGCCCCGCCCGCAAGCAGAATGTTGCGCCACGCGTGCGACAAAACAACCCGACGGGCAAATCAATTCCGAATTTCAGAAGTCGTGTCAAGCCAATAATTTCTGGAAATCAAAAATATTTCTGTTTCCATCCGACCCAAATCACTTCATATCTATTGCCATCCTGTCCCGCTCAGAGGGGCGTTGGCCAACGTCACAACGAGGGACGGGTCGCGGTGGACGCTGATGTTGCGACTGACGAGCGCAGCTTGAGCGTACGGTAAAGACGCGTGGTCCTGATGCCCCGTACGCTGGCGTCAAGTTGGTGAGGAGCTCACGCTTCACACTGATGACGGTGACAACGAGCACGGCCCGACCGGGGAGATCGCGTTATAAGCCGTAAAGCCATTGCGCAGGGAATGTCGGATGCTCTCCGCTGCCCTGTATGCTCGTGTGCAGCTTTGTTTGCACTATTCGCACACGAGACCGCGGGTGCAGCGCGCATCCGGCATTCCCTGCGCCCTCTG